>NZ_JBIAXM010000012.1:0-97969 GCF_042896695.1 Streptomyces sp. NPDC001270 | reverse complement strand
GGGGCTGGGGGGCCGGCCCCCCCGGGGGGCGGGCCCCCGGGGGGGGGGGCCCCCCCGGGGGGGGGCGGGGGGGGGGGCGGGGGGCCCCCCCCCCCGCCGCCCGAGCCCTGGCCACGGTCACCGTCGTACGGCGCGTTCATGGTTACCCCACCTCATCGTCCCCGGGCCCACCGGCCACGACATCGCTCAACGGTCCACTCTCTCACCCGCTGCGGACGGGTCGACGCTTTCCGATGCGGTGTCCGGCGTCGGGTCACTCGGCTGCTCCGGGTCCCCGGCCCCGGAACCGGCGTCGGACTTCTCCTGGAGACGGTCCCCGGGGCCCTCGGGGTTCTCCGGCCCCTCCGGGTTCTCCCCCGGGGTGTCGGATCCGCTCTCTTCGGCCTGCCGGGCCGCCTTGCGCTTGCGCTGCGTGTACATCCGGAAACCGGCGAGGACGAGAAGCAGCACGCCGCCGCCGATGACCAGCATGACGGTGGGGGTGACCTCGGTGACCTTCACGTCGAAGCTGACCGGAGCGCCGTACTCCTGGCCGTCCTCCGTGTAGAGCTGGGCGATGACGGTGACCCGGCCGTTGGCATTGGCCGAGGTGGTGAATTTCACGGACTGGCTGTGGCCGCCGGAGACGTCGACGGGCTGTTCCGTGTATGCCTTGCCGCCGACGCTGAGGCGGGTCGGCATGGTCGAGGTGAGCCGCAGGACCAGGCGGTCGACGCCCTGCACCAGGTTGTTCTGGACGGTGACCGGGATGGTGGCGCTGCGGCCGGAGAGCTTCGTCTCCGACTTGTCGATCAGTTTGACCTGGTCGATGAGTTCGTCGAGCCAGGCTTCCACGCCCTGCCGGAAGCTGTCTGCCGCACGGATCTTGCCGCGCCAGGACGTGGACATCTCCCGGTTTATGGCCCGCCCGAAGGGGGTCACCACGCGGGACCTGTCGGTGAGGATCACCTGGAAGTTGTCGAGCTTGTCCTGCGTGCGTGCGATCTGCTCGAAGGCCGTCCGCGGCAGTTCCTTCTTGCGCAGCGAGGAGGGGTAGGCGGACGTGGAGGGGATCTTCGTGGTGGCGCCCGGGTCGGGCTTGGCCTTGGCCGCGGCGGTGAGCTCCTGCGACTGGGACCAGTTCGAGCCCTCCAATGCGATGACCGCCTGGGCCATTGCCTGGGCCTGGCTCGCGGTCGGCATGCGCTGCGGGGCGACGACGATGCTGCGCTGCTTCGTCGTCTGGGTGTTGAGCGCGAGGCTCTGCGCCAGGAACTTCTGCACGGCGAGCGTGGCCGGGCCCGCCTTCGTCAGATCGCCCTTGAACGCCGTCGACAGCCGCGCGTCGGCGACGACCGCCGTGGTGCCGCCGCCGATCGGGCGGGCGGCGGAGGGTGTGTAGGGCAGGCCGCCGGTCTCCTGGAGGCTGTCGCTGCGGGCGATCACCTTGTCCGCGCCCGCGGACGTGGCCACCTTGATGATCGACGGGTCCACGGCACCGTCCACCGGCCATGCGAAGTCGGTACTCGGTGTGACGTGGAGCACTGTCTGGACCGTGGTGGCCGCGACGTCCGTGGCGTCCTTGAGATGGCTGAGCGAGCCCGTGACGCTCGTGCCGTTGTGGGCGAGGGAGGCCAGGTCCGGGTCACCGAAGGGCAGGGCGACGACCTGTTTGTCGGCCACCGCCTTCTGCAGGTCGGAGAGGAACTGCTTGGCCACCGCCTGGTGAGTGCCGGCCGTGGTGGTGCCGCCGTCGCCCTGGATCTGGTAGTTGCGCGTCATCGCGTCCACCGAGGCCAGCAGGTCCGGATCGATCACCCAGGTGACGTCCAGTCCTTTGCCGAGCGCCACCAGCTGATTCAGGCGGCCGCCGGGGGAGATCTCCTGGGCGAGATCGTCGTTGAGGAAGACCGGAGTCTGGTGCTCACCGGGACCGGTCTTCGCTGTCATGTGGACGGTGGAGATCAGCGGCCACAGGAACGTCGTCTTCGTCCGGGTGCCGGCCTCCGCCGGCTGCCAGGGCAGGAACGTCCGTCGGATGCCCAGGACCTGCTCCCAGGGCTGAGCGGAGGTCTGGCCGGAGAGGGAGACGTCGAACTCGTAGACGCCGTCCTGACCGAGGTCGAGCTGGTCGACGGGCACGGAGAGGGTGAAGGGCTCGGCGACCCCTGGAGTGAGCTTGGCGAAGTTCTCGATGTACTTGTCGCCGACTTCGGAGCCGTAGATCCCCTGGGGGTCAGCGGATCGCTCAGCAACGCTGTCGATGGCGGAGCGGGTGGTCAGCGACGGGCCCACGCGCAGTCCCACATGGGCGTCGGTGACCGCCTGCTTGCCTTGGTTGGTCACCGTGCCCGACACGGTCAGCGTGTCCCCTTCGGCGGGCGCGCTGGGGGTGAGCGAGTCCACGGCGACCGACACGGTGCCCACGGAGGAGGCGGCCTGTGCGGGCACCGCCGCGGGCAGCTGGAGCACACCCGCCAGCAGGGGCACACCGGTGAGCAGCGCCCCGGTGCGCCGCAGCCACCGGCGGGCAGGTGAGGGAGTCGTCCCCTGGAAGTCTGCCGCCTCGGCCACGCGCTCGCCCGTCCCTCGTCGTCGTCAGTGGTCGTCGCAATGTGCGTCCACGCATGGTAACGATGCGCGCTGAGGGGAAGTGCCGCGGTCCACCTCACAAGATCGGGGAACCGGGTCGGTCCGTCCCGCATACTCTGTAACAAGAGGAAAGTGCGATTACGGGGTGATGGCTGCCCTTGCACAGGTACGGACGGAGATGTTCACCGGGGCTCAATGGAGGCGCTTCCGGTGGTCAGGGACACGTACCCTCTTCTGTTGTGCCGAACGCCAACGAAGACTCTCCCACTCCCTTGAGCCAGGTGCAGCAGCGCGCGGTGAGCGAGCTACTGCGGGTGGCCCCCGTCGCCGATGATCTTGCCCGCCGTTTCCAGGCGGCCGGGTTCTCGCTCGCCCTGGTCGGCGGTTCGGTACGGGACGCGCTGCTCGGTCGGCTCGGCAACGATCTGGACTTCACTACCGACGCCCGCCCCGAGGACGTCCTCAAGATCGTGCGGCCGTGGGCGGACGCCGTGTGGGAGGTCGGGATCGCCTTCGGCACGGTCGGTGCCCAGAAGGACGGCTACCAGATCGAGGTGACCACCTACCGGTCGGAGGCGTACGACCGGACGTCCCGTAAGCCCGAGGTGTCGTACGGCGACTCCATCGAGGACGATCTGGTCCGGCGTGACTTCACGGTCAACGCGATGGCCGTGGCCCTGCCGGAGAAGGCGTTCATCGACCCGCACGGCGGTCTTGAGGATCTTGCGGAGCGTGTGCTGCGTACACCAGGCACCCCCGAGGACTCCTTCTCCGACGATCCGCTGCGGATGATGCGGGCCGCCCGTTTCGCCGCCCAGCTCGACTTCGAGGTCGCCCCCGAGGTCGTCCGGGCGATGAAGGAGATGGCCGACCGTATCGAGATCGTCTCGGCCGAGCGTGTCCGGGACGAGCTGAACAAACTGATCCTCTCCGCTCACCCACGCAAGGGTCTGGCCCTGCTCGTCGACACGCGTCTCGCGGACCATGTCCTGCCCGAGCTGCCGGCCCTGCGTCTGGAGCGCGATGAGCACCACCGGCACAAGGACGTCTACGACCACACGCTGATCGTCCTGGAGCAGGCGGTCGCCCTGGAGGACGAAGGGCCCGACCTGACGCTCCGGCTGGCCGCCCTGCTCCATGACATCGGCAAGCCGCGCACCCGCCGGTTCGAGAAGGACGGTCGGGTCTCGTTCCACCACCACGAGATGGTCGGGGCGAAGATGACGAAGAAGCGGATGACGGCACTGAAGTACTCCAACGACCTGGTGAAGGACGTCTCCCGGCTGGTCGAACTCCATCTCCGCTTCCACGGCTACGGCACCGGGGAGTGGACGGACTCGGCGGTGCGCCGCTACGTCCGCGACGCCGGCCCCCTTCTCGATCGTCTCCACAAGCTGACGCGCTCCGACTGCACCACCCGGAACAAGCGGAAGGCAGTCGCGCTGTCTCGGGCGTACGACGGACTGGAGGAGCGCATCGCTCAGCTTCAGGAGCAGGAACAGCTCGACGCGATCCGGCCGGACCTCGACGGCAACCAGATCATGGAGATCCTCGGAGTCGGACCCGGCCCGGTGATCGGCAATGCCTACAGATATCTGCTGGAGCTTCGGCTGGAGAACGGCCCGATGGAGCACGACGCGGCCGTGGCGGCGCTCAAGGAGTGGTGGGCCGGGCAGGACTGAGCCTGCGGAACGGGGTGATGTTTCACGTGAAACATCACCCCGTTCCTGATGCAGCGAGCCGCGATGTTTCACGTGAAACATCGCGGCTCGCTGCATCACTTCGGACCGGCGACGCCGAGCTTCACTTCCTGAGGCTCAAGCGAGCGAGCTCTCGTCCGGAGGGGCCTGGTGCCAACGGTGTGTCTCTCTCCGGCGCTCGAAGCGGTCCATGGTCACCGCGACCGCCGCGTAGACCACGGCGACCATCAGTACGAGGGCCGTCGACCGGCCGTCGGGGGGAAGCATCAGGGCGGCCACTCCCGCAGCGCCCACGAAAGACACGTTGAACAAGACGTCGTACACGGAGAAGATCCGGCCTCGGAAGCCGTCGTCCACGGACGACTGGACGATCGTGTCCGTGGCGATCTTCGCGCCCTGGGTGGTCAGTCCCAGGGCGAAGGCCGCCACTAGCATCGGCGCCGTGGCGAACGGCAGACCGAGCGCGGCCTCAAGGACGGCCGCGGCTGCGGCGCACACCGCGATCCAGCGGCCCGATCCGATCCGTCCGGCCACCCCGGGAGTCACCACCGCGGCCGTGAAGAAGCCCGCGCCGGACACCCCCAGTGCGAGGCCCAGCAGCCGCAGGCCGTCGTCGGGGGTGGCCGCGAGGGAGTACCGGCAGAGCATCAACACCAGGACGAGCAGTGCACCGTAGCAGAAGCGCATCAGCGTCATCGCGGACAGCGCCCACACGGCCTCCCGGCGGCGGGGCTCGGCGAGATGGCGCACGGCGGCCAGCAGATCCCGCGCGGTGGAGACGAGAGCGACCCCGAGGCGCGGTTGCAGCGATCCCCGGTCCGGGCCCAGCAACTCCCGTGTCATGGTGAGCGATACGAGAGCAGAGCACAGATAGAGGACGGCGCCCAGCAGCACCACCGCGGCATCGGAGTCGGACACCATCAGCCGTACCGCGAAGGCAAGACCGCCTCCCAAGGTGGCGGCGAGTGTCCCGGCGGTCGGGGAGAGCGAGTTGGCCAGCACCAGTCGCTCGGCGTCGACCACACGCGGCAGGGAGGCGGACAGGCCGGCGAGGACGAAGCGGTTGACCGCAGTGACGCACAGCGCGGAGGCGTAGAACAGCCAGTCCGGGACACGGGTGATCATCAGGACCGCGGTGGCAGCCGCGAGGACGGCGCGCAGCAGATTGCCGTACACGAAGACCTGGCGCCGCGGCCAGCGGTCCAGCAGGACACCCGCGAACGGGCCGACCAGGGAATAAGGGAGCAGGAGCACCGCCATCGCGGAGGCGATCGCACCGGCCGAGGTCTGCTTCTCGGGGGAGAAGACGACATACGTGGCGAGCCCGATCTGATAGACGCCGTCGGCGCCCTGGGAGAGCAGGCGTACGGAGAGCAGACGACGGAAGTTCCGCAGGCGCAGCAGGACGCGCAGATCACGGACGACGGGCATGGGGCACAGCCTCACACATGAGGAAGGTCCCCGGGTCATGGACCCGGGGACCCTCACAGCCCTGGCAGGAGCGATTTCGGCGTGGTCTAGCGCTTGACGTCTCCGCGGATGAACTTCTCCACGTTCTCGCGGGCCTCGTCGTCGAAGTACTGGACCGGCGGGGACTTCATGAAGTAGGAGGACGCCGACAGGATCGGGCCGCCGATCCCCCGGTCCTTGGCGATCTTCGCGGCGCGCAGGGCGTCGATGATGACACCCGCAGAGTTCGGGGAGTCCCAGACCTCCAGCTTGTACTCAAGGTTCAGCGGAACGTCACCGAAGGCGCGGCCCTCCAGACGGACGTAGGCCCACTTGCGGTCGTCGAGCCAGGCGACGTAATCGGAGGGGCCGATGTGTACGTTCTTCTCGCCCAGGTCCCGGTCGGGGATCTGTGAAGTGACGGCCTGCGTCTTGGAGATCTTCTTGGACTCCAGGCGGTCGCGCTCCAGCATGTTCTTGAAGTCCATGTTGCCGCCGACGTTCAGCTGCATCGTGCGGTCCAGGACGACACCCCGGTCCTCGAACAGCTTCGCCATGACCCGGTGCGTGATGGTGGCGCCGACCTGCGACTTGATGTCGTCGCCGACGATCGGGACGCCCGCCTCGGTGAACTTGTCCGCCCACTCCTTGGTGCCGGCGATGAAGACCGGGAGGGCGTTGACGAAGGCGACCTTGGCGTCGATGGCGCACTGGGCGTAGAACTTCGCCGCGCTCTCGGAGCCGACGGGCAGGTAGCAGACGAGCACGTCGACCTGCTTGTCCTTGAGGACCTTGACGACGTCGACCGGCTCGGCGTCGGACTCCTCGATGGTGGCGCGGTAGTACTTGCCGAGACCGTCGAGGGTGTGGCCGCGCTGGACGGTGACACCGGTGGTGGGTACGTCGCAGATCTTGATGGTGTTGTTCTCGGAGGCACCGATGGCGTCCGAGAGGTCGAGGCCGACCTTCTTGGCGTCGACATCGAAAGCGGCGACGAACTCGATGTCACGCACGTGATAGTCGCCGAACTGCACATGCATCAGCCCGGGGACCTTGGACGCCGGGTCGGCGTCCTTGTAGTACTCGACTCCCTGCACCAGCGACGCGGCACAGTTGCCCACGCCGACGATGGCTACGCGAACCGAACCCATTCCGGTTGCTCCCTGTGTGTACGAGTGAGGCCCTGAGCGGGCTTCACGTGGCGGTGTCGTCGGGCGTATCCGTCCCGGGTGTGTCCCCGGGACGGGGCAGGCCGCCCGTCGCTCCAGTTGTGGTGTTGCGCTGAGCGGTTCCCCCGGAGGCGAAACCCTTCAGGTCCCGTCCGGCCCGCTCGCTCTCGATGAGCTCGTTCAGCCAGCGCACTTCGCGCTCCACGGACTCCATCCCGTGGCGCTGGAGCTCAAGCGTGTAGTCGTCGAGGCGCTCCCGGGTACGGGCCAGCGAGACGCGCATCTTCTCCAGACGCTCCTCCAGCCGGCTGCGGCGCCCCTCCAGTACGCGCATGCGTACGTCCCGTGACGTCTGCCCGAAGAAGGCGAAGCGAGCCGCGAAGTGCTCGTCCTCGTATGCGTCCGGACCCGTCTGCGAGAGCAGTTCTTCGAAGTGTTCTTTGCCTTCCACCGTCAGCCGGTAGACGATCTTGGCCCGCCGGCCCGTGAGGGGCGCTGCCAGCGCGTCCTCGTGGGTGTTGCCCGGCTCCTCGATCAACCAGCCGTTGGCGACCAGCGTCTTCAGGCAGGGGTAGAGCGTCCCGTAGCTGAAGGCTCGGAACACGCCCAGTGATGTATTGAGTCGTTTGCGCAGCTCATAGCCGTGCATGGGAGACTCGCGAAGCAGGCCGAGCACGGCGAACTCAAGGATGCCGGAGCGCCGGCTCATCATCCCTCCTCTCGTCCGCCTTACCCGCTTGTCTCGCTCTGATGTATCGACTCGATACATCACGACGATAGAACGGTGCTCCTCGTGCGACAAGAGGGAGAACGGTGAACGGAATCACATCACCGATTCGTAGGAAGCAACTTGCCTGATTTGGGGTGAACTTCGACGCTAGGTGGGTTTTGGCGGTGCGTAGTCTGTGCGGCATGCACGCCGCCGGGAACCAAGTGACGACTGGGGGCGTCCTCGTCCTCGGTGCAGTACGGGTGAATGCAGGAACGACCGCATCCGTACTTCGGGGGGACCGGAAACCAGCCGCCGTTTCCAGGCGCGCAAGGGTGCGCCTGCCCGAGGAGTAATCGTTCGATGAGCGAGCACCGTCGCAAACCGCCGCAGCCGCAGGGAGGCGGACGTGCCGCGGCCCGACGCGGCCAGTCCGGCTCGGCACCCGGCCGCCGCGCGGCACCGCGAGGCGCCACCGGATCACCTGCCGACTCTCCTGAACCGGATTCCGGTTCACATACGTCGAGCTCCCACGGGTCGACGTCCTACGGTTCAGGGGGCGAGGAGCGGCCATACGGCGGCCGTGCCGAGGCTCGCCGCGCGGCACAGAGAAGCAGCGGCGGGCGCCGCAGAGCCGATCCGGCCGGCCGACGCGGCCCCGGCGGCTCCACCGGGCCCGGACGCGGCCGGGGCCGCACGGCCCCGCCCGGCAAGAAACGGATCATCGACTACCCCCGCGCGGGCAAATACGGCTGGCGCCGCTGGATGCCGTCCTGGAAGCTCGTGACGGGCATGTTCATCGGCTTCTTCGGGAGCCTGGTGGCCGTAGCGGGCATCGGGTACGCCATGGTGAGCGTGCCCAACGTCGCGAAGACGGCGGAGGCGCAGAACAACGTCTTTTACTGGTCCGACGGCTCGGTGATGGTCGCCACCGGTGGTGAGATCAACCGCCAGATCATCAACTTCGCCGACATCCCCAAGGCGATGCGGTACGCCGTCATCTCCCAGGAGAACAAGACCTTCGAGACCGACAAGGGCATCGACCCGGCGGGTATCGCGCGCGCATTCCTGAACATGGCCCGGGGTGGTCAGACGCAGGGTGGTTCGACCATCACCCAGCAGTACGTCAAGAACGCCATGCTGGACGACCAGTCGCAGACCGTCTCCCGCAAGTTCAAGGAGATCTTCGTCGCGATCAAGGTGGGCGCCCAGGTCCCCAAGGACAAGATCATGGCGGGCTACCTGAACTCGGCGTACTTCGGCCGGGGTGCTTACGGGCTCCAGGCGGCCTCACGCGCGTACTTCAACAAGGACGCCGCGGATCTGAACCCGGGCGAGTGCGCCTTCCTGTCGGCGATGCTGAAGGGCGCCACCTACTACGACCCGGCGGGTTCGACCTCGCTCGACGCGTCCGCCACCCCCGAGGCCAACCAGAAACGCGCCCTGACGCAGATGCAGGACACCCTCGACAAGATGGTCCAGTACGGCCATCTGAGCGCAGCGGAGCGGGCCAAGTACACCACTCTCCCGAAGTGGCAGAACCCGAGGTCGAACAGCCGGCTCAGCGGCCAGATCGGCTATCTGGTCGACCTGGCCAAGTCCTACCTGGCCAACAACAGCGAAGAGACCGGCATCACCTCCGACGATCTGCAGAGGGGCGGCTTCCAGATTCACACCACCTTCGACAAGAAGAAGGTCAACGAGCTGGAGGCCGCGGTCACGAAGGTCCAGAAGGCGAACATCAAGCCCGATGAGCGCCCGAAGACCGACACGCATGTCCAGTTCGGCGGTGCCTCGGTGGACCCGAAGTCAGGAGCCATCAAGGCCATCTACGGCGGTGAGGACGCGACCAAGCACTTCACCAACAACGCGGACTCGACCGGTGCCCAGGTGGGTTCGACGTTCAAGCCGTTCGTGCTGGCCGCTGCGATGGACTGGGGAGTACGGAACCCCGACGGCCAGGGGACACAAGCACGGGACGAGCGCACGATCGTCTCTCCCAAGAGCCTGTACAGCGGCAAGAACAAACTGAAGATCAAGAACTACGACGGGTCGGTCTGGACGGACAAGGACGACAAGGAGTGGCTGCAGACGAACGACGGCAACGACTCCGTCGGTACTGCGCCGGACTACAAGATCGACCTTCGTGAGGCGATGAAGGACTCGGTCAACTCCGCCTATGTTCAGCTCGGCATGGACGTGGGCCTCGACAAGGTCAAGCAGGCGGCGTTGGACGCGGGCATACTGGAGAGCAGCCTCGCCAGCTCGGACTACCCGTCGTTCTCCATCGGTACCTCTGACCCGAGCGCGATCCGCATGGCCAGCTCCTACGCCACCTTCGCCGCGAGCGGTAGCCAGAACTCGCCGTACTCGGTCACGAAGGTCGAAAGCAAGGACGGGCTGGTCTACCAGCACAAGACGGAAGCCAAGCAGGCATTCACCGCGAAGGTGGCGGACAACGTCACCGACGTGCTGAAGACGGTGGTCGACAAGGGCACTGGTACCGCCGCCCAACTGCCGGGCCGTGATGTGGCCGGAAAGACCGGTACGACCGACGGCAACAAGTCGGCCTGGTTCGTCGGCTACACCCCCCAGCTGTCCACCGCGATCAGCATGTTCCGCCTCGACGACGACGCGAGCAACAAGAAGCGGACGTTCGAGGAGATGTACGGAACGGGTGGCCAGAAAAAAATCCACGGTGCCTCGTTCCCGGCCGAGATCTGGCACGACTACATGGCTGAGGCGCTGCAGGGCTCGCAGCCGGAGAAGTTCCCGACCCCCGAACCCATCGGTGAGGTGATCAATGCGGAGCCGACCCCGTCGCTGACTCCGTCGGCCACTCATAGTGAGGAGTCGAGCCCGACGCCGAGCCTGACGCCGAGCCCGACCATGAGCTCCCCGAGCCCCAGTGCCACCGAGACCTGTGACTTCTGGACCTGTGGCACGGGTGGCAGCAACAACGGCGGCGGCGACGCCGGCGGGACCGGCAACGGGGGCCCGGGCGGTGGTTCGTCTCCGAGTCCGACGATCACGGAGACAACCGGCAATGGCAACACCCGAGGCAACGGCAACGGAAACGGCAGTATTTTCGGTGGTCAGTACGGATAGTCACCGGGCGTGACCGGTAGACGGTATATCTGCCTGCCGAGGTGTTTCACGTGAAACATGGGCCGCCGCACCTCTGAGGTGCGGCGGCCCTCCGCATGTTCCCAGGCACGTACGGCAGGATGTGCACCATGCCCAGTGCAGAGATGACGCCCGCAAGCGTGCACGAGCCGGAGCCGGTGCGGCCGACCAGGGAGGACAAGGTCGCCGCGGCCGGCAGTGAGCTGATCGGCGGCCCCATCGGCCGGCGTGCCCTGCTCGGCACGTCCTGGTGGACGCCTGTCCGGGTGATCGCGCTGGTGGCGATCGGCATGTTCGCCCTTGGCCTGGTCCAGAAGGCACCCTGCTACACCAGTGGCTGGTTCTTCGGTGCCAGTTCGCAGTACACGCATGCGTGCTACTCGGACATTCCGCACCTCTATCAGGGACGCGGCTTCGCCGACGGGCTCGTGCCCTACTTCGACAAGCTCCCGGGCGACATGAACTACCTCGAATACCCGGTCCTCACCGGCGTGTTCATGGAGGTGGCCGCCTGGCTCACACCTGGTAGCGGCAGCATCCAGCACCAGGAACAGTGGTACTGGTTCGTCAACGCCGGAATGCTGATGGTGTGCCTCGCCGTCATCGCCGTCTGTGTGACCCGCACGCACGCCAGGCGCCCCTGGGACGGCCTGCTGGTCGCCCTTGCACCCGCCCTCGCCCTGACCGCAACCATCAACTGGGACCTGCTGGCGGTCGCGCTGACGGCCGCGGCGATGCTGATGTGGTCGCGGGGCCGCTCTCTAGCCTTCGGGGTCCTCCTGGGGCTCGCCACGGCCGCCAAGCTGTATCCCGTACTGCTGCTGGGCCCCCTCCTCGTCCTGTGCTGGCGCGCGGGCAAATGGAAGGACTTCGGCAAGGCCCTGGGCGGTACCGCGGTCTCCTGGCTCGTGGTGAACCTGCCGGTGATGCTCTTCGCCTTCGAGGGCTGGTCGAAGTTCTACACGTTCAGCCAGGAACGGGGCGTGGACTTCGGTTCCTTCTGGCTGATCTGGGCGCAGAACTCGACGAACCCGCCCAGCACCGACACGGTCAACACACTCGCCATGCTGCTGATGCTGCTGTGCTGCGGCGGCATCGCGGCCCTAGCCTTCGTCGCCCCGCGCCGGCCGCGCTTCGCACAGCTCGCCTTCCTGATCGTGGCTGCCTTCATCCTCACCAACAAGGTCTACTCGCCGCAGTACGTCCTGTGGCTGGTGCCGCTCGCCGTCCTGGCCCGGCCGAAGTGGCGGGACTTCCTGATCTGGCAGGCATGCGAGGTGGCGTACTTCCTGGGGATCTGGATGTACCTCGCCTACACGACCAGCGGAGACGCCCACAAGGGCCTGCCCGCCCAGGGGTACCACTGGGCGATCGCGGTGCACCTGCTGGGCACGCTGTTCCTCTGCGCCATGATCGTCCGGGACATCCTCATGCCGGAGCGGGATGTCGTGCGCCGGTCCGGAGACGACGATCCCTCCGGCGGCGTGCTCGACGGAGCGGAGGACGTCTTCGTCCTCGGTATCGCCGCCCGTCCGCCACGCCATGCCGTCCACTTCGACGCGCCTCAGGTGGAGTGGGGTGTAGACGGGCAGTCGTCCTCCAGAGACCGTTCGCTCTGAGCGAACAGACCCTGGATGCGGGCACTCCGCCGTCCGTGAACCGGCCTACCGTGCCATGGAGCTGAGGTAACCGTGCCACGGGGCGTCACCGGGCCGTGGCACGGACCGGCTCAGGGCACAGGGCGTATCAGGGCCAAGAAAAGGGCCGTACACGCAGTCCGTGTACGGCCCTTCGGCTGTCTCAGGCGGTCGCTCAGCGGTCCATCAGCCGGTCGAACTGTGTGGTGGTGTGCCGCAGATGGGCCACCAGCTCCTCCCCGACCCTCGGTTCGGGCGCCTCCGAGGGCACGAACAGGATCGACACCTGCATGTGCGGCGGCTCGGCGAACCATCGCTGCTTGCCGCCCCAGACGAATGGAGAAAGGTTCCGGTTGACGGTGGCGAGGCCCGCCCGTGCCACGCCCTTGGCCCGCGGCATGACGCCGTGCAGAGCCTTCGGGGCCTCCAGCCCCACCCCGTGCGACGTACCACCCGCCACGACCACCAGATAGCCGTCGGAGGCCGACTTCTGCTGCCGGTAGCCGAAACGGTCCCCCTTGGCGACACGAGTGACGTCCAGGACCGCGCCGCGGTACTCGGTGGCCTCGTGGTCCCCGAGCCACAACCGGGTACCGATACGAGCGCGGAACCGGGTCTGCGGGAACTGCTGCTGGAGCCGGGCGAGTTCCTCGGCCTTCAGATGGCTGACGAACATCGTGTGCAGCGGCAGCCGGGCCGCCCGCAGCCGGTCCATCCAGCCGATGACCTCCTCGACGGCGTCCGAGCCGTCGGTGCGGTCCAGCGGCAGGTGGATGGCGAAGCCCTCCAACCGGACGTTCTCTATGGCGGTGTGCAGCTGCGGCAGCTCCCGTTCACTGATCCCGTGCCGCTTCATCGAGGACATCACCTCGATGACCACACGGGCGCCCACGAGGCCGTACACGCCGTCCACGGACGACACCGAGCGGATCACCCGGTCGGGCAGCGGTACCGGTTCCTCGCCGCGCCGGTAGGGCGTCAGCACCAGCAGGTCACCGCCGAACCAGTCCCTGATCCGTGCGGCCTCGTACGTCGTGCCGACGGCGAGGACGTCGGAGCCCAGCCGCGTGGCCTCCTCCGCCAGACGCTCGTGCCCGAAGCCGTAGCCGTTGCCCTTGCAGACCGGGACGAGCGCGGGGAACTGCTCCTGTACGTGCTTGTGGTGCGCCCGCCAGCGCGCGGTGTCGACGTAGAGCGTGAGCGCCATGGCCGGACCTGGAACCTTTCTCGTGGCTGCGGTGTATCAGAGGTATGAGAGCTATCGACGGTATCGCAGCACCCAACGTGCGCTCAGCGGCGCGACATGTAGATGTCCAGAGCCTTGTGGAGCAGCTTGTTCAGCGGGAAGTCCCACTCGCCGAGGTATTCGGCGGCCTGGCCGCCCGTGCCCACCTTGAACTGGATCAGTCCGAAGAGGTGATCGGTCTCGTCCAGCGAGTCGGAGATCCCCCGCAGGTCATAGACGGTTGCGCCGAGCGCGTAGGCGTCGCGCAGCATCCGCCACTGCATCGCGTTCGAGGGCCGGACCTCGCGACCGATGTTGTCGGAGGCGCCGTAGGAGTACCAGACGTGACCGCCGACGACCAGCATCGTCGCTGCCGAGAGGTTCACGCCGTTGTGCCGGGCGAAGTAGAGCCGCATGCGGTTGGGGTCCTCGGTGTTGAGGGCCGTCCACATGCGCTGGAAGTACGAGAGCGGGCGAGGCCGGAAGTGGTCGCGAACAGCGGTGATCTCGTACAGCCGCTGCCACTCCTCAAGGTCGTGGTAGCCGCCCTGGACGACCTCGACGCCGGCTTTCTCAGCCTTCTTGATGTTGCGCCGCCACAACTGGTTGAAGTTCTTGTGGACGTCTTCGAGGGAGCGGTTCGCGAGTGGTACCTGGAAGACATAGCGGGGCTGGACATCGCCGAAGCCGGCGCCGCCGTCCTCGCCCTGCTGCCAGCCCATACGACGCAGTTTGTCGGCCACCTCGAAGGCACGCGGCTCGATGAAGTCGGCCTCGATGTCCCGCAGGCGCTTCACATCCGGGTTCTGGATGCCCTGCTTGATGGAGTTGGCCTCCCAGCGCCGGATGATCACCGGCGGGCCCATCTTCACGGAGAACGCGCCCTGTTGCTTGAGATGGGCGAGCATCGGCTGGATCCAGTCGTCCAGATTGGGTGCGAACCAGTTGATGACCGGGCCCTCGGGCAGATACGCGAGGTAGCGCTTGATCTTGGGCAACTGGCGGTAGAGGACCAGGCCCGCGCCGACCAACTCGCCCGTACGGTCGTCGAACCAGCCGAGGCTCTCGGAGCGCCACTCCGCCTTGACGTCTGCCCAGGCCGGGACCTGCATGTGGCTCGCCGCCTGCAGCCCCTGGATGTAGGCCAGATGCTGCTCGCGGCTGATGGTCCTCAGGGTCAGGCTCATTCGGGGCGCTCCTCGGGCTGGTGTGTCCCCCTGGGTACAGGGGCTCCGGCTCTCGCGCCGAAGCCTACTGCGCCTTCCCGGCGCCCCGACTGGCCGTACGGAACCTTCGCCCCGGCCTGTGCACCGCCGGGGCGTTCCGAGATGTTTTACATGGAGTTCGGCAGACGGTGTCCGCGGCTCAGAGGACGCCGCCGAACAGGCCGCCGTGTGCCATTCCGATCAGCAGGCCGACGCCCGCGGCACCGAGACCCAATACCAGACCGAACCGCTGACGCGTGGTCTCCGAGACCCACTGCCCCCAGGCGCCGGTGAGGATGCCCACCAGACCGGTCCAGGAGCTGAGCAGGTGCAGGCTGTGAAAGAACGACGAGATGAAGGCCGTCAGCCCGAGCACCAGTGTCACGGCGAGCAGGGCGTCCTGGAGCGGATGGGGCTTGTCGTCCGTGGCCAAGAGGGATCCGGCGGTGTTGGGTCGCAATACCTGTGCCATAGGGCACCTCCTGCGGAAGGCGGCGCATCGTAGCGCCATACACACCCGATGTGTACAGATTGACGGCTCCCACGACCGGATTTCAACCGGAAGCCGGTGTCCGGGTACTGTGTACGGTCTGCACCGGTGTCTGCCTGGACCGCTGCGGGAGTCCCGGCGGGACCCCCGATCGTCAGTGGCGGCCGATACCGTTGCGTACGCATCACAACCCTCCTGCCACGGAACGACCGTGGCCGCTGAGTCCAGAGGAGGTGGGTTCCACATGCGTCACTACGAGGTGATGGTCATCCTCGACCCCGATCTTGAGGAGCGCGCTGTCTCCCCACTGATCGAGAACTTCCTGTCCGTCATCCGTGACGGCGGGGGCAAGGTCGAAAAGATCGACACCTGGGGCCGTCGTCGTCTCGCGTACGAGATCAAGAAGAAGCCCGAGGGCATCTACTCGGTCATCGACCTGCAGGCCGAGCCTGCGGTCGTCAAGGAGCTCGACCGCCAGATGAACCTGAACGAGTCGGTCCTGCGGACCAAGGTCCTCCGCCCCGAGATGCACTGAGCTTCCGCTCAGTCTGAACTCGGGATCCGAGTAGCAAGCAAGCAGCCAGAGCAAACCCGCCGAGAGGTTCCCCATGGCAGGCGAGACCGTCATCACGGTCGTCGGCAATCTTGTCGACGACCCCGAGCTGCGCTTCACCCCGTCCGGTGCGGCGGTCGCGAAGTTCCGCGTCGCGTCCACTCCGCGCACCTTCGACCGTCAGACGAATGAGTGGAAGGACGGCGAGAGCCTGTTCCTGACCTGCTCGGTCTGGCGTCAGGCAGCGGAGAACGTCGCCGAGTCGCTGCAGCGAGGCATGCGCGTCATCGTGCAGGGCCGGCTGAAGCAGCGGTCCTACGAGGACCGTGAGGGCGTCAAGCGCACGGTCTACGAGCTGGACGTCGAAGAGGTCGGCGCCAGCCTCCGCAATGCCACGGCCAAGGTCACCAAGACCAGTGGTGGCGGCCGCGGTGGCCAGGGTGGTTACGGCGGCGGTGGCGGCGGCCAGCAGGGTGGCGGCGGCTGGGGCGGCGGCCCCGGTGGTGGCCAGCAGGGCGGCGGCGCTCCTGCCGACGACCCCTGGGCGACCGGCGCTCCCGCCGGTGGTGGCCAGCAGGGTGGCGGCGGCTGGGGCGGTGGCTCCGGCGGCGGTGGCGGCTACTCGGACGAGCCTCCCTTCTAGGTCCTCGGATCCCAGATTCCGGACCAGGGGCGGGGCCGTACCCACACTTCTTGATCACACAGGAGAAACACCATGGCGAAGCCGCCTGTGCGCAAGCCGAAGAAGAAGGTCTGCGCATTCTGCAAGGACAAGGTCACGTACGTTGACTACAAGGACACGAACATGCTGCGGAAGTTCATTTCCGACCGCGGCAAGATCCGTGCCCGTCGCGTGACCGGCAACTGCACGCAGCACCAGCGTGACGTCGCCACGGCCGTCAAGAACAGCCGTGAGATGGCGCTGCTGCCCTACACCTCCACCGCGCGCTAAGGGAAGGGTGACCGACTCATGAAGATCATCCTCACCCATGAGGTCTCCGGCCTCGGTGCCGCGGGCGACGTCGTCGACGTCAAGGACGGTTACGCTCGCAACTACCTGATCCCGCGGAAGTTCGCGATCCGCTGGACCAAGGGCGGCGAGAAGGACGTCGAGCAGATCCGTCGTGCTCGCAAGATCCACGAGATCCAGACCATCGAGCAGGCCAACCAGGTCAAGGCCCAGCTTGAGGGCGTGAAGGTCCGTCTGGCCGTCCGCTCCGGCGACGCCGGCCGTCTCTTCGGTTCCGTCACCCCGGCCGACATCGCCTCCGCGATCAAGGCTTCCGGTGGCCCCGAGGTCGACAAGCGTCGTATCGAGCTGTCCGCTCCGATCAAGACCCTGGGAGCCCACGAGACGTCCGTGCGTCTGCACCCCGAGGTTGCCGCCAAGGTCAACGTCGAGGTCATCGCGGCCTGATCGCTGCTCTCGGATCAGCTGTAGAAGGGGCCGTACCCAAGACGGGTACGGCCCCTTTTACATGGTCTCGCATGGCCGTGTGGCGTTGGCGGTGAGCGCGTTTCACGTGAAACGTGGCAGCACGCGGTGTTTCACGTGAAACCTCAGCGTGTGGCGCCCGTGACGACCCAGCGGCCGGAGCGAGAACGCAGCCAGAGCGTCAGCATTCGCATGGTCATCATCAGCGTCATGGCCGCCCAGACTGCGGTGAGCCCGCCGCCGAACACGGGCACAAGCAGGGCCACCGGGGCGAAGACCGCGAGAGTGAGCACCATGGCCCCGGCCAGATACGGCCCGTCCCCCGCGCCCATCAGGACGCCGTCGAGTACGAAGACCACTCCGCAGATCGGCTGGGACAGCGCCACGATGAGCAAGGCGGGCAACGCGGCATCCCTGACGATGGGGTCACCGGTGAACAGGGGCAGAAACACCGGACGAGCCACGACCACCAGGAGCCCCAGGGCCACTCCGACCGCTGTGCCCCACTGCACCATGCGGCGACATGCCTCCCGAGCACCCTGTGGATCGTCCGCTCCCAGATAGCGGCCGATGATGGCCTGCCCGGCGATCGCTATGGCGTCGAGGGCGAAAGCCAGCAAGCTCCAGAGCGACAGCACGATCTGGTGGGCGGCGATGTCGGCGTCTCCGAGCCGGGCCGCGACGGCTGTGGCGATCATGAGGATCGCCCGTAGCGAGAGCGTACGGACGAGCAAGGGGACACCAGCCTGTGCGGAGGCTCTGATACCGGTGGCGTCGGGCCGTAGTGATGCACCGTGCTCACGGGCGCCCCGGACGACCACGATGAGATAGACCGCTGCCATTGCGCACTGAGCGATGACCGTGCCCCAGGCGGAGCCGGCGATGCCGAGTCCGGCGCCGTAGACGAGTCCGACATTGAGGGCCGCGTTGGCGACGAAGCCCGCCACTGCGACGTAGAGCGGGGTCCGGGTGTCCTGGAGCCCGCGGAGGACACCGGTGGCGGCCAGCACGACCAGCATGGCCGGGATGCCCAGCGATGAGATCCGAAGGTAGGTCGTCGCGTACGGTGCCGCGGTGGACGAGGCGCCGAACAGGTCCACGATGGCGGGGGCGAGCGGCAGGACGACGACGATGACGGCAATTCCGAGCAGCAGTGCCAGCCAGATGCCGTCCATGCCCTGGCGGATGGCTGCCTTGAGATTGCCTGCGCCCACCCGTCGGGCGACCGCCGCCGTGGTGGCATAGGCGAGGAAGACGAAGACGCTCACGGCAGTCGTCAGGAGGGCCGAGGCGACACCGAGGCCGGCCAACTGCGTCGTGCCCAGATGGCCGACGATCGCGCTGTCCGCCATGACGAAAAGCGGCTCGGCGACCAGCGCGCCGAAGGCCGGAACGGCCAGTGCGACAATCTCTCGGTCGTGCCGTCGGAGAGTGGCCCTGGGTATCGCGGGAGCCTGTGGCATGGGCGCTAATCTAATCGTCCACAGGTAAGAGATGCAATGCAGTTGTGTCCCTTACTTCGATGGTCACGGAGTGTGCTCTCGTGCACTGTTCGACACGATCTTGGTCCGACCGGGAAAGTTTTTCTTCTGCACAGCCGGTGGACGGGAAACGTGCAGGTCAGAGGGGCTTCTATGGAAGGGGTGGGGGCTTGTTCACAGGGCTGTCCACCGTGTCGTGCACAGGTTTTGCCAGGTTCTCCACAGCATCGGGGCCGTCGTCCACATGGCCTGTGGATAACCAGATTGGCTGACGGTGCCGAGGGGCCTAACGTGGTCCGGCGCCCGTCCGCCGTACTGGCCTCGGAACCCTCACAAAACCGACGTGTCACAACCGGAATTGGGCGTCTTCATTTGTCAGTGCCGTGCCGTACAAAAGAGAGGCACGGCGAGGTCCGCTCGGCGGACGGGAGGAGGTGGCTCGGTGAGTATTTCCGAGCCCTTGGACGACCCGTGGGCCGACAGCGGGCCCAGTGATCGTCTGCCTGCTTCCCGCCGCCGCGGGGATGCCGGTCCGAGCCGGGACGAGCAGCACGAACGCGGCCGGGAGAGCGGCGGATGGGACGGTGGTGGCACGTCCTTCGAGCGGGTACCGCCACAGGACCTCGACGCTGAGCAGTCCGTTCTCGGCGGCATGCTGCTGTCGAAGGACGCCATCGCCGACGTCGTGGAGGTCCTCAAGGGCCACGACTTCTACAAGCCCGCTCACGAGACCATCTACCAGGCGATCCTCGACGTCTATGCGAAGGGCGAGCCGGCTGACCCCATCACCATCGCCGCGGAACTCACCAAACGCGGCGAGATCAACAAGGTCGGCGGCTCGTCCTATCTGCACACGCTCGTCCAGACCGTGCCGACGGCGGCGAACGCCGAGTACTACGCGGAGATCGTCCATGAGCGGGCGGTCCTGCGCCGCCTGGTCGAGGCCGGTACCCGCATCACCCAGATGGGATACGCGGCCGACGGCGACATCGACGAGATCGTCAACCAGGCCCAGGCCGAGATCTACGCGGTCACCGAGCAGCGGACCAGCGAGGACTATCTGCCGCTTGCCGAGATCATGGAGGGCGCTCTCGACGAGATCGAGGCCATCGGTTCGCGCAGCGGGGAGATGACGGGAGTGCCCACCGGGTTCACCGACTTCGACTCCCTGACGAACGGTCTGCACCCGGGGCAGATGATCGTCATCGCCGCGCGTCCCGCCATGGGCAAGTCGACACTGGCGCTGGATTTCGCCCGGGCCGCCTCGATCAAGAACAACCTGCCCAGTGTGATCTTCTCGCTCGAAATGGGCCGCAACGAGATCGCGATGCGTCTGCTGTCCGCCGAAGCGCGTGTCGCCCTGCACCACATGCGGTCCGGCACGATGACCGACGAGGACTGGACCCGGCTGGCCCGCCGTATGCCGGACGTCACGGCGGCCCCGCTGTACATCGACGACTCCCCGAACCTGTCGATGATGGAGATCCGCGCCAAGTGCCGTCGGCTGAAGCAGCGCAACGACCTCAAGCTGGTCGTCATCGACTACCTCCAGCTGATGCAGTCCGGCGGGTCCAAACGTGCCGAGAGCCGTCAGCAGGAGGTCTCGGACATGTCCCGCAACCTCAAGCTCCTCGCCAAGGAACTGGAGCTTCCCGTCATCGCGCTCTCCCAGCTCAACCGCGGTCCCGAGCAGCGCACCGACAAGAAACCGATGGTCTCCGACCTGCGCGAGTCGGGCTCCATCGAGCAGGACGCCGACATGGTCATCCTGTTGCACCGCGAGGATGCGTACGAGAAGGAGTCACCCCGCGCGGGTGAGGCTGACCTGATCGTCGCCAAGCACCGAAACGGCCCCACAGCGACGATCACGGTCGCCTTCCAGGGCCACTACTCGCGGTTCGTGGACATGGCACAGACCTGATCGCGGGAGGTGTGGGGTCTCAGAGCCGGCTGCCTGTGGATGGCATGTGTGCAGTCACCGTGAGACCCCCGGCTCGGAGCACCGACGCTCCGAAGGCAAGTCCGAGCGCGTCCTTGCCCTTGCAACCGTCGCCCAGTCTCACCGGCTGCCGCCGACTCACCGACTGAGCGCCACCGGCTTGGATCACGCCGGAGTGCTCACCTGCCGGTGTTCCGGGGTTGAGAAGGCCGCGAACGCCGCGTCGAGAAGTTCGTCGAGGTCATCCTGACCGCCGCTCGCGGTCCACTGCCCGAGGACGATCCACAGGCATTCGAGCGCCGCCGCGACGCGAACGTCCGCGACGACCGATGGCCCGCCGGCCGCGGCGGTTGTCTCTTGGAGTCGGGCAACGATCCCGGGGCGCCATTCGGCCTGCTTCTCCCTGAGCCGTGCGCACAGGGCCGGGGTCTGTTCGATGAGGCCGAGGATCGTCAGGAGTTCTTGGACGTCACGCAGGAGGAACGTCACGGCTGAGCCGAGAGCCCTGCGCAGCTTGCTCCAGTCGTCCTCGTCGGCCCGATCGGTGTCGAGCGCGTCCGCAATGACGTCGCCGAGCGGGTCGAAGACGTACAGCACCACATCTTCCTTGGTGCCGAAGTAGCGCAGGAACGTGCTTCGCGACACTCCGGCGGCTTCGGACAGATCGGCGAAGGTGACCTGATTGAAGCCGGTGAGGCAGAACCGGTTGAACGCCACGCGGGCCAGCTCGGCCCGCACCGCGTGACGGCCGATCTCGCGTGTGCCGACAGGTGCGGAACTCATACACCGAGTGTACTGCAGCACACTCATTTGCAGATGTGGGTACAAGTTTGTAACCTGATACTCAGTGTCAGACATGAAGCCGGGAAGCGCCATCTACGCCCTCGGCCGGTAGCGCGATCAAGCGCGAGCCTCAATCGAAGTGGAGCCCTCCATGAGCTACGACGACCTCTCCGCCCTGACGATCAACGTCTCGGAGGGGGTTGCGACAGTGACGATCGACCACCCGCCCCTCAATCTGATGGACGCGGTCCTGCTGCCGTCGCTCCGGGCATTCATCGCCCGAGTACGCGATGACGCCGACGTCCGCGTCATCGTTTTCGAGAGCGCCGACCCGGAGTTCTTCATCGCGCACGGCGACATGGCCTACCTCACCGACCCGGATGCCCTGCCTGCCGCCACGCGCGCCGCGATCGCGGCCGCACCGGACGCGACCATCCCCGATGGCTTCAACATCCTTCAGGCCGTGAGCGAAGAGGTCCGTTCGCTGCCGCAGGTCACCATTGGCAAGCTCGCCGGCTTCGCACGCGGTGCCGGTAACGAGTTCTTCATGTACCTGGACATGCGGTTCGCGGCGATCGGCAAGTCGGGGCAAGGACAGCCCGAGTCCTTGATGGGGATCCTCCCCGGAGGCGGCGGCACGGTGAACATGACGCGCCTGACGGGCAGGGCCCGTGCCCTTGAGCTCATTCTCGGCGCCGAACTCGTCGGCGCGGAACTGGCGGAGCGGTACGGCCTGATCAACCGCGCTCTGCCCGCCGCCGAGCTCGACGCGTTCGTCGACGCCCTTGCCCGGCGGATCGCCGGCCTGCGGCCAGAAGTGATCTCCGCTATCAAGACCACGGTCGACGCGATCGCGCAACCGATCCCCCACGCGGCCTATGCCGTCGAGAACGAGGCCCTGTTCGCGGCGTTCGGCGACGAGGTCACCGAGCTCGCCCACAAATTGCTCGCTGCCGGTATCCAGACCCGCGAGGGTGAACGAGACCACGAACGCATCGCCAACAACATCTGAGCGCTCAGCCCCTCGACGTCAGAGGGCGATACGTGAGTTGCTGCCTGTTCCCTTGAGAGGCCCCACCCGTTCGATGGCCTCAGCGGTGCGAGGGCCGTTGCGCAGGGCGAGGGCGTATGCGGCCTCCAGGCGTACGAGTTGGTTGTTCTCGCTGAGCAACGCCGCCAGGATGTCGGCGACGGCGGGCGTACGGTCCCGGGAGCCTGCCGACGCCGACGCGGCCGCGCCCGCACATCGGCATCCGGCGCCTCGGACGGCGACAGCAGCGCCCGGGTGAGCTCCGGGAGGCCGGTTCATCGAGTGTGGACTCGACCGACGAATCGGCCGCCGGTGAAACGGAAGAAATGAAGTCGACGTGGTTGCCTCCGGAGGATGGACTGGGGGCATGACGACATCTCCAGAAGAACTGTTCCCCGCCACGCGACGGGCGTTGCTGCACAGGATCGCCGTGGCGCAGGCCGAGGGACGGGCGCCGTCGCTGGTGGCCGCGGTCGTACGGGACGGGCGGACCGTGTGGCACGGGTCCCGGACCTCGGTGGACGGGCATGGTCCGGATGAGGACGTGCAGTACCGGATCGGGTCGATCACGAAGACGTTCACGGCCGTTCTCGTGTTGCGGCTACGGGACGAGGGTGTGCTGGAACTCGGCGATCCGCTGGAGAAGCATCTGCCGGGCACCGGCGTGGGGGAGGCCACCATCGCCGAACTGCTGGCGCATACCGGCGGGTTGGCTGCCGAGTCACCGGCTCCCTGGTGGGAACGGACCCCCGGAGCGCTGCGCCCCGAACTGAGCGATGTGCTGGGTGAAAAGCCGTTGGTACATCCGATCGGTCGCCGGCACCACTACTCGAATCCGGGCTACACGTTGCTGGGTGCGTTGGTGGAGGAGGTGCGTGGCGCGCCGTGGGAGGAAGTGCTCCGTCGGGAGGTGCTCGAACCGCTCGGTCTCGACCGCACCAGTGGCCGGCCCCGGGCCCCGCATGCGGGCGGATGGGCCGTCCACCCCTGGGCCGACGCGCTGCTGCCCGAGCCGGTCGAGGATCTCGGCCGGATGGCCCCGGCCGGTCAGCTGTGGTCCACCACCGGCGACCTGGCTCGGTTCGCTGTCTTTCTGACTCAGGGGGACGAACGGGTCCTGAGCGCGGACAGCGTGCGTGAGATGCGGACGCCCGCGGCGCCTGCCGAGGCGGCCGATGTGGCGGATGGGATCACCTACGGACTCGGCATGCAGATCCAATACCGCCACGGCCGACTGCTGGTGGGTCACTCCGGTTCGCTTCCCGGCTTCCTGGCCAGCCTCACGATCAGCGTCGCGGACGATGTGGCCGCCGTGGTGTTGGCGAACTGCACCTCCGGTCCGTTGCTCGGCGCGGTGGGCGCCGACCTCGTCCGGATCGTGGCCGAGGCCGAGCCGAGGATCCCCGAGCCGTGGCGGCCGCTGCGCGAGATCGATCCGTCCGTGCTGGAGTTGGCAGGGCAGTGGTACTGGGGCACCCATGCCTTTGGCCTGCGGGTGACGGCCGACGGGCTCGTCTCTCTGGGGCCGCTCGCCGGCAACGGCCGCGGTTCGCGTTTCCGGACCAATGGCGACGGCACCTGGACCGGGCTGGAGGGCTACTACCACGGAGAGCTTCTGCGGGCCGTACGGCGTCCGGACGGGTCGGTGAGCCATCTCGACCTCGGGTCGTTCGTGTTCACGCGGCAGCCGTACGACGAGGGCGCTCCCGTGCCCGGCGGAGTGGACCCCGAGGGATGGCGGGGGATCCGCTAGCCGGCCACGGGGCGCCGCTGCCGGTAAGGCGGGCGTTGCGGTCCGTGTGGCAGTGGCGGTGGCCTGTTTCACGTGAAACAGGCCACATGGGGCTCAGAGCTGAAGCTTGAAGCCCGTGTGCGAGGCGGCGAACCCGAGCCGCTTGTAGAAGCGGTGTGCGTCAGTGCGGCTGTTGTCGGAGGTCAGCTGGACCAACTTGCAGTTCTGGCGCCGGGATTCCTCGATCGCCCACTCGATGAGCTGTGTGCCCAGGCCGTTGCCGCGCTCGTCGGCGTGGATGTGCACGCCCTCGATGAGCGCCCTGGTGGCACCACGTCGCGAGAGCCCGGGAATGAAGGTGAGCTGGAGCGTGCCGACGGTGCGGCCGTCGAGTACGGCGACGACCAACATCTGGTTCGGGTCGGCGGCGAGCCGGTCCAGGGCGGCCAGATACGGGGTGAGATCGTCCGGAGACTCCCGCTGGGCGCCCAGCCGGTCGTCGGCGAGCATGGCGACGATTGCGGGGACGTCGTCGGCGACGGCGTCGCGTATTTCAAGATCTCCCATGCTCGCAGCCTACGTGGGCACGTTCAGTGACTCGACGACCTGTACGAGCGGGGCCAGCTCGGGGTTGGTGGCCGCCTCGTCGAGGGCCTCGCGCAGGGCTGCGTCGTTGGTGGGCCGCGCTTCCTTGAGCAGAGTGAGTCCTGCCTCAGTGACGTTCGTGTAGATGCCGCGGCGATCGGTCGGGCACAGATAGCGCTCCAGCAGCCCGCGGTCCTCAAGCCGGGTGACCAGTCGGGTGGTGGCGCTCTGGCTGAGGACGACCGCGTCGGCGACCTGCTTCATCTGGAGATGGCCCCCTTCACCGTCATGCTGTCGGCTGAGCACGTCGAGCAGGGAGTACTCGCGCACGCTCAGGCCGTGGCCGGTCTGCAGGGCGCGCTCGATACGCGCCTCGATCCTTCCGTGCAGCAGGGAGAGGGCGCACCAGCCCTGGGCGAGTGCAGTGAGTGAGGGGTCGGTCGCTGTCATGGGCGTTTCCTCCGTCCCGGAACCGGCAGATACCAGGGTAGAGCACATCCGCAATAGACTGCGATTGCACATAGCCCGCGTATGCAATTAATTCGGAGCTTCTTCGGTGCCAGGCGGTCGCCGCCGCGGAACTGGCTGCCCCGAGCGAGAAGACCGGGGCCTTTGGGATGACGCTCAGCCCGGGCTGAACGTCACCGATGTCGTCGGCGTCCCGTTGGGTAAGCGGGCGCCAGGTCGGCCGACGGTGGCCTGCGTCACCCGTCGCGGCCCTCGGCTTCGTCGGCCCAGTAGTCGTCGGCCGCCTGGTCCCCCAGATACGGCCCGCCGTCCGGCGCCGTCGGTACGGGCCGCCGGGCTGCGCGGCGGGGCTGCTCTCCTGGGCCGGCCGGGTCGCCGACGGCGCCCGCCCGGTCACGGCGCCGGCCCGGACCGCCGGCCTGCCCCGGTCCCCGAGACCGTTTCTCAGCCTGCCGCTACCGTCAGCGGGGCGAACCTGCGGGTCCAGTCGCCTGGCAATTCCGTGCTGCCGTACACCATCACAGCATTGGAGGACACGGACGCCAGCCCGCGCTCCCTGGCCCACGCCAGCAACCCCTCATGCCGTACGTCGATGTCGGTGCGCAGCGGGCGGTCTGTGCGGGCGGCGAGGGCGGTGATCAGGGCCTGTGCGGTCTCCGTGTCATGGGCGACCAGCGGTCCGACGACCTGAGTGTCCATATTGGGCCAGGCAGCCGCGTACCCGATGATCCGGCCGTTGTCCTCGGCCACGCACAACTGGTCGGCGAAAGCGGGCAGTCGGGTGATGAGGGGGGTGCGATCGGCACCGAACACCTCCTCGTCCAGTCGGACGATCGAGCTGAGGTCCTCGGCGGTGGCCGCGCGGGTCGCCACCGAAGATTCCGGACCCTGAGGACGGAAGTGCCCGCGCACCATCTCCGCGCGGCCGGTGACCTTGAAACCCAACTCCTCGTACAGCGGGCGCCCGTACGGCGTCGCGTACAGCGTCAGGGGCGTGGTCTCCATCGTCGACACGACGTGACGCATCAGGCGGCGCCCCACGCCTCGGCGGGCATGCCGCTCGGCGACCAGGACCATCCCGATGGCAGCCAGGTCAGGGCGGTCCTGCGGACCGTACCGCGTGACGACGCAAGCGGCGATGAGACCACCGTCGGGGTCATCGATGCCGTAACCCCTCCCTGCCGTAAGGAGGAAGCCCCACTTGTGTTCCTCGCGAGGCCACCCCCGATTCTCTGACAAGTCGGCGCAGGCGCTGAGATCACGCGGTGTCAGGCGACGGATGGGCAAAGAGGCGAGGGAAGGAGTCGGCACGCAGGTCAGGCTGTCCGAATGGCACCCCCGGCGTCCACCTGTTTCGAGCAGACGCATGCGCTTTTGGCCACGCCGTGGCCATCTGGACAGCAAGTGGACAGGTGGAGGTGTTTCACGTGAAACCTGAAGAGGCGTCTGACCCCTACAGGCTTGCCTTGCCAGGGTGGGCGGGATCTGCGGGATATCTATGAATTAGTCGGGCACGTCCGGTAATTGAGGGAATCCATGGTTCGCCCGTTGTTTGATTCGTGAGGGAGGAAGGGGGGACTTGTGTGGGCGGCGGCTGCCGGTATGGTCGACTCCGGTTCATGTGCGGGGTGAAGTTCAGCCATCCCGTTCGAGCCGAAGGGTAAAGGAGCCTCACGGGACGGAGAGATCGAACACCCGCATTTCCGGGTATGCGGCCCGGACCACCGCTCGGAGTGGGAAGCTGCGGTGGCTTCACCGGCCGCCGGGCCGGAGCGGGAAGGGCACATCGTCCGCAGGGAAAGCAGGCACCTCCCGTTCGAGGAAGTGCGCAGACCGACCGAAAGATGTTCGAGGCGAGGCACACCATGGACGCTCCGACCACCACGTCGGCGGACAACGGCACCTCTGGCGGGGGCAGCTGGTTCACGCCACGCAAGATGCCGCCGATCGAGCCGTCGGACGGCGAGCAGGACGCGCCGGACGGCCGCCGCCCCGCGGTCCTGCGACCGGTGGGCCGGCGCGCGGCAGAGAGCCGCGAGCGTACTTCGGCGACCGAATCCGCTGTTCCTTCCCCCGATCCCGCGCGTGGCCCCGCCGCTCCCGTCCCCCATGCCGCGACCGGCCCCGCCGCTCCTGTGTACGGAACCGCGACCGGCACCGCCGGAGTTCCGGAGCCTGGGGAGCGAATACCGGGGCCCGTATCCGGACCCCCCGAGGCGCCGTCCACTCCGTCCGAGCCTCCGCAGCACGAACCGCGGGTGCCCTCGCAGCGCTCCGCCTCCGCGATTCCCGACGCATCCCCGGACGCCATCCTCATCCGGCGCACCATGGCCGAGGTCGCTCCCATCGCCGACAAGGTCACCTCGTACTTCTACGCGCTTCTTTTCGTCCGCCATCCCGATCTGCGGCCGTTGTTCCCGGCCGCGATGGATGCCCAGCGGGACCGGTTGCTCAAGGCGCTGCTGATCGCGGCCGAGCACATCGACAACGCTCCCGTCCTCGTGGACTACCTGCAGAACCTCGGCCGGGGCCACCGCAAGTACGGCACCCGGCCAGATCACTACCCGGCCGTCGGCGAGTGCCTCATCGGCGCGCTGAGCAAGTACGCCTCCGCCGTGTGGGACGAGGAGACGGAGGGGGCGTGGGTGCGGGCGTACACGAAGATCTCGCAGGTGATGATCGACGCGGCGGCCCTGGACGAACTGCGCGCCCCGGCCTGGTGGCAGGCGGAGGTCGTCAGCCATGACCTCCGGACACCCGATGTAGCGGTCATCACCGTCCGCCCGGACCAGCCTTATCCGTTCCTCGCCGGGCAGTACACGAGCGTGGAGACCCCGTGGTGGCCGCGGGTCTGGCGGCACTACTCCTTCGCCTCCGCGCCCCGTTCGGACGGGCTGCTGATGTTCCATGTGAAGGCCGTCCCCGCGGGCTGGGTCTCGAACGCGCTCGTGCACCGCGCCGGCCCCGGCGACATCATCCGGCTCGGTCCGCCTGCCGGCTCGATGACCGTCGACCACACCACCGACAGCGGTCTGCTCTGTCTCGGCGGCGGCACCGGCATAGCGCCCATCAAGGCCCTCGTCGAGGATGTCGCCGAACACGGCGAGCGCCGCTCGGTCGAGGTGTTCTACGGCGCCCGCACCGATCACGATCTGTACGACATCGACACGATGCTCCGGCTCCAGCAGGCCCACCCCTGGCTCTCGGTCCGGGCGATCATCGACCGGCAGGCGCATCTTCAGCTCCCCGAGGCCATCCGGGAATACGGTCCCTGGGACGAGTACGACGCCTATCTCTCGGGACCGCCCGGAATGATCCGCAGCGGGGTCACCATGCTGCGGAACGTCGGGATCCCCTCGGAGCGCATACGGCACGACTCGGTCGAGGAACTCGTCACCGTCGGGTGAACTGCCAGCCGCGATCCCACTATCAGCCGAGACCGAACCGTCAGCCGAGATCGGGGGCGTGCATGGCGCGCACGCCCTCGATGTTCCCGTCCAGGAAGTGCCGCAGCGACAGCGGTACGAGATGGACGGAGGCGATGCCGACACGGGTGAACGGCACCCGCACGATCTCGTACTCGCCCATGGGCTTCTCCACTTCGGGACCGTGACGCAGGGCCGGGTCCATGGACTCCAGCCGGCAGACGAAGAAATGCTGCACCTTCACACCGGTCGCGCCGCCGTCCGCACCGATGTGCTCCACGGTGTCCACGAAGCAGGGCACCACGTCGGTGATCTTGGCGCCGAGTTCCTCGTGCACCTCACGGTGCAGGGCGTCGACGACGGTCATGTCCTTCGGCTCGACCCCGCCACCGGGGGTGACCCAGTAGGGATCGACTCCGGGCTTGGTGCGCTTGATCAGGATCAAGTCGTCGCCGTCCAGGAGAACGGCACGGGCGGTGCGCTTCACCACGGGTCGGACGGTCATGGAGGGAATGTGGCCCGGCTGGTTCCACGTGAAACATCGCAAAGTGCCACGGCCCGACCGCACGGTGTGACCCGGCCCGGGGGCCACTCAGCCCCAGTCCGCGGCCGCTCGCTGGAGCCACTCGTGCGCCCGTGCGATGTGCGGCATGGCGAGGGTGCCAGTGCGTACCACCAGGAAGTACGTCCGCAGCGGAGGTACCGCGGGCTCGTGCAGCGCGACCACCTCGCCGCGATCGAGGGCAGGAGCGCACAGATAACGAGGCAGGACGGCCAGACCCGCCCCCGCCGTCGCACATGCGAGGACCGCCCGGAGATCGGGGACGATCACGGTGCCCGAGGCGGCCGGGCGGCAGTCGAAGACCGAGGCCCAGTAACGGGAGACGAAGGGCAGCGACTCGTGGACCTCGACGACGGGCAGATTCTCCAGAGCGGGCGCCCCCTTGCCGCGCAACTGCCCCGAGTCGATCTCCCCCGCCCAGCGCGGGGCGGCGACCAGCACATGCTCCTCGTCGCAGAGCGGGGTCGCCGTGAGCAGGGCACCCCGCGGCCGGGCCGTGCCGATGGCCAGGTCGTGGTGTCCGGCGGCCAGCCCCTCCAGGATCTCCTCGGCGTTCCCGAAGGAGGCGCGGAGCGCAAAGCCCTGGCCCTCGTCGCCGGTGAGTTCCGTGAGCGCGGGAAGGGCCCGTTCGGCGGTGAACTCGGGCGGACCGGCGAGATGCAGGGTGCGCAGGGAGGACTCGTCGTCCAGGCCGGTCTCGGTTATCTCCACCAGCGCGTCGAGATGCGGGGCGGCCTTGTGCGCGAGTTCATCGCCGATGGTCGTCGGGGTCACCCCGCGGGCCTGCCGCAGGAACAGCGGCCGGCCCAACTGCCGCTCCAGGGTCCGGATCTGGGAGGTGACCGCCGGCTGCGACAGGCCCAGCAGCGCGGCGGCGCGGGTGAAGGAACCGGCCCGGTGCACGGTCACAAAGGTGCGCAGCAAGGCCAGATCCATGGCACGCCCTCCCTTTCCCCTGCCCCTTTCCTCGTCCCCCAGGCAGAGCCCAACTATAAATAAGTCGATAGGTCTCTGTCGCTACTGTGATTGGACACTGACACACAGTCAACTAGCCTTGTTCGCGCGGTTCTTCGCGTGGAACCGGGGCGGTCCGAGCCACGAGGGGGGAGGCTCGGACCGTCCGTCGCGCCCGACGGGAACCCGAGCCGGCCCCTCGTCCGGTCACGTCGCGGACTCGTCCAGCGCCCGCAGCAGATCGGCCACCAGGTCCTCGGGATCCTCGGCGCCCACCGAGAGCCGGATGAAGCCCTCCGGAACCGCGTCCCCTCCCCAGCGCCCACGGCGTTCGGCGGTGGACCGGACTCCGCCGAAGCTCGTCGCGTCCTCGACGAGCCGCAGCGATGCGAGGAAACGCTCAGCACGCGCGCGCGTGGGCAGCGTGAAGGAGACCACGGACCCGAAGCGCCGCATCTGCCGCGCGGCGGCCCTGTGCGAAGGGTCCTCGGGCAGCCCCGGATACCGCAGCCCGGTCACCTCGGGCCGGTCCCGCAGCACCCGCGCCACCGCGAGCGCCGTGGTGTCCTGCCGGTCCACGCGCAGTTGGAGCGTGGCGATGGACCGATGGGCCAGCCACGCCTCCATGGGCCCCGGGATCGCCCCGACGATCTTGCGCCAGCGACGTACGGCGGCCATGGCCTCGGCGTCGCGCCCCACGACGTAGCCCAGGAGGACGTCCCCGTGGCCGGTGAGCTGCTTGGTGCCGCTGGCCACCGAGAAGTCCGCGCCCAGCTCCAGCGGACGCTGCCCGAGGGGCGTGGCGAGCGTGTTGTCGACCGCCACGAGCGCGCCACGCGCGTGTGCCGCCCCGACCAGGCGGCGGATGTCGCACACGTCGAGCCCGGGGTTCGACGGGGTCTCGATCCACAGCAGCTTGGCGCCGTCCAGCACGTCGAGCTGGGCGTCGCCGGCGGTCGGCGCGGTGCGCACCTCGATGCCGTACGTCTCCAGCTGGGCGCGTACCAGCGGCAGCACCTGGTAGCCGTCGGAGGGCAGTACGACCGCGTCCCCGGCGCGCAGCTGGGAGAAGACCACCGACGAGATGGCCGCCATGCCGGAGGCGAACACCAGTGTCTCCGCGCCGTCCGTTCCGGGCGCTTCCAGCTCCCCGATGGCGCGCTCCAGCAGGGTCCAGGTCGGGTTGTCGTCGCGGCCGTAGGAGTACGGGCCCGTCACCTCGCCCGGCAGATGGAAATGGGCGGCGAAGACCGGTCCCGGCAGCGTCGGTTCGTTCTTGACCGGCTCGGGCAGTCCGGCGCGTACGGCACGTGTGCCGTCGCCGGGCCGACCGTCGTTCTCGGGGGTGTCGCTCATCCGGCCTGTTCCTCCAGACGGTCACGTACGGCGGCGAGCAGCCCCGTGCTCGCTGCCTCCACCATCTCAAGGCACTCCGTGAAGCCGTCCAGCCCGCCGTAGTACGGGTCGGGTACGTCGAGGTCGTCCCCGGCGGCGGGGTCGTAGGAGCGCAGCAGCCGCACCTTGCGGGCGTCCTCCTCCGTGGGCGCCAGGCGGCGCAGAGCCTTGAGGTGGCCGGAGTCGAGGGCGATCACAAGGTCGAGGCGGGCGAACCAGGACGGCTGGAACCGACGGGCCGTGTGGTCGATGTCATAGCCGTGCTCCTCCAGGACGGCGACGGTGCGCGGATCGGCGCCGTCGCCCTCGTGCCAGCCGCCGGTGCCGGCGCTGTCGACCTCGACCAGATCCTGGAGGTGCGCTTCCTCGGCGCGGGCGCGGAAGACGGACTCGGCCATGGGGGAGCGGCAGATGTTGCCGGTGCAGACGAAGCAGACGCGGTAGGTCATCGCGGGCTCAGTCCTTGCCGTCGGGCAGGACGAGGTGCAGCGCCCAGGAGACGATCGAGATGATCAGGCCGCCGAGGACGGCGGTCCAGAAACCCTGCACGTGGAAGCTCAGGTCGAGCTTGTCGCACAGCCAGGAGGTCAGCAGCAGCATCAGCGCGTTGACCACCAGCGTTATCAGGCCGAGCGTCAGGATGAACAGGGGGAAGGTGAGCACCTGGACGATCGGCTTGACCAGGAAATTGACCAAGCCGAAGACCAGGGCGACGACGATCAGGGTGCCGATCTTCTTGGCCGTGTTGTCACCTGTCAGGGTGATCTTGTCGAGCAGCCACACGGCGACGGCCAGCGCCCCGGCATTGGCGATCGTCTTGACTACGAAATTCTTCATGTGTCTGATCGTGGCAGACGGGAACGGCGACGAGCAGTGGGGCGAGGTCGGCAAGAACGATGAAGGCATTCCGGCTGGACGAACTGGAGGCGGAGCGCGCCGCCAACGAGGGTGCTTACCTGCAGTTTCTACGCGAACGGAATATGTCGGTCGGCCTGTACGCGCTCGACGCGGGAGACTCGGACCCGCAGCAGCCCCACCGTCAGGACGAGGTGTACTTCGTCGTCAGCGGCCGCGCGTCGATCACCGTCGGCACGGAGACCACGCAGGTCGCGCGCGGCAGCGTGGTGTACGTGCCCGCCGGGGTCGCCCACAAGTTCCATCACATCAGCGAGGATCTGCGGGTCCTGGTGGTGTTCTCTCCGCCCGAGGCGTGACCTCGGGCCCCGGATTCCCTAGGGGAACGGTCAGGGGAGCGCAAGGGATGCGAGGTGCCCGCGAGGGCACCTCGCGGCTCTAGCATCGAGAACAGGACTCGATGACCGTCGACGGGCGTCGGGACATCGAGAACCGCCCGGCAGGTGTCGTCAACCGGCGGGCAGGTCCGGCAATGTTGGGAACGCAGAGAAGGACGAGGGCAATGCGAGGGATCTTCACGGGACTGCCGTGGTGGGTGAAGTGGATCGCGGTGCCGGTCATCGCCCTGGTCGTGTTCGGCGGCCTGATCGCGACCGTGGTCGGCTTCGTGATCGGCCTCCTCTTCAAGGCGCTGATCTTCGTGGCGCTGGTCGGCGGACTCATCTACGTGGTACGGAAATTCATGTCCAGCTCCTCGTCGCGCGGCGACTGGTGAGCCCCGCGGGAGACCGGTGACGAAACAGGAGTCACCGGATCCCTCGGGCGAGGGAAGTTTCCCGGCTGGCCGTCCGAGAACCGTGGCCGACGGTTAGAGTCCGGAACTCCACGCGGGGTCCAGCCCTCCCGAGCGGTGCAGACCCCCCACCCGTGTCTCCTCCGCACGGGGTTGCCTCTCGCGCTTCGGGAGTGACCTTTGGCCACGGTTGATACCGCACCTGCGGAAACGCACACGCTTTTCGCACCGCCGCCGTCGGACGCGCCCCCTGTACCGGGGCCGCCCGCCGTGTCGGTCCCCGAGCAGCCGCACTCCGCGACCCTCATCGGTTCCGTGCAGCGCGCGATGCGCCTGCTGGAGTGCGTCGCCGGGCACGAGTACGGCGCCCCCGCCAAGCAACTGGCCCGCGAGACCGGACTGGCCCTCCCCACGGCTTACCACCTGCTGCGCACCCTCGTGCACGAGGGCTATCTACGGCGCGACAAGGGACTGTTCTTCCTCGGTGAGGCGGCGGTGCGGCTGAGCAGCAGCGGCGCGAGGCAGAAACGTCGCAGCACCGTGGCCTCCACGCTTGCGCAGTGGCGTGATTCCATCGGTGTGCCCGTGTACTACGCCGCGTACCGCGAGGGTGAGATCGAGATCATGTGCATCTCCGACAGCCCGGGCAACCCGGCGGTCGAGGAGTGGGCGGACTTCCGCGAGACCGGTCACGCTCACGCGATCGGGCAGTGCCTGCTGTCGCAGCTTGACGAGACGGCCCGGCGCGACCATCTCGACCGCCACCCCGTCCGGTCCATCACTCCGTACACCGTGCGCGACGACCACAGCCTGCTGCGACGCCTGGAGCGAGTGCGCCGGATGACTCCGGTGGCGGAACAGCAGGAGTACGCGCTGGGCACGGTCTGCGCGGCCATCCCGATCACGATCGGCACCACGGCCGCCACCATGGCCATTTCGGTGCCCTTCCACCAGGCCGACCGATTGCTGCCCGCGGTGGAACTTCTGCAGGCCGAGATCGCACGTCGTCTTGGGACACTCGCGATCTCTATCAGTATCTGAAAACTCACTCCTTGTGATCTGTCGTGTACGTTCAGCAAGATGCCATCAGTGCCAATGGGTCATTCCAGGCCAGTCCGCATGACATGACGGGGTAGGCGATGCGCGAGTCCGTACAGGCAGAGGTCATGATGAGCTTCCTCGTCTCCGAGGAGCTCTCCTTCCGCATTCCGGTGGAGTTGCGGTACGAGACCTGTGATCCCTATGCCGTGCGGCTGACCTTCCACCTGCCCGGAGACGCCCCGGTGACCTGGGCCTTCGGGCGGGAGCTGCTGATCGACGGGGTGGGCCGGCCGTGCGGGGACGGTGACGTGCACATCGCACCCGTCGATTCCGAGGCCCTGGGCGAGGTGCTGATCCGGCTTCAGGTCGGCGGCGACCAAGCGGTGTTCCGGTCCTCGGCACCGCCGCTGGTGACGTTCCTGGACCGTACGGACAAACTGGTGCCGTTGGGCCAGGAGGGGGCGCTCGCCGACTTCGACGCTCACCTCGAAGATGCCCTGGACCGCATCCTGGCCGAGGAGCAGAGCGCCGGCTGAGACGTGGCCGGCCGGGCGCCGGGCAGTGCCGGCGGCGGATTGTGCAGGAACGCTTCCTCTTGGACCTTCCCGCTCTGGGCGGCGCGTCACCGCTTGCGGCGCCTGCCCCTACCGCCGCGCGCCACGGCGGCCGGTGCCGGGACCGCCGCCCCCACGGGTGCCGGGGCTGTCTGCCCCGGCCGGTCGGCCGACACGACCAGCGCCGCCAGCGCCGTGGTGACTGGCACCGAGGCGACCAGACCGATCGAGCCCACCAGAGTGCGGACGATCTCCTCCGCCACCAACTCACTGTTGGCGACCGTGTCGACGCTGCTCTGCGCGATCGAGAAGAGCAGCAGCAGCGGCAGGGCGGCGCCGGCGTAGGCGAGGACGAGCGTGTTGACGACGGACGCGATGTGGTCACGGCCGATGCGGATGCCCGCCCGGTACAGCCCGCGCCAGCCCATCGAGGGATTGGCCTCGTGCAGTTCCCAGACGGCGGAGGTCTGCGTCACCGTCACGTCGTCCAGGACGCCCAGCGAGCCGATGATGACGCCGGCCAGGAACAGACCGCTCATGTCGATCGACGGGTACAGACCGTGGATCAGGCCGGTGTTGTCGTCCGTGTTGCCCGTCAGCGCCGCCCAGCCGATGAACCCGGAGCCGAGGACGCCGATCAGCAGCAGCGAGACCAGCGTGCCGAGGACGGCCACCGAGGTCCGGGCCGACAGGCCGTGGCAGATGTACAGGGCGATCAGCATGATGGCACTCGAACCGATCACGGCCACGACCAGCGGATTCGAGCCCTGTAGGACGGCGGGCAGGATGAAGAGGGTCAGCACCAGGAAGCTGATGGCCAGGGCGACGAGCGCCATCACGCCCCGCAGCCGGCCCACCACCACGACGGCGAGCGCGAAGATGCCGGCGAGCAGCGCCAGCGGGAGCTTCCGGTTCACATCGGTGACCGAGTACTGAAGGTCCTTCGGGGCCGACGGCTCGTAGGCGACGACCACCTTCTCGCTCTGGTGCAGTTGCCGTGACTGGTCCGGCTGCACGATCTCCGTGAACGTACGGCCCTTGTCCTTGCCGGTGTCGACCCGGATGGTGGCCTTCTTGCAGGTACCAGTGGCCTGCTGCTGTGCAGAGTTGCCCTCGGCGGTGGAGGTGTCGCCGGTCGGGGTGTCCCCCGAGGCGTTCACCGACTTGCAGCTCACCGCGACGACCTGGGTGACCGTGGCCTGCTGTGTCTGCCGGTCGAAGCCGACCCCGGTGCGCTCGTGCGGCGGGGCCCCGCCGGGCCAGAGCACCACGAGCCCGACGACGACCGCCGTCGTGAACGGGATGAGGACGGCCGCGATGACCTTGCGCAGATGCTTGGAGACGGGCGCCGCGGGCCCGTGACTGTGGCCGTGTCCGTGTGCATGGCCGTGTCCGTGGCCCTCGCCGGGGCTCTGGCCGGAACCCTGACTGGCTCCCGGACCGTGTTCGTGGCCCGGACCATGGCCGTGTCCGGCCCCGGAACCGTGGCCCTCGTGGCCGTGTCCGCCGCCCTGCTCGGAGCCGCGTCTGCGCTGCGGCTCGGGTGGGGGGTACGGGGACTGCTGCATCGTGGTCACCGACCGATCATCGCAAGAACGACAGGGGCCCTCTGTTCACCGCGCCCGAAGTGACGCTAGCGTGGAGGCACCTTTGCACACGCGGGAGCTCGGAGCACCGGGCTGAGAGGGCGCTGACCTCCGTATTCGCGATGTTTCACGTGGAACGATCGATGTCTCACATGGAACACCGATGAACGGAAGCCGCTGCGTCGACCGCTGAACCTGTTACCGGGTAATGCCGGCGTAGGGAGTAGGTCTCATGGCCAACAAGGACGAACGCACGCCTGTCTCCACGCAGGACGCGACGATCGGAGCCGTCAACGGATCCGACGGCGTCGAGGGCGCGACGACGGGGAAGTCCATCGGCTGGCACAAGGGGTATGTCGAGGGCTCACGCTCCGACCTGCACGTGCCTGTCCGTCAGGTGCATCTCACCAACGGGAAGTCGGTCACGCTGTACGACACCTCGGGGCCGTACACCGATCCGCTCGTCGAGACCGATGTCCGTAGGGGCCTGCCGCCGCTGCGGGAGAACTGGATCATCGCTCGCGGGGACACGGAGGAGTACGCGGGCCGTCCCGTCCGCCCCGAGGACGACGGAATCAAGCACACCTCGCCGCGCGGCGGGCTGCGCAACCTGGACGCCGTCTTCCCCGGCCGCCCCAGGCAGCCGCGCCGGAGCCGTGACGGCGCCGCAGCGGTCACGCAACTCGCCTATGCGCGACGCGGCGAGATCACTCCGGAAATGGAGTTCGTGGCGATCAGGGAGAACGTTTCTCCCGAAGTGGTCCGCGAGGAGATCGCCGCGGGACGGGCTGTCCTGCCGGCCAACGTCAACCACCCGGAGATCGAGCCGATGATCATCGGCAAGCGGTTCCTGGTGAAGGTCAACGCCAACATCGGCAACTCGGCGGTGACCTCCTCCATCGAGGAGGAGGTCGAGAAGATGACCTGGGCGACCCGCTGGGGGGCCGACACGGTCATGGACCTGTCCACCGGCCGCAACATCCACACCACTCGCGAGTGGGTGCTGCGCAACTCCCCCGTCCCCATCGGCACGGTGCCGCTCTACCAGGCACTGGAGAAGGTCGACGGCAGGGCCGAGGAACTGACCTGGGAGATCTACAAGGACACGGTCATCGAGCAGGCCGAGCAGGGCGTGGACTACATGACGGTCCACGCGGGCGTCCGGCTGCCGTACGTGCCGTTGACCGCGAACCGCAAGACCGGCATCGTCTCGCGCGGCGGCTCGATCATGGCCGCCTGGTGCCTCGCGCACCACAAGGAGTCGTTCCTGTACGAGAACTTCCAGGAACTGTGCGAGATCCTCGCCGCCTACGACGTCACGTACTCGCTCGGCGACGGCCTGCGCCCCGGATCGATCGCGGACGCCAACGACGAGGCGCAGTTCGCGGAACTGCGCACGCTCGGGGAACTCAACCGGATCGCCCAGCGTTTCCATGTACAGACGATGATCGAGGGCCCGGGACATGTCCCGATGCACAAGATCAAGGAGAACATCGACCTGCAGCAGGAGATCTGCGATGAAGCTCCATTCTATACGCTCGGCCCGCTGACCACGGACGTCGCTCCGGCCTACGATCACATCACCTCGGGCATCGGGGCCGCGGTGATCGCCTGGTGGGGCACGGCGATGCTCTGCTACGTCACGCCCAAGGAGCACCTGGGCCTGCCCAACCGGGACGACGTCAAGACCGGCGTCATCACCTACAAGATCGCTGCCCACGCGGCCGACCTCGCCAAGGGGCACCCGGGTGCCCAGGAGTGGGACGACGCGCTGTCCGACGCTCGGTTCGAGTTCCGGTGGGAGGACCAGTTCAACCTCGCCCTGGATCCGGACACGGCACGGGAGTTCCACGACGAGACGCTCCCGGCCGAGCCCGCCAAGACGGCCCACTTCTGCTCCATGTGCGGACCGAAATTCTGCTCGATGAAGATTAGCCACACGATCACGGAACGCTTCGGCGGTGATTCGGCCGACGGGGCCTCTCCCGAGGAGATCGCCGAAGGGATGCTCCAGAAATCGAAGGAGTTCGCGGCGAGCGGCAACCGGGTGTACCTGCCGATTGCCGACTGACACACCTCGGTACGGAGTTCACCGCCGCGCGCGGAGGAAACCGGACCTCGGGACGGGAGACTGCCGCGAGCCGGTGTCCGCGCGAGCCACCCGCCGTAGGACGCTGTCCCGGCCGCTGGAAATATGGCCGGAAAGCTATGTCCTGGGCGTCGGAGTGTCCCGGTGATCGAGTGGTGCCACCGGGGTGCCCGGCTTGCGCCCCCGCGGGGGCGCAAGCCGGACTCACTCCGGCTGGTGGTCCGGGCCGCCGAAGTCCGGGCTTGAGTAGTCCGGGCTGCTGAAGCTCGGGCGCGAGCCCGGTGCGGAGGTGTCCTCGGGGCTGCTGAAGCCCGGCCGGCCGTAGCCGAGGCGGGGCATGCGGCCGGTCGGTGTAGGCGGGGACGTACGGCGGGCCGCCACCGCGCCGGGTTCCGCCAGTGAGTCCCGCAGGAAGGGCAGGATGCCCCGTTCCAGCAGGGCTTCCTGCCAGGCTTCCCTGGCCCGGAGGACCTCCGTGTTCGCCGCGGTGTACGTCGCGGTCTCTCGCGAGGGGCGGTTGCGCAAGGCGGTGAGCAACAGCCCGACGGCGGCCACGAGGATCGCGGCCGCGGCCAGCGCGCCGAACACCCATCCCGCAGTGAGCATGGTCTTGGCGAACGCCGGCTCAGGTGTGAGCATCTTCAGGATGTAGCCGACGAGCAGGAATATCGCCGCGGCGGTTCCGGCGAGAACGGGCGCCAGGACCGCGACGATGGCGACGGCACCCGCACCGCTGGTCTCGGCTGCCTCGCCGAGGGTGGTGGCGAGCCCTATCGCGCCCGAGCCCGGATCCGCGGGAGCGGACGCGCGGGCGGACGACGACGGGGTGGACTGCACCGGTTGGCGCAGTTCCTCGCGGACCTTCACATAGTGCTGGTACTCGGTCGCCGCGGACGCCGTGATGAGTGCGGTGGCGTTCAGCGCCATCGTGCGCAGCTGTTCGAGGTTCAGCCGCTGTCCGACAGCGGCCAGGTCAGGACGGTGTGGTGCGGAGCGCAGCGCCTCATCGAGGATCCGCTCGTAATCCTGGCGGTCCTCGCTCAGCAGGTGCTGCGGAACGCTGTTCATGTGCATCCCCCGATGCTCCGTAGGGCTTGGGGCTCGCACGCCGGCGAGCCGTCGGGCAGAAACGGAGGGGAGCCTGCTACGGATAAGCCGATGGTAGAGCCGTGACGGTACGCGGTGACAGGGGTTGCCGGAAATTGGTGTCCGGCCTGCGCGGACGTCGTGGCGGGGCGCCTGCCCCGCGGATGCTCAGCTATCCAGGGGAAGTTGCCGGACCAGCAGCTTTCCGGCCATGGTCACTCCGCCGTCCATCGCGATGGCGAGTCCGTCGGCGTAGACGTGCGGACCCTCGACCACGGGCCCGGCGCCTTCCTCGCCGTCCTCGGAGCCGACTTCCCCGAGCAGGTAGGGGATCGGGCTGTGACCGTGCACGATCCGGGTGCCGCCGTACGTGTCGAGCAGGGAGCGCACGGCGTCGGCGCCGCCGTCGTCGCGGAAGGAGAAACGCTTGGTGAACTTGCGGAACAGATCCCAGCATTCGTCCGCGTCATTGCGGGTGAGTGTCTCGCGGACGGTGTCGTTGACGGCCTCGATCGAGTCGCCATAGTCGAGGTAGGCGGTGGTGTCGGAGTGCACGAGCAGATAGCCGTCGACCTCCTCGACGGCGTCGAGGCGGGCCATCCACTGCAGATGGTGGTCCTGGAGCCGGTCCATGTCGGTCTTCTGGCCGCCGTTGAGCAGCCAGGCGGCCTGGAAGGTGGCGGTGCCCGCGCCGGAGTTGACCGGGGTGTCACCGAACCGCTTGGCGCCCAGCAGGAGCAGTTCGTGGTTGCCCATGAGGGCCTTGCAGTAGCCGCCGGCCGCGGCGGCCTCGGCGGACAGCCGCATCACGAGGTCGATGACGCCGATGCCGTCGGGACCGCGGTCGGTGAAGTCGCCGAGGAACCACAGACGTGTGTTGCCCGCGCACCAGTTGCCCGCGTCGTCGATCAGGCCCTGCTGCTGGAGGGCCGCCACCAGTTCGTCGAAATAGCCGTGCACATCGCCGACGACGTACAGCGGACCTGGGCCGGCCGGGGGCTGTGCGGCCGGGACGGGTGCCGGTTCCACAGGCATCTGGAGCGTGTCGCCGCGGTCGATGACGGGCAGGTCGCGCTCGGTGGGCGTGTACCCCTCCGGGTAGCCCTCCTCGGCGGGCGGAGCAGTGCCGCCGGGGTCGGTGCTGTGGACGTACGGACCGGCCTCGTTGACGTACGCGGGCACCCGGAAGTCGCGCAACGTCTCCGCCCGCTCCACTTCGGGTCCCCGACCGGCCCCCTGAGTCATCCGACCCCTCCACCATCACGCCGCGTCTGCACCGCGTCGGACTGCCTGGTCGCAGCGGTCGCGGTGTCGTGGGCCCATCATAGGAATGCGGATCGCGCCATGTGATGACCCAGGGGTGGTGAATCGGAGCAGGACTCCCGTTCGTCGTGGCTTTCGCCCCGATTGGTCGCTGCTGTCACCGCCTGGTCCGCGGCGCGTTTCGCCGTCCGCCCCGCCGTCCGGCGCGCCCGCGGACAACGTTTGCCCGGCGCGGAACGGCGTCATGGGCGGTGCCCCCGTTCGAGCGAACCCGGGAACTCGGGGAGCGGCCGGCCACGATGGCGCCGCGGACGAACGACGACGCATCACGGCCGGCCGGCGCGGCGCTCAGCGCTCTTCCGGCACCCGCGGGGGGCTGATCGTCGTGCGCGGTGGACGCCGCTGGGACGAGGTGCGCACGATCAGTTCGGTCGGTATCACCTGCTCGACCGGTTGCTCCGACTCGACCCCTTCGATGGCGTCGATGAGGAGCTGGACCACGGCTGTGCCGATGCGGCGTGGCTTCAGGGAGAGCGTGGTGACGGGCGGCTCGGTGTTTGCGTACACCATGGATTCGCTGCAGCACACCAGGAGCAGGTCGTCGGGAACGCGCAGACCGTAGCGGCGGGCGGCGGCGAGCAGGTCCGTGCCGTTGGGGTCGAACAGCCCGTAGACGGCGTCCGGGCGGTCCGGGCGGGCCAGCAGCCGGTCCGCGGCGACCGCGCCCGCGCAGGGGTCGTGTGCCGGGTATGCCTCGTACACCGGGTCCTGGCCGACGCGTTCGCACCAGTGCAGGTAGGCGGTGGTCGACAGATGGGTGTAGGTGTCCGTCGTCGTCCCGGTGAGCAGGCCGATGCGGCGGGCGCCCGCGGCGGCGAGGTGGTCGAGGATGCCGAGGACGGCGGCCTCGTGATCGTTGTCGACCCAGGCGGTGACCGGGATCGGACCCGCCGGGCGGCCGTCGGAGACGACCGGTAAGCCCTGCCGGACCAGCTCGCTGACCACCGGGTCCTGATCGGACGGGTCGATGACGACGGTGCCGTCCAGGGCGACGTTGGACCATACGTCGTGGCGCGAGGTCGCGGGCAGGATCACCAGCGCGTAGCCCCGGGCGAGCGCGGCGGAGGTGGCGGCCCGGGCCATCTCGGCGAAATAGGCGAACTCGGTGAAGGTGAAAGGTTCATCCCCGTAGGTCGTCACGGTCAGACCGATCAGACCGGACTTGCCCGTGCGGAGCGTGCGCGCCGCGGCCGACGGGCGGTAGCCCAACCGGTCCGCGACCTCGCGGACATGGCGGCGGGTGGCGTCCGGGAGCCTGCCCTTGCCGTTCAGGGCATCGGAGACGGTCGTGATGGAGACTCCGGCGGCGGCGGCCACGTCCCTGATGCCCGCCCGACCCGGCCGGCTGCCTCGACGTGAGGTTTCCGCGCGGCTCACCTGGTGCTTCCCTGCTGCTGTCATGGCGAGCCGATAGTAGGGCTCATGCGGTGGGGTAGTGCGGACGCATATGCACGCGTTGACAGGCACGTTTCTGCAAGGTCATTTAGGGGTAACGTCCTTGGAATGGAAGGCAGTTGACCGGTCCTATGGCAAGACGTGACTTGTCGGCGCGCATGGGCCTGCCAAGTGCCCGATGTTTCGAAGAGGTCTCAACTCACCTGCATGAGGGACGCGCGCCAGGGCGCAAGCCACCAGCGCGTAGATATATGTGCGACGCGCCCCCCGTTTTATGCGCCTTCCTGCCGTGATGCCTGTGATGCCAGTGGGGTTCGTGGGGTTTCTCCCCTCATCGCTTCTCGCCCGCTCGCACCTGTACGCAGGGAGGCCGAATCCTCATAAGGTAAGGAGTATTGGATGCCGGCGCTGACGAGCGGCCGGTGGTCGCGAGGAGGACTGTGGTGAGCGAGACGAGCCCCAAGTTGCGCGCCGAGCTGGACGGTATCCCCACCTACAAGCCGGGCAGGCCCGCGGCGCAGGGCGGCCCGGCCGCCTACAAGCTCTCCTCGAACGAGAACCCGTATCCCCCGCTGCCCGGCGTGATGGAATCCGTGACCGCGGCCGCCTCGTCCTTCAACCGCTACCCGGACATGGCGTGCACCGGGCTGATGAACGAGCTGTCGGAGCGCTTCGCCGTTCCGCTCAGCCATCTGGCCACCGGTACGGGTTCCGTAGGCGTGGCCCAGCAACTGCTGCAGGTCACCAGCGGACCCGGCGACGAGGTCATCTACGCCTGGCGGTCCTTCGAGGCGTACCCGATCGTCACGCAGGTCAGTGGTGCCCGGTCGGTACAGGTGCCGCTCACCCCGGGCGAGGTGCACGACCTGGACGCGATGGCCGACGCGATCACTGACCGGACGCGCCTGATCTTCGTGTGCAACCCGAACAACCCGACGGGCACGGTCGTACGGCGGGCCGAGCTGGAGCGGTTCCTCGACCGGGTGCCCGGTGACGTCCTGGTGGTGCTGGACGAGGCGTACCGGGAGTTCATCCGTGACCCCGAGGCGCCGGACGGAATCGAGCTGTACCGCGACCGGCCGAACGTCTGCGTCCTGCGGACCTTCTCGAAGGCGTACGGCCTCGCGGGGCTGCGGGTCGGCTTCGCCGTCGCCCATGAGCCGGTGGCCGAGGCGCTGCGCAAGACGGCGGTGCCGTTCGGGGTGAGTCAGCTCGCTCAGGAGGCGGCCATCGCCTCGCTGCGTGCCGAGGACGAACTGCTCGGCCGGGTCGGCTCGCTGGTGTGTGAGCGGACGCGGGTGGTCGATGCCCTGCGCGCCCAGGGCTGGACCGTCGCCGAGACGCAGTCCAACTTCGTGTGGCTGCGGCTGGGGGAGCGCACGAGTGCCTTCGCGACAACCTGCGAGGAGCACGGCGTCGTGGTCCGGCCGTTTCCCGGTGAGGGCGTGCGGGTGACGATCGGGGAGAACGAGGGGAACGACATCTTCCTGAAGGTGGCGGAGGAGTTCCACAAGGGGCTGTAGGGCTCTGCTTCCTCAGGCGCGACGCCCGCTGATGTGCCCGTTTCACGTGAAACGGGCACATCCGTATCGAAGGTGACCCATCCGCCTCGGGTAGGAACCCGGGGCGGATGTCGTATGTGGGGCCTCCGGTCCGTGGTTGTCCGGATCCGGTCGGTCCGAGTCGAAGTACCCCCCCGCGTCGCAGGTGTCGAACGGCCATGCGTCATACTTGCTTGTGAATGTGAACGCGTTCACAAGCACGTCCCGGTTGCCCAATGGTGTGCGTGACAAAAGGGGCGAAAACGCCGCTGTACCACGGCGATGTAAGGAGTTGACGACGTGGAAATGGCTTTGGCGCCGGAGACACTGGCGCGTTGGCAGTTCGGCATCACCACCGTCTACCACTTCCTCTTCGTTCCCTTGACGATCTCTCTGGCCGCCCTCACGGCCGGGCTGCAGACCGCCTGGGTACGCACCGAGAACGAGAAGTACCTCAGAGCGACGAAGTTCTGGGGGAAGCTCTTTCTGATCAACATCGCGATGGGGGTCGTCACCGGCATCGTGCAGGAGTTCCAGTTCGGCATGAACTGGTCGGACTACTCGCGGTTCGTCGGTGACGTCTTCGGCGCCCCGCTCGCCTTCGAAGCACTCATCGCGTTCTTCTTCGAGTCCACCTTCATCGGTCTGTGGATCTTCGGCTGGGACAGACTGCCCAAGAAGATCCACCTGGCCTGCATCTGGATGGTCTCGATAGGAACGATCCTGTCGGCGTACTTCATCCTCGCCGCCAACTCGTGGATGCAGCACCCCGTCGGCTACAAGATCGACAAGGTGAAGGGGCGCGCCGAACTCACCGACTTCTGGGCGATGCTCACCCAGAACACCGCACTCACCCAGGCATTCCACACGCTGACGGCGTCCTTCCTGACCGGCGGTGCCTTCATGGTCGGCATCGCCGCCTTCCACCTGGCCCGCAAGAGGCACATCCGTGTGATGAAGACCTCGCTGCGCCTCGGCCTCGTCACCGTCGTCGTCGCAGGTCTGCTCACCGCGGTGAGCGGCGACACCCTCGGCAAGGTCATGTTCAAGCAGCAGCCGATGAAGATGGCCGCCGCCGAGGCCCTGTGGGATGGCCAGAACTCCGCGCCGTTCTCCGTGTTCGCATACGGCGACGTCAGCAAGGGGCACAACAGCGTAGAACTGTCGGTCCCGGGGGTGCTGTCCTTCCTCGCCGACGACGACTTCGGCTCGTACATCCCCGGCATCAACGACACCAACAAGGCCGAGCAGGCCAAGTACGGTCCGGGCGACTACCGGCCCATCATCCCCGTCACCTTCTGGGCCTTCCGCTGGATGATCGGCTTCGGCATGGCGTCCTTCGCCATCGGGCTGGTCGGTCTCTGGCTGACCCGCAAGAAGTTCATGCTGCCGCAGCATCTGCGGGTGGCCGAGGACGAGGTGCCGCACCTGGTGCTGTTCAAGAACAAGGCACTCGGCCCGAAGCTCACGCCTTGGTACTGGCGCATCGCGATCTGCACCCTGGGCTTCCCGCTGATCGCCAACTCGTGGGGTTGGATCTTCACCGAGATGGGCCGTCAGCCGTGGGTCGTCTACGGCGTCCTGCAGACGCGGCACGCGGTCTCCCCCGAGGTTTCGCAGGGCGAAGTCCTCACCTCGATGATCGCCTTCGCCGCGCTCTACGCCATCCTCGCCGTCATCGAGGTCAAGCTGCTGGTGAAGTACGTCAAGGCCGGCCCGCCCGAACTGACCGAGGCCGACCTCAACCCGCCCACGAAGATCGGCGGCGACTCCCGTGACGCCGACAAGCCGATGGCCTTCTCGTACTAGGCCGGGGGAGCTGCAGTCATGGAACTTCACGATGTCTGGTTCGTCCTGATCGCCGTCCTGTGGACCGGCTACTTCTTTCTGGAGGGCTTCGACTTCGGAGTCGGCGTCCTCACCAAACTGCTGGCTCGTGACCGTGCCGAGCGGCGGGTGCTGATCAACACGATCGGCCCCGTCTGGGACGGCAACGAGGTGTGGCTGATCACCGCAGGCGCCACGACCTTCGCTGCCTTCCCGGAGTGGTACGCCACGCTTTTCTCCGGCTTCTACCTGCCGCTGCTGGTGATCCTGCTGTGCCTGATCGTCCGGGGCGTCGCCTTCGAATACCGGGCGAAGCGTCCCGAGGAGCGCTGGCAGCGCAACTGGGAGAGGGCGATCTTCTGGGCCTCGCTGATTCCGGCGTTCCTGTGGGGCGTCGCCTTCGCCAACATCGTGCGCGGTGTGAAGATCAACCAGCACTTCGACTACGTCGGCAGCCTCGGTGACCTCCTCAATCCGTATGCACTGCTCGGCGGTCTGGTCACACTGACGCTGTTCACCTTCCACGGTGCGGTGTTCGTCGCGCTCAAGACCGTCGGAGACATCCGGGTCCGGGCCCGGAAGCTCGGGCTGCGGGTCGGTCTCGTGACGGCCGTGCTGGCTCTCGTCTTCCTGCTGTGGACACAGGTCGACAGCGGTAACGACAGGAGCCTGGTGGCCATGGTCGTGGCGGTGGTCGCGCTGGTGGCCGCACTCGTGGCGAACCAGGCTGGCCGCGAAGGCTGGTCGTTCGCGCTCTCCGGCATCACTGTCGTGGCAGCCGTGTCGATGTTCTTCCTGTCGCTCTTTCCGGACGTCATGCCGTCCTCGCTCAACGCGGACTGGAACCTCACGGTCACCAACGCCTCGTCGAGCCCGTACACCCTGAAGATCATGACCTGGTGCGCGGTGATCGCCCTGCCGATCGTGCTGCTCTACCAGGGCTGGACGTACTGGGTGTTCCGCAAGCGGATCGGGACGCAGCACGTCGCTCCCGAAGCCGGTCACTGAGTCTGCCGGGAGGGGTTTTCGCGATGTTTCACGTGAAACACCCCTCCCCGGACCGAAGGGCATGTTTCACGTGAAACCGATCGATCCGCGTCTCCTTCACTACGCCCGGGCCACCCGCCTCTTCCTGGCCGCGGTCGTCGGCCTCGGAGCGCTCGGAGCCGGCCTGCTCATCGCCCAGGCCATGCTCATCGCCGAGGTGGTCGTCGGTGCTTTCCAGCACCACCTGCCGGTCGGTGAACTGCGCACTCCCCTCATGCTGCTGGCCGCTGTCGCAGTCGGTCGTGCGGTCGTCTCCTGGCTCACTGAACTCGCCGCACACCGTGCGAGCGCCTCGGTGAAGTCGGAGCTGCGCCGACGGCTCCTGGATCGGGCGGCGGCGCTCGGCCCGGGCTGGCTGAGCGGACAGCGGACGGGATCGCTGGTCACCCTCGCCACCCGTGGAGTCGATGCCCTCGACGACTACTTCTCGCGCTATCTGCCGCAGCTGGGGCTCGCCGTTGTCGTGCCGGTCGCCGTGCTGGCGCGGATCGTCACCGAGGACTGGGTGTCGGCGGCGATCATCGTCGGTACTCTGCCGCTGATCCCGGTCTTCATGGTGCTGATCGGCTGGGCCACCCAGTCCCGGACGGACCGTCAGTGGCGGCTGCTGTCCCGGCTGTCCGGCCACTTCCTGGACGTGGTGGCGGGTCTGCCGACCCTGAAGGTCTTCGGGCGGGCCAAGGCGCAGGCCGAGTCCATCCGGCGGATCACCGGCGAGTACCGGCAGGCGACGATGCGCACCCTGCGGATCGCGTTCATCTCCTCCTTCGCGCTGGAACTGCTGGCGACCCTGTCCGTCGCGCTGGTCGCCGTGACGATCGGTATGCGGCTCGTCCAAGGCGACATGGACCTGTACATCGGACTGGTCATCCTCGTCCTGGCTCCGGAGGCATACCTGCCGCTACGTCAGGTGGGGGCGCAGTTCCACGCGGCGGCGGAGGGGCTGGCGGCGGCCGAAGAGATCTTCGCCGTGCTGGAAACCCCCCTCCCGGAGGCCGGGAAAGACGCGGTGCCCTCGGGCGCGCTGACCTTCGAAGAGGTCACCGTCCGTTATCCCGGGCGGTCCACGGACGCCGTGACGGATGTGTCCTTCACCGTCGAACCCGGCGAGACCGTCGCCCTCGTCGGACCGAGCGGTGCGGGCAAGTCGACGCTGCTGAACGTGGTGCTGGGCTTCGCACGGCCCGTCGGAGGCCGGGTGCGCATCGGGGGAACCGACCTCGCGGACATCGACCCGGAGCAGTGGCGGGCACGGATCGCCTGGGTGCCGCAGCGGCCGCACCTGTATGCGGGGACGATCGCGGAGAACGTGCGGCTGGCCCGTCCGGACGCGGACGACGCGGCCGTGCGCCGTGCGCTGCGTGACGCGGGCGCGCTGGAGTTCGTGGACGCCTTGCCCGACGGCGCGGCGACCGCGCTCGGCGAGGACGGGGCCGGGCTGTCCGCCGGTCAGCGGCAGCGGCTGGCGCTGGCCAGGGCCTTCCTGGCGGACCGTCCCCTGCTGCTGCTGGACGAGCCGACGGCCGCGCTGGACGGAGCGACCGAGGCCGAGGTCGTGGCGGCGGTACGGCGGCTGGCCGTGGGACGCACGGTCCTGCTCGTCGTACACCGGCCCGCGCTGCTGGGGGTGGCGGACCGGGTGGTGCGGCTGGAGGGGAGCGCGTCTGTCCGCCCGTCGACGGAGACCGCGGCCACCCGCCGGCCTGCGTCCGAGGCCGCATTCACGCCGGCCTTCCCGGCGGAGGCCGCCTCTGTGTCCTCGCCCGTGGCGGCGGAACACGGCCCGTCCGTGGACGCCCCTGACACTGTTCGGACGTCCGCCCCGGACACCACCCGAACGCTCGCCCCTGCTCTCGCCCTCGACGGCGGCGACCGGTCCCGCGTCCCCGTATCCGGTGTCCTCGCCCGGGTCCGGGCCATGGCCGGCCCCCGCCGCGGCCGCCTCGCGCTCGCGCTGTTGCTGGGCAGCCTGGCCCTCGGCAGTTCCGTCGGGCTGATGGCCACCTCCGGATGGCTGATCTCACGCGCCTCCCAGCAGCCGCCGGTGCTGTATCTGATGGTGGCTGTGACGGCGACGCGGACGTTCGGTATCGGGCGGGCCGTGTTCCGGTACACGGAGCGGCTGGTCGCACACGACGCGGTCCTGCGGATGCTGGCCGACACGAGGGTCGCGGTGTACCGCCGGCTGGAACGGCTGGCCCCCGCCGGGCTCCGTACCGCCCGCCGGGGCGACCTGCTGTCCCGGCTGGTCTCCGACGTGGACGCACTCCAGGACTACTGGCTGCGCTGGCTGCTGCCCGCCGGGGTCGCGCTCACCGTCTCCGCCGGGTCCGTGGCGTTCACGGCGTGGCTGCTGCCCGAGGCCGGGGCGGCGCTCGCGGTGGGCCTGCTCGCGGCCGGCGTCGGCGTGCCGCTGCTGACCGGCACAGTGGCCCGGCACGCCGAGCAGCGGCTGGCGCCGGCCCGAGGGCTGCTCGCCACCCGCGTGACCGACCTGCTCACCGGCACCGCCGAACTGACCGTCGCCGGTGCACTGCCCGCCCGCACCGGCCAGGCGCGGCAGGCCGACGGCACACTCACCCGGATCGCCTCGCGCGCCGCCGCCACCACCGCACTCGGCGACGGCCTCACCGCGCTGATCTCCGGCCTGACCGTGGTGGCGACCGCGCTGCTGGGCGCCCAGGCGGTCACCGCGGGACGGCTCGACGGCGTGGCCATGGCCGTGGTCGTCCTCACACCGCTGGCCGCCTTCGAGGCGGTGCTCGGACTGCCGCTCGCCGTGCGCCACCGCCAGCGGGTGCGGCGCAGCGCCGAGCGCGTGCACGAAATCCTGGACGCGGCGGAGCCCGTACGAGAGCCGCAGCGGCCCCGGCAAGCACCCGTGTCCCCGTTCCCGCTCGTCGTGAAGGGACTCACCGCCCGGCACCCGGGGCAGCGGCGGGACGCGCTCACCGGGTTCGACCTGACGCTGGAGCAGGGGCGCAGGGTGGCCGTGGTGGGCCCGTCCGGGGCCGGCAAGACGACCCTCGGCCAGGTCCTGCTGAGGTTCGTCGATCCGGACGCGGGCTCCTACACGCTGGCCGGTGTGGACGCCTGTGCCGTCGACGGCGACGACGTACGGCGCCTGGTCGGGCTGTGCGCCCAGGACGCGCACCTCTTCGACAGCACCGTGCGGGAGAACCTGCTGCTCGCACGGAAGGACGCCGGCGACGCCGAACTGCGGGACGCGCTCGCCAGGGCCCGGCTGCTCGACTGGGCGGACGCTCTGCCCGATGGGCTGGACACCCTCGTCGGTGAGCACGGGGCGCGGCTGTCGGGCGGGCAGCGGCAGCGGCTGGCGCTCGCCCGTGCGCTGCTGGCCGACTTCCCGGTCCTCGTGCTCGACGAGCCCGCCGAGCACCTGGACCTGCCCACGGCCGACGCGCTCACCGCAGATCTGCTGGCCGCCACCGAGGGCCGTACCACGCTCCTGATCACGCACCGGCTGGCCGGACTCGACGCTGTGGACGAGGTGATCGTGCTGGACGAGGGCAGCGTGGTGCAGCGCGGTACGTACGCGGAACTGGCCGCGGTGGACGGGCCGCTGCGGGCGATGGCGGAACGGGAGGCGGCAGCGGAACTGCTGGTCGCGGCAGCGTAGCCAGGTTTCCCCGCCGGGCTTCGATTTTCCCTGGCAAACGGGACTATCTACGCTCTGCTCCATGTCCGTCGTACCGCCCTCCGACGCCGGGGCGCATCCCCCGCGCCCCTCGCCCGAGCCGTTACCGGCCGTGCCGCCGCAGTCGAAGAGTGTCCGGTGCGCGGACAGCGGCGGCCTCGAACTGCACTCCACGCTCGACCGGATCTGCCGGACGGCCGCCGATCTGGCCGACGCCCGGTACGCGGCGATCGGAATCGTCGCCGAGGACGGCAACGGGCTCGCCGACTTCGTCCACCACGGCGTCGACGAGACCGTCGCCCGGCGCATCGGCCGGTTTCCGGACGGGCACCGCGGGCTGTTCGGCGCGCTCGTCCACGACCCGGTCCCGGTACGCCTCGGGGATCTGACCGCGGACCCGCGCTCCTGCGGCTTTCCGCCGCACCATCCGCCGATGACCGGCTTCGTCGGCGCCCCGATCCGGGCGCAGGGGAAGATCTTCGGCAGCCTCTGCGTGACCGAGAAACGCGGCGGCGGGTCGTTCGACGACGCCGATCTGACCGTCGTCCGGGTGCTGGCCGGGGAAGCCGGCATCGCCATCGGCAACGTCCGGCTGTACGAGGCCGCCAGGCAGCGGGAGCGCTGGATCGACGGGTCGGTGGCCGTCACCACCGCCCTGCTGTCCGGCGGAGACGCGCACGACGCCCTCCAGGTCGTCGCGGAGCAGGCACGCAGGCTCTCCGGCTCGGTGGCCGGGACCGTACTGCTGCCCGCCGCCGACGGCGGCCTGGAGACCGTCGCCGTCGCCTCGGACCGGCCCTCGGACCTGCTGGGCGCGGTGCTTCCGGCACGGAGCGCGATCGTCGCCGAACTGCTTGCCGGGCAGCCGGTGTTCATGGACGACGTGGCCGCCGACGGACGCCTGCGCACCGAGTACGCTAGCGGCTACGGACCGGTCATGATGGTGCCCCTGCAGAGCGACGGCCGCGTTCTCGGTGCTCTGGTCATGCCGCGGGCGCGGGGGGAGCGGCCGTTCACCGGGGCGGAACGCAGCCTCGCGGTGCAGTTCGCCGCGCGGGCCGCGCTGGCACTGATGATGGCCGGGGCCCAGCGCGACCGGGAACGGCTCGCGGTGTTCGAGGAGCGCGACCGGATCGCCCGTGACCTGCACGACCTGGTCATCCAGCGGTTGTTCGCGACGGGGACGATGCTGGCGAGCGCGCAGCGCAGGTCGGTCGTGCCCGAGGTGCGGGAGGGCGTGGGGAAGGCGGTCGACGAACTCGACGTCACGATCCAGGAGATCCGCGCTGCGATCTTCGCGCTCCAGCAGGACCCCGCGGAGGTGTCGGCCGGGCTGCGTACCCGGATCCTGCGGGAGATCGACATGGCGGCCGTACCGCTGGGCTTCAGGCCGACGTACCGCTTCGTGGGCGCCGTCGACACCCTGGTCGGCGACGACACCGGCAGGAACCTGATCGCCGTCCTACGGGAGGCGCTGTCCAATGCCTTCCGGCACGCCGGGGCGTCCAGGATCGAGGTCGTCGTCGACGCGACCGCGACTCTGCCGACCGGTCGGCCCGGAGTCCGGCTGACCGTCGCGGACGACGGTGTCGGGGTCGCCGTCGCGGAGGCCGGGCGGCGCAGTGGGCTGCGCAACCTTGAGCGGCGTGCCGAGTTCCTGGGCGGCGACAGCCGGCTCGGGCCGGGCATCGGGCCAGACGGCGCGGGCACCACGGTGGTGTGGCAGGCACCGTTCTGAGCGGCCGGTGCGCGCGAACCGACGCGTCGGCCGGCACCGTGGCGAGCCGTTGGCGCGTGCGGTGTGGCCCGTCGTCGGTCCTGGCCCCGTGGTGAGCCGTCGACGCACGTCGTACCTGTCCCTCGGTGCACCTCGTACCTGCCTGCCGGTGTACGCCGCACCCGGCCGACGGTCGGCCGTCGTACCCGGTCGTCGGTCCGCCTCGTAGGCCGTCCGTGCGTGTCGTACCCGGTCGTCGGTCCGGCCGGCGCTGCGCCATTGGCGGCAACCGGTCCCCCGGCGTACGCGTCGCGGGTGACCGCGGCCGTCCCGGCACGCCACCATCGCCGGCATGCGCACGTACCGCTGTCGTCCACCGGCCGTCTGGGCCCTGCTGTGGGCACTCACCGTCCTCGGGGCCCCGCCCGCCCACGCGGCCGGAGACGGACCCGGCACCGGGCCCCGCTCCGGCGAGGTGCCGGCGGTCAGCCTCCGGGTGACGCAGCTGTACCGGGACGCGGCCGTGGCGACGCGGCAGTACGAGACGGGGCGGCGCGAGGCGGAGAAGCAGCGCTCCGGGGCCCTGCGCGCCGAACGGCTGCTCGGCCGTGAGCGACGGCGGATCTCCGTGCTGCACGCTGACCTCGGCCGTCTCGCCCGTGCCCAGTACCGGTCGGGCGGGGGCCTGCCGCTGACCGCGCGGCTCCTGCTCGCGACCGGCGCCGACCAGCTGATGCGCGGTCAGCACGCCTGGTCGCGGACGAGCCTCGCGGTGAGAAACGCCGTGGACAGCAGCCGCCGGGCCGAGGCGCGGCTGGCCGCGGACGAGGCGCGGGCCAGAACGGCCTGGCGCGCGGTACGACGGCGGACCACGGAACTCGCCGGATTGCGGCGGGACATCGAACGGAAGCTGGTGACGGCCCGCGGCCAGTTGCAGGGCCGGGCGGACGTCTCGGTGGCCGCGGGCCGGTGCTACGCCGCCGCACGGCTGGACGAGCCCCGCACCCGGGTCGGCGAAGCATGGGTCGCACCGGTGCGGACGTACCAGTTGTCCGCGGGCTTCGGCCGCGGCGGCGAACGGTGGGCGCACCGGCACACCGGGCAGGACTTCGCGGTGCCCATCGGCACGCCGGTGCGGGCGGCCGGTGCGGGCCATGTGGTGGAGGTGTCGTGCGGGGGCGCCTTCGGCGTCCAGATCGTGATCCGGCATTCCGACGGCTACTGCACGCAGTACGCGCATCTGGCCGCCGTGGCCGTCGGGGAGGGGGACCGGGTGGACTCGGGGCAGTGGATCGGCCTGTCGGGCACGACGGGCAATTCGACCGGGCCGCACCTGCACTTCGAGGCACGGGTCACGGCGGAGGCGGGATCGGCGGTGGATCCGGTGCCGTGGCTGGCCCGGCGCGGTGTGCGGCTGCGCGGTGCACGGCCGTGGTGACTACGCAGGCTCCGCCAGCATCCGCTCGATGACGGCCGCCACGCCGTCGTCGTTGTTGCCGTCCGTCCGCCCCGACGCGGCCGCGATCACGTCCGGGTGGGCGTTGCCCATGGCGTACGACCGGCCGGCCCAGGTCAGCATCTCGACGTCGTTGGGCATGTCCCCGAAGGCGACGACCTCCTCGGGCGAGATGCCGCGCTCGGCACAGCACAGGGCGAGCGTGCTGGCCTTGGAGACGCCCGGGCCGCTCAGTTCCAGCAGGGCGCTGGGGCTGGAGCGGGTGACGGTGGCGCGCTCGCCCACGGCGAGCCGGGCGAGTGTGAGGAAGGCGTCGGGGTCGAGGTCGGGGTGGTAGGCGAGGATCTTGAGCACCGGCTCGCTGCCGCCGGGTCCGCCGGCCGCGAGGAGCCGTTCGGCGGGCAGGAGGGAGTCGGGCACCTCGATGTGCAGATACGGGTAGTCCGGTTCCTGGTGGAAGCCGTAGGTCTGCTCGACCGCGTACACCGTGCCCGGTGCGGCGTCGCGCAGCAGCCGTACGGCGTCCAGGGCGTTCTCCCGGGCCAGTTCGCGCACCTTCACGAACCGGTGGGCGCCGGGGCCGCCGTGCAGGTCGACCACGGCGGCGCCGTTGCCGCAGATCGCCAGGCCATGACCGTGCACATGGTCGCTGACGACGTCCATCCAGCGGGCCGGGCGGCCGGTCACGAAGAAGACCTCGATGCCCGCCTCCTCGGCGGCGGCCAGCGCGGCGACCGTACGCGGGGAGACCGACTTGTCGTCGCGGAGCAGGGTGCCGTCCAGATCGGTGGCGATCAGGCGGGGCGGAACGGCGGCAGTCGGGGGCGCGGGCTGTCGGGTCGCTGAGGTCACCGGGCCATTCTCGCGCATATGCCAGCACGGCCGTGCGGTGGTTCGCACGGCTGAGCCGTATACGGCCCGAATGCGGCGGCGGCCGGCATCGTCGGTGCAGGTCCGGCTGCGCCGGCGTCTGCCCCTCCCGCCGTGGCCTGCTGGAGCGGCGTCGGCCCTGGCCACGCGGGACGGGACAGGACGGCGCGGGCTTCCCGCTGGGCGCTCTTTCCGGGCTCGTCGAGCGTCGCCGTAGGCTCTGAGCCATGAGTCTGCGCCTGAGCACAGTGATCCTCCCGTACCGCCGCTGGCACGAGGGAGGCCGTTCCGCCTGGCAGCGCGCGGAGGAACTCGGGTTCCACACGGCGTACACCTATGACCACCTCTCCTGGCGGTCGTTCCGCGACGGTCCGTGGTTCGGGGCGGTACCGACGCTGACGGCCGCCGCGGGTGTCACGGAACGGATCCGCCTGGGAACCCTCGTCACGTCGCCCAATTTCCGGCATCCGGTGACCCTCGCCAAGGAGCTGATCTCGCTGGACGACATCTCCGGCGGCCGGATCACGCTGGGTATCGGCGCGGGCGGCAACGGCTTCGACGCGACCGTTCTCGGCCAGGAATCCTGGACGCCGAAAGAGCGCGCCGACCGTTTCGCGGAGTTCGTCCCGCTGCTGGACCGGCTGCTGACCGAGGACGGGACGGACGGTGTCTCGCACACCGGCGATTTCTACTCGGCGCATGAGGCGCGCACCGTTCCCGGCTGCGTGCAGCGCCCCCGGCTGCCCTTCGCGGTGGCGGCCACCGGCCCCCGGGGGATGCGGCTCGCCGCGCGTCACGGGCAGGCGTGGGTGACCACGGGTGACCCGAAGCTGTACGAGACCGGCACTGCCGAGCAGTCCCGGCAGGCCCTGCGCGACCAGGCCGAGAAGCTGGTCAAGGCGTGCGCGGAGATCGGCCGCGACGCCGACGCCCTGGACAAGGTCCTGCTCACGGGGTTCACGCCGGACCGCGGGCGTCCCCTGCAGTCCCTCGACGCCTTCGTCGACTTCGCCGGCAGGCACAGGGAACTCGGCTTCACCGAGATCGTGATCCACTGGCCGATCCCGGACTCGGACTTCGCCGCGGACGAGAGCGTCTTCGAGCTGATCGCCATGGAGGCGATCGCACAACTGGGCTGACGGTCCGCACACCCGCGACGGCGGCCTCGGCGGTGGGGATGCGGTCCAGGCCACCCACCGGTCACCGTGGGTCGGCGGGCTGCTGAAACCGCAGGTAGTGGGGTGGTACGGCCTGGGTGAGCCACACCCCGTTCGCGCTGACGTGGAACACGTGACCGTCGCGGTGCATGGCGCCCGCGTCCACCGACAGCACCACGGGGCGGCCGCGGCGGGCGCCGACCCGGGTCGCGGTCGCCCGGTCGGCGGAGAGGTGCACGTCATGCCGGTTCATCGGCTGGAGGCCGGTGGCGCGGATCGCGTCCAGGTTCCGGGCGACGGTGCCGTGGTAGAGGTACGGCGGCGGGGTCGCCGGGGGCAGTCCGAGGTCGACCTCTCGTTTCTCTCTCTTCGAGTGTTCACTCCACCAGGAAGCCGGGGGAGACGTGGATCACGCAGGTTGTTTTCACCTTCAGGTTTGGTCCACAGTCAAGTGCAGTTATCCACAGGGGAATTGGAGAATCTGTGGACAACTCCTGGGCAGTTCAGGGCGGTTCGTCAAGATCGTTTACATTGCCGTGACTTGCCGTCGGTCCGTCCAAGTACCGCTCCACAGAACCACGTTCAGTGGCGAGCACGTCAACTCCGGTCAAAGGACTGCCACGTACTCCGTCTGACCGATCAAATCCACGCACCCAGGCGGGCGTCGGCCCGCCCCGTCCTCACAGTCGCGGCTCCACCCGGGCGATCCGGCGCAACACACCTGGCAGAAAACGGGACATGAGGCGCGCGCCGCGGGCCTCCGCGGTGACCGGGACCACCGCCTCGTCGCGCACCACCGACCGCAGAACCGCCTCCGCCACCTTCTCCGGCGGATAGTTGCGCAGCCCGTACAGCCGCGCGGTGCGCCGCTGCCGACGGCGCTGTTCCTCTTCGTCGACACCCGTGAAACGCGCGGTGGAGGTGATGTTGGTGTTGACGAAACCGGGGCAGATCGCCGTCACCCCGATGTCCTGGCCGGCGAGTTCGGCGCGCAGGCACTCGCTGAGCATCAGGACCGCGGCCTTGGAGGTGCTGTAGGCCGGCAGCACCCTGGAGGGCTGATAGGCCGCCGCCGAGGCGATGTTGACGATGTGGCCGCCCTGGCCGCGCTCGGCCATCCGCCCGCCGAACAGGCGGCAGCCATGGATGACACCCCAGAGATTGACGTCCAGGACCGCACGCCAGTCGTCGGACGTCGTGGCGAAGAAGGATCCGGAAAGGCCGATTCCGGCGTTGTTGACCAGCACGTCCACCACGCCGTACTCGGCGGTGACCTTGGCGGCGAGCTTCTCCATGGCCTGCTCGTCACAGACGTCGACGGTCTCCGCCCAGGCGGCGGGAGCGCCGAGCACACGAGACAGTTCCGCCGTGCGGGCGGCGGCCTCCGCGTCCCGGTCGACCGACACCACGCGCGCGCCGCACTCCGCGAACGCGAACGCCGTCGCCCGCCCGATGCCGCTGCCCGCGCCGGTGACCAGCACCAGTTGTCCGCCGAAGCGGTCCGCGTACTTGCCGGTGGGCACCGCGGGCTCCGCGCGTCCGCCCTCGATCCGGTCGACGAACTCGCCGACCCAGGCGGCCAGTTGGTCCGGGCGAGTGCGCGGGATCCAGTGCTTGGCCGGAAGCGTGCGACGGATCGACTGCGGTGCCCACCGCTCCAGTTCGTCGTAGAGCTTCTCGGACAGGAACGCGTCCCCCAGGGGCGTGATGAGCTGCACGGGCGCGTGCGCGTACGCGTCCGGGCGCGGTCCGCGCAGCCGGGACCGCACGTTGTCCCGGTACAGCCAGGCGCCGTGCGCGGCGTCCCGCGGCAGGGACGGGGTCGGGTAGTCGCCGCCAGGGACCCGTTCGACCCGCTCCAGGATCTTCGGCCAGCGCCTGCCGAGCGGGCCGCGCCAGGCCAGTTCGGGCAGGACGGGCGTGTGCAGCAGGTACACGTACCAGGACTTGGCGCCCTGGCCGAGGAGCTGGCCCACCCGGCGGGGCGTGGGACGCTTCACGCGCGCGTTGATCCAGTGCCCGAAGTGGTCGAGGGACGGACCGGACATCGAGGTGAACGATGCGATGCGGCCCTCGGTGCGGTCGACCGTGACGAACTCCCAGGACTGCACCGATCCCCAGTCGTGCCCCACCAGGTGCACCGGCCGGTCCGGGCTGACCGCGTCCACGACGGCCAGGAAGTCGTCCGTGAGCTTGGCCAGCGTGAACCCGCCCCGCAACGGCTCGGGGGCCGTCGAGCGGCCGTGGCCGCGCACGTCGTACAGCACCACGTGGAAGCGGTCGGCGAGCCGGGCGGCGACCTCCGACCAGACCTCCTTGCTGTCCGGATAGCCGTGCACGAGCACCACCGTCGGCTGCTCCGGGTCACCCAGCTCCGCCACGCACAGCTCGACCCCGCCGGTGCGCACCCGGCGCTCCCGCGCGTCCTTCAGCGTCATCACGTGTCCTCCGCCCAGCGTCGTGCACCCGCGGGCCCGTACCCGCTCCCGGGGTCGTACCCGCCCCGGGGGCCGCATCCGTTTCCGGGGTCGGAACCGCCCCCGGTCCCGACCCCAGCCCCGATCTCGCCACCGACCCTGATCCTGCTCCCGGCTCTGCTCCCGCCGCCGGCCCCGGACTCGCTCCCGTGGCCGTAGTCGCACTCCCGCGCGCGGGGGGACCACCACGGCGGCTCGTCCTCCAACCAGAATGCGCTCTGCTCGGGGTCCCGGGAGCCGGTGACCACCAGGATCTCCTCGAACTTCGCGCCCGTACCCCGGAAGCCGAGGTGCGGTTCGACCGCCCACAGGCCGGGCTGCGGCGGGTGGTCGGAGAACCGGTGGGGGGACCACAGCGGCGACCAGCCCTCGCGGTGGCCGTGCAGCGCGTCGGACGCCAGCCCCTTCAGGGCCTGGGTGCCGAATCCGAAGAGCCGCGGCGACCAGCGGCGCTGCCGCACCCGGTCCACCTTGTGGGCGATCACCCCGAAGGGGTACGCGCGGTGCCGGTTGGCATAGCCCTGGCGGACCATGAGGCGGTCCACGTCCGCGTATATCTCCCGCAGCGGGCGCCGCTCGCGCACCTTGCGCAGGATCAGCTCGCGGTGGGCCAGGAGGTCGGTCAGCAGCCGGTCCTGCACGGGGTTGACGCCGAGCGAACCCGAGTAGCCGATGCCGGCCGTGAACCCCTCGTACACCGGTGCCAGATCCAGGATGAACGGCATCCCGGGCTCCAGACGGCGGTCGGTCGGGAAGAACTGCGGCGGCACGTGGAAGTTCACGAACGCCGTGCGGTCCCCGAACCACGCGAAGGGCAGATGGAACCAGTCCCGCACCCCGCGCCCGCGCAGCCACTCGCGCTGCATGCGGGCTGCCTCGCGCTCGGTGGTGCCCGGCCTCAGGTGCGCCGCGACCGCCTCCGCGCACTCGTAGGCCAGGCGTTGGACCCGCCTGAATCCCCGCAGGTTCGTATGGAGTTCGTCCGCCACTGCCGTTGTCATGCCGACACCGCCCCGCCTTCCCCGGGCCGCCGTCCGTGCGGGAGCCCGGCCCGGCCCGGCCGTCGGTTGCGCTACTCGCCCGTAACGTGACACTGGTGAATGTGACAGTTGTTAGAGGCCGCGTCAATAGGCGAGATCGTCGGCTGTGGACAACTCTGGGTAGCTCTCAGGCAGGGCGTCCCCTACGGGTCCGTACGACTGGAGAGTGACGCGAAGACGGCTCTCCGGTCTGACGACCGCCATGGCCACGGGTCACTACCGTCGAAGGCGTGACTGTGATCGCGACCGAAAGCCTGAGCAAGCGGTTCCCCCGGGTGACCGCTCTTGACCGGCTCTCCGTGGACGTGGGACCCGGTGTGACGGGCCTCGTGGGCGCCAACGGGGCCGGCAAATCAACGTTGATCAAGATCCTGCTGGGTCTCTCCCCCGCCACCGAGGGCCGCGCCGAGGTGCTCGGCCTCGATGTCGCCACCAAGGGTGCCGACATCCGCGAGCGGGTCGGGTACATGCCGGAGCACGACTGCCTGCCGCCCGATGTCTCGGCCACCGAGTTCGTCGTCCACATGGCCCGGATGTCCGGACTCCCGCCGGCCTCCGCCCGCGAGCGCACCGCGGACACCCTGCGCCACGTCGGTCTGTACGAGGAGCGCTACCGTCCCATCGGCGGCTACTCGACCGGCATGAAGCAGCGCGTGAAGCTCGCCCAGGCGCTGGTCCACGACCCCCAGCTGGTCTTCCTCGACGAGCCGACCAACGGCCTCGACCCGGTCGGCCGCGACGAGATGCTCGGCCTGATCCGCCGCATCCACACCGACTTCGGTATCTCGGTCCTGGTCACCTCCCACCTGCTGGGCGAACTGGAGCGCACCTGCGACCACGTCGTGGTGGTCGACGGCGGCCAGCTCCTGCGCTCCAGCTCCACCCGGGACTTCACCCAGACCACCACCACCCTGGCGATCGAGGTCACCGACAGCGACACCCACCCGAGCGGCACCCACGCGGTGCGCGACGCGCTCCACGCGCGTGGGGTGGACGTCCACGACGAAGGCAGCGGCCTGCCCGGCGCCGGACACATCCTGCTGCTGACCGCCTCCGGCGAGGAGACGTACGACCTGGTCCGCGATGTCGTCGCCGACCTCGGTCTCGGACTGGTCCGCATGGAGCAGCGCAGGCACCACATCTCGGAGGTGTTCCGGGACAGCGACGAGCAGCGGAAGGAGGCGGTCGGCCATGGCAGCTGAACACCCGGTAGCCGCGCCCTCGGGAGACCAGACCCGGATCCACAACATCGGGTACCGCACCTACGACGGCCCCCGTCTGGGCCGCTCGTACGCCCGCCGCTCCCTCTACTCGCAGTCCCTGCGCGGCGCCTACGGCCTCGGCCGTTCGGTGAAGTCCAAGGCGCTGCCGATGCTGCTGTTCATCGTGATGTGCGTGCCCGCGGCCATCATGGTCGCGGTCGCCGTCGTCACCAAGGCGAAGGAACTGCCGCTGGACTACACGCGCTACGCGATCGTCATGCAGGCGGTCATCAGCCTGTACGTCGCCTCGCAGGCGCCCCAGTCCGTCTCGCGGGACCTGCGCTTCAAGACGGTGCCGCTGTACTTCTCGCGGCCCATCGAGACCGCCGACTACGTCCGCGCCAAGTACGCGGCGCTGGCCTCGGCGCTGTTCATCCTCACCGCGGCCCCGTTGGCCGTGCTCTACGTGGGCGCGCTGCTGGCGAAGCTCGGGTTCGCGCACCAGACCAAGGAATTCGCACAGGGGCTGGTCTCCGTGGCACTGCTCTCGCTGCTGTTCGCCGGCATCGGACTGGTCATCGCCGCCGTCACCCCGCGCCGCGGCTTCGGCATCGCTGCCGTGATCGCCGTGCTGACCATCTCCTACGGCGCGGTCTCCACGCTCCAGGCCATCGCGGACGCACAGGGCAGCACCGGCGCGATCGCCTGGATCGGCCTGTTCTCACCGATCACACTCGTCGACGGTGTGCAGTCCGCCTTCCTGGGGGCCACCTCCGCCTACCCCGGAGGGGCCGGCCCGTCCACCGGCGCGGGCGTGGTCCATCTGCTCGTCGCGCTGGGCCTGATCGCCGCCGGCTACGGCCTCCTGCTGCGCCGCTACCAGAAGGTGGGACTGTGACCACGCTCTCCATCGACCACGTCTCCCGCTGGTTCGGCAACGTGGTCGCCGTCAACGACGTCACCATGACGATCGGCCCCGGTGTCACCGGCCTGCTCGGCCCCAACGGCGCCGGAAAATCCACCCTGATCAACATGATGGGCGGCTTCCTCGCCCCCTCCACCGGCTCGGTCACCCTCGACGGACAGCCGGTGTGGCGCAACGAGGACATCTACCGGCACATCGGCATCGTCCCCGAGCGCGAGGCGATGTACGACTTCCTCACCGGACGCGAATTCGTCGTCGCCAACGCCGAGTTGCACGGCCTGGGGGACAAGGCGGCCCAGCACGCCCTGGCCACGGTCGAGATGGAGTACGCGCAGGACCGGAAGATCTCCACGTACTCCAAGGGCATGCGCCAGCGCGTGAAGATGGCCTCCGCGCTGGTCCACGAACCCTCGCTGCTGCTGCTCGACGAGCCGTTCAACGGCATGGACCCGCGCCAGCGCATGCAGCTCATGGAGTTGCTGCGGCGCATGGGCGACGAGGGCCGCACGGTGCTGTTCTCCTCGCACATCCTCGAAGAGGTCGAGCAACTCGCCTGGCACATCGAGGTCATCGTCGCCGGGCGGCACGCGGCCAGCGGCGACTTCCGCAGGATCCGCCGCCTGATGACCGATCGCCCGCACCGCTACCTGGTGCGCTCCAGCGACGACCGGGCCCTCGCGGCGGCGCTGATCGCCGATCCGTCGACGTCCGGCATCGAGGTCGACCTCACCGAGGGTGCGCTGCGCATCCAGGCCGTCGACTTCGGCCGCTTCACCACGCTGCTGCCGAAGGTCGCCCGCGACCACGGCATCCGGCTGCTCACGGTCTCGCCGTCCGACGAGTCCCTGGAGTCCGTCTTCTCGTATCTGGTCGCGGCGTAGGAGGCCGAAGATGTACGACCCCACAGTCGCCCGGCTCACCTACCGGGCTCTGCTCGGCCGCCGTCGGGCCCTCATCCTGGGCGCTCTGCCCCTGCTGCTGATCGTGATCGCGGTGGCCGTGCGGGCCCTCGCCGGAGCCGACGACCAGACGGCCGCGGACGTTCTGGGCGGCTTCGCGCTCGCCGCGATGGTGCCGATCGTCGCCGTCATCGCGGGCACCGGCGCGATCGGTCCGGAGATCGACGACGGCTCCGTGGTGTATCTGCTGTCCAAGCCGATCAAGCGGCCGACGATCATCTTCACCAAGCTGATCGTGGCGGTCGCGGTGACGATGGTGTTCTCCGCGGTACCGACCCTGATCGCGGGCCTGATCCTGAACGGCAACGGGCAGCAGGTCGCCGTCGCCTACACGGTCGCCTCGCTGGTCGCCTCGATTGCGTACGCGGCGGTCTTCCTCCTGCTGGGCACGGTCTCCCGGCACGCGGTGGTCTTCGGGCTGGTCTACGCGCTCGTCTGGGAGGCGCTGTTCGGCTCCCTGGTGCCCGGTGTGCGCACGCTGAGCGTGCAGCAGTGGTCACTGGCCGTCGCCCACCAGGTCGCCGGCGGCGATCTGATCACCTCGGACGTGGGACTGGTCACGGCGACGGTGCTGCTGGTCGTGGTCACCGTCCTGGCCACCTGGTACGCGGGGCAGAAGCTGCGGTCGCTGACCCTGGCCGGAGAGGAGTAGACCGCTTCTGAGGTGAAGCCCCGGTCTTGACGGGGGCTTCACCTCGGGCCGGGCACACTGGGACAAATGGGGGATGCGATGCACCGCTAGGAGGCACGGGGATGGCTGACGAGGCGCCACAGTACGACGACGGCGGGCGATCCGAGGACGAGGCGTGGGACGGCGTCGTCCTGGACGACGACTTCATACGGGGCGCCGACAGATCCGAGCCGTCCGGCCGGGCCCGTATGCTCGCCGCACGCTGGCGTTCCCATGAGCCCGAGCCCCAGCCATGGCGGTCGGACGAGCCACCGGCGGGCTGGTTCTTCAGCAAGGCGCGTCGGCGCAGGTGGCGCCGACGGTAGGCGTCCGCCGGTTAATTCAGTGGCGTCGGTTCGCCCGGCCCGGCACAGTGGTCCGTGCCCACACCGCCGGGACAGACCCGGCGCCACGTTCTGGGAGAGGAGCCGGGCGATGTCCATGCACGACAGTACGTCTGGTTCCCGTCAGGGCAGCCTGTGGCGGGCTGCGGTGTGACTACCCACTCCGCCGCCTGAGCCCGCTCCGCACGGGGAGCTGCCCGGGGCGGCCGCTTCGAGCACGCGATGTCGCTCTCGCGTGGGCCGCCCACCCGGAGGATTGGCCGAGTGGTAAGGCACCGGCTTGCTAAGCCGTGGTCGGGCTGGAAAGCCCGCGCACGTTCGATCCGTGCATCCTCCGCGAGACGTTGTCACTGGGACTTGGCCGGGCTTCTCGACCGGGGGCCGGTCCGAAGGGGCTCGGTGCTTGGGCGGGCTGCGGGCCCGGGGACACCGGTCCGGCCTCAGGTCCCGAGGTCAGTTGCACCAGGGCCGACCGCACCACCGCCGCACCACCGTCAACCGCAGGGCGAAAGCATGCGTGCGCCTGACCACTGACCGCTGGGCGGCGGGAGCGGCTTCCGGTGGCCGGCCCCAGGGGGATCGCCGGCGGGCGGCCCGTCCGCCGGCGGCGGCACGGCTCGGAGGGGCGGCTTCCCGGCGGGCGGTCGGTCAGTTGTCGCCGTTCAGCAGGCGCTCCAGGACCACCGCGATGCCGTCCTCGTCGTTGGAGGACGTCACCTCGTGCGCCACCGCCTTGAGTTCCTCGTGGGCATTGGCCATGGCCACCCCGTGAGCGGCCCAGCCGAACATCGGGATGTCGTTGGGCATGTCGCCGAAGGCGATCGTGTCGGCCGGTTTCAGGCCGAGGCGGCGGGCCGCCACGGAGAGTCCCGTGGCCTTGGTCAGCCCCAGCGGAAGCAGTTCGACGACGCCCTCGCCGGCCATGGCGACCGTGACGAATCCGCCTGCCGCGCGCCGCGCGGCCTCGGCCAGTTCGTCGTCCGACAACTCCGGGTGCTGTATGTAGATCTTGGTCAGCGGGGCGGCCCACAGATCGGCCACGTCCGTGAACGGCGTCGACGGAAGCGACCCGTTGACCGCGTACCCGGGGCCCACCAGCACCTCGCCGTCCAGGCCGGACCGGCTCGCCGCGAGGAACAGCGGGCCGACCTCGGCCTCGATCTTGGCCAGGGCCACTCCCGCCAGCGGACGGTCCAGGGTCACGGACGTCAGCAGGCGGTGCTCCCCGGCGTCGTAGACCTGCGCACCCTGACCGCACACCGCGAGGCCCCGGTAGCCGAGGTCGTCGAGAATGTGCTGGGTCCAGGGGACGGCGCGGCCGGTGACGACGATGTGGGCCGCGCCCGCCGCGGCGGCCGTGGCGAGCGCGTCACGGGTGCGCCGGGAGACCGACCCGTCGGAGCGCAGCAGCGTGCCGTCGAGGTCGGTGGCGATGAGGCCGTAGGGGAATCCGGTGGTCACTTGGCCACCGGCTCCAGGACCTCCCGGCCGCCCAGGTACGGGCGCAGCACCTCGGGCACGCGCACGGAGCCGTCGGCCTGCTGGTGGTTCTCCAGGATCGCCACGATGGTGCGCGGTACGGCGCACAGCGTGCCGTTCAGCGTCGCCAGCGGGCGGACCTTCTTGCCGTCACGGACCCGGATCTGCAGCCGGCGGGACTGGAACTCGGTGCAGTCCGAGGTGGACGTCAGCTCGCGGTACTTGCCCTGGGTCGGGATCCACGCCTCGCAGTCGAACTTGCGGGAGGCCGAGGAACCCAGGTCGCCCGAGGCCACGTCGATGACGCGGAACGGCAGTTCGAGCGAGATCAGCCACTGCTTCTCCCACTCCAGCAGCCGCCGGTGCTCCTCCTGCGACTCCTCGGGGGCGACGTAGGAGAACATCTCGACCTTGTCGAACTGGTGCACCCGGAAGATGCCCCGGGTGTCCTTGCCGTGCGAACCGGCCTCGCGGCGGAAGCAGGGCGAGAAGCCCGCGTAGCGCAGCGGCAGCCGGTCGGCGTCCAGGATCTCGTCCATGTGGTAGGCCGCCAGCGCCACCTCGGAGGTGCCGACCAGGTACAGGTCGTCCTTGTCGAGGTGGTAGACGTCCTGGGCTGCCTGGCCGAGGAAGCCGGTGCCGGCCATGGACTGCGGGCGGACCAGTGCCGGGGTCAGCATCGGCGTGAATCCGGCCGCCGTGGCCTGGGCCATCGCGGCGTTCACCAGGGCCAGCTCCAGCAGGGCGCCGATGCCGGTGAGGAAGTAGAAGCGCGAACCCGAGACCTTGGCGCCCCGCTCGACGTCGATCGCGCCGAGGAGCTGGCCCAGCTCCAGGTGGTCCTTGGGAGTGAAGCCCTCCGCGTCGAAATCGCGGATCGTGCCGTGCGTCTCCCGCGTGACGAAGTCCTCCTCGCCGCCGACGGGCACGTCGGGGTGGACGAGGTTGCCGAGCCGGAGGAGCAGTTCCTGGGTCTCGGTGTCGGCCGCGTCGCGGTCCGCGTCGGCGGCCTTGACATCGGCCTTGAGCTGCTCGGCGCGTGCCAGCAGTTCGGCCTTCTCGTCGCCGGAAGCCTTCGGGATGAGCTTGCCGAGCTGTTTCTGCTCGGCCCGCAGATCGTCGAAGCGGACGCCGGACGACCTGCGCCGCTCGTCGGCGGACAGGAGGGAGTCGACGAGCGCGACATCCTCTCCACGGGCGCGCTGGGAGGCGCGCGCACGGTCGGGGTCCTCACGGAGCAGGCGAAGGTCAATCACGGGCCCAAGGCTACCGGTGTGGGGGTGCCGCCAACGAATCGTTATTCGATCACTTTCCGAAATGACGGCTTACGTTCAGTTGTGCGGCAATTGCCCAGTGTGTCAATTGAGGCCGTCTCACTCCCCGGGACGGAGTATGCGCGGAGCGTCGGGTTGACTCGAATTCCTTGAGGAGAAAGGGACTTGGGGGCGAGGTTGTCCACAGGGGTCGACGCCTCCGGGAGAGTTATCCACAGGCTGTGTGGAAGTTCTGTGGATTACGGAATTGATCACTCCGGAAGTCCGGGTAGAGCTGAAGAATTCCCCGTTCAAACTGGGGTGACACCCACTTTCGGGTGGAAAGAGGTCGCCCCAAAAGATGAACCATGAGAAACGGGTGGACGACGGCCGACCGGCGTGACGATGACCCCCTCCGACCTCTCGAACCGATTTGTCGACCGTCTGACCCCTCCTTGTCGACTTGTCCCCAGGTCGAGATGGGTGCCTGTGGATAACTCCTGTGGATAACGAAGATATGCAGGTAGGACTGGCTAGAAACGACCGTCCTGGCACTGCGCCAGCCAGTCCGCCGCCGCCACGAACTCCGCGTCCGAGGTGCCGTGCGGCGTGGGCCGCACCTCGTCCGGCCCGGTGTCCGCCTGTGGGTACGAGCCGAGGAATCGTACCTGCAGACAGATCCGTTTCAGCCCCATCAGGGCCTCGGCCATACGGCGGTCGGCGATGTGCCCCTCGGCGTCGACGCAGAAGCAGTAGTGGCCGATGCCGGCCCCGGTCGGCCGGGACTGGAGCAGCATGAGGTTGATGCCCCGGGTGGCGAACTCGCCGAGCAGGTCGCGCAGCCCGCCCGGATGGTCGTCGCGCTGCCACAGCACCACCGAGGTCTTGTCCGCCCCGGTGGGTGCGGCGGGCCGGGCGGGCCGGCCGACCAGCACGAACCGTGTCTGGGCGTTCTCCGTGTCGTGGATCCCGGTCTCCAGGGCGACGAGCCCGTAGCGGGCGGCGGCGAACTCACCCGCGAAGGCGGCGTCGTACCGGCCCTCCTGGACCAGGCGGGCGCCGTCCGCGTTCGAGGCGGCCGACTCCCAGCGGGCGTCCGGGAGGCTGGCCTGGAGCCAGTTGCGGACCTGCGGCTGGGCCGCCGGGTGGGCGGTGACCGTCTTGACGTCGGACAGTCGGGTGCCGGGCCGCACCAGCAGCGCGAAGGTGATCGACAGCAGCACCTCGCGGTAGATCATCAGCGGGGCGCCCGCGACCAGTTCGTCCAGGGTGGTGGTGATCCCGCCCTCGACCGAGTTCTCGATGGGCACGAACGCGGCCTCGGCGTCCCCGGCGCGCACCGCGTCCAGCGCGGACTGCACGGACACGTACGGGATCAGTTCCCGGGTGGCCGCCTCAGGAAGCGTGCGCAGGGCGACCTCGGTGAAGGTCCCCTCGGGACCGAGATACGCGTAGCTCGCTGGCATGACTTCACCCTAGTGGCCGCGGCCGAACCCGGCTCACGCGTATCGCCGGGCCCCGACGGCGACAACGGGGCAGGCGCCCCGCGACCGCAGCCGGGTCGCGCTCACGGGCGCTTCACCGGAGACGGACCGCGTGCCACCCGGCCCCACCGGAACCCGACCATGCCGCACGGGGCGCGGGCCGGACGCGGATCGCGTTTCTCCAGGTCCCGACCGCAGCCGGGTCGCGTCTCACGGGGCCACGCCGGACATGGACCGCGGGTCTGGCCCGACCGCCACCGGACCGCGTCTCACCGGGCCCAGGCCGGACACGGCCTCCCGCCTATCACCAGGTCCCGACCACAACCGGACCGCGTCTCACCGGGGCCTCACCCTTCCAGCAGCCGCTGCCCCACGTACTCGCCCTCCGCCGCCCCGCCCGGGACCGCGAACAGGCCGCTGGCCTCGTGGCGGATGAACTTCGACAGCGCGTCGCCCCGGTCCAGCTTGCGCTGCACCGGCACGAAGCCGCGCAGCGGATCCGCCTGCCAGCAGACGAACAGCAGCCCCGCGTCCGGCGTCCCGTCCGGGTCGAAGCCGTCGTGGTACGAGAACGGTCGCCGGAGCATGGCCGCGCCCCCGTTCTGGTCGGGCCGGGTGATACGGGCGTGCGCGTTGATGGGGACGACGTAATTGCCCTGGGCGTCGGCCTTCTCCAGGTTCATCGCGGTCGTCTCGGTGCCTCCGCTGAGCGGTGCCCCGGTGGATTTCCGGCGCCCTATGACGCCCTCCTGGGCGGAGACCGACAGCTTCTCCCAGTCGTCGAGGAGCATGCGGATCCGGCGTACGACGGCGTACGAGCCGTTCGCCATCCAGGCGGGCTCGCCCGACCCGGGCACGAAGATCTGCTGGTCGAAGTCCGCGTCCGTGGTTTTCGGATTGCCGGTTCCGTCGATCTGCCCCATCAGATTGCGGGCCGTCATGGGACGGGACGTGGCGCCGGGGGTGCGGTTGAAGCCGTTCATCTGCCAGCGCATCCGGGCGGCGGTGCCCGCGTCCTTCTGGACCGCGCGCAGGGCGTGGAAGGCGACCAGGGCGTCGTCCGCGCCGATCTGCACCCACAGGTCGCCGTCGCTGCGTGCCTTGTCGAGCTGGTCGGAGGAGAAGTCGGGCAGCGGGTCGAGGGCGGCCGGCCGCTGCTTCTCCAGCCCGGTGCGGGTGAAGAAGGAGCGTCCGAAGCCGAAGGTGACCGTCAGCGAGGACGGCCCGGCGTCCCGGGCGACATCGGTGTCGTCGTGCCCGGTCGGCTCGCCCGCCATCAGTCGCCCGGCAGTCGCCGACCAGCGGCGCAGCAGGGCCGCCGCCTCGGTGCGGCCCGCGCCCGCCGCCAGGTCGAAGGCGATGAGGTGACCGCGGGCCTGGAGACCCTCGGTGATGCCGGGCTGATGTTTCCCGTGAAACATCGCCCGGTCGGCGCCCACCGAGGTCAGCGGTGTGGCCTGGGCGGGCGCGGTCGTGTAGCCCACGGCGCCGCCCGCCGCGCCGAGCGCCAGACCGGTGGCACCGGCGGTACCGAGCAGCGTCCGCCGTGATATGCCCGCCCCGTGGCGGTGCTGCTCGGCTGCGGACTGCTCGGCTGCGGACTGCTCGGCTGCGGACTGCTCGGCTGCGGACTGGTCGGTTGCGGACTGCTCGGTTGTGGGCTTTCCGGAGGGCGTGGACTGGTCTGGCATGGTGCGGTTCAGCCGATCTGCGCGTTCTTGGAGACGGTCGTCTGGTCGATGTCGGAGGTGCGCACGGTCACGGCGACCTTCCAGTCGCCGGCCATGGGGATCTGCACTCCGCTCGCCGACCAGTGCCCGGTGGTGATGTGGTCGGGCGTCACGGGGAGCGGGCCGATGTTCTTCGCTTCGAGGGTGAAGGCGATCTTCACCTCGGGGATGTCGAAGGCACGGCCGTTGGGCCGCTGCACATAGACGTGGAGTTCGTTGCCGCCCACGCGCGCGGGGTCGAGGTCGATCCGTACCACGCCCTTGCCGTCCTGGCCGCCGGTGTCGAACGGCATGTCCAGGGCCACCACGCCGGACGACGCCGACGCCGAGGAGGACGGGGACGACGTCTGGGCGGCCTGCGCCTCCAGCTCGGTGCGTCCGGGCTCGGTCTGGGTCAGCACGGTGGTGACGGCGAGCAGGACGACGGCGACGCCCGCCTCCGCGAGCACCGAGCGGCGCAGCCCGAAACGGTTCGGGTCGGCGTCCCGCAGCCGCTTCTGCCGGGCGGCGTCCACGGCGGCCTGCTGCCGGGCCAGTTGGGCGGCGCGCGCGGTGACGGTACCGGCGGGTGCGGACTCGCCGGAGGCGGCCGGCTCGGACAGCGCGGCCCCACGGGCCGTGGCCGACGCGGCGACCTGCTCCTTCTCGGCCGATTCCGCCGCTTGTACCTGGGCCGACGTCCCTTCCGACGCCCCTTCCGACGTCCGTACCTCGGCCGGGGTCTTCTCGATCGTTCCCGCCTCGGACTGGTCCGCGTCGGCCGTCCCCGCTTCGGACAGCTCGGCGTCCGACGTCGCCGTCTCGGCCCGCCTCGTTCCGGCCCGCGCCGTCTCGGATCCCGCCGTCTCGGGTCCCGCCGTCTCGGGTCCCGCCGACTCGGATCCTGCCGCCCCGGTCCGCGCGGTGGACGCGTTCGCGAGCCGGGCCGTCCACCGTCGGGAGGTCCACGCGATGCCGACCATCAGCGCCACCAGGCAGATCTTGATGAGCAGCAGTTGTCCGTACCGGGTGTCGGTGAACGCAGACCAGGAGCCCAGCTGCCGCCAGGACTGGTAGACGCCGGTGGCGACCAGGGTGAGTACGGATCCGAAGGCGATGGCCGAGAAGCGGCGTACGGCGGTGGCGCCGACCGGTGTCCCGGCGGGCGCCCGGTACAGCGCGACGAGGAGGGCGACGAGACCGCCCAGCCAGGTGGCGACGGCCAGCAGGTGCAGCACGTCGACCGGCATGGCGACCCCCGGCTGGAGACCGGTCGAGGCGTGCTCGGCCATGGCCCAGCTCGCCGCGAGCCCGGCGGCGACCACGGTCCCGCCGACCGCGAGCCCGAAGGTCAGGTCGCGCTTCTCCTCGTCCTTCCGCTTGTCGTAGGCGCCGAAGAGCACGGCGAGGAACAGCGCGGCGGCGGCGAGCAGCAGCAACCGGGAGACCAGCGCGGCCCCGGACTTGGTCTGCAACACCTGACCGAGCAGGTCCAGGTCGAAGATCTCGCCGAAGGTCCCGGAACCGGTGTAGGAGCCGCGCAGGAGCAGCAGCCAGAGCGTGGCGGCGGTCAGGGCGAGCCAGCCGCCGACGACGAGGCGTTGCACGGCCCGCGCCCCGGACCCGCGCTGCCAGCACGCGAGGACGAAGACGGCCCCGCCCACCAGCACGACGTAGCCGGCGTACGACACATAGCGGCCGAACTCGTAGAGCCAGCCGACGACTCCGTCGCCCACCGTCTCGCCGGAGACCGAGACCGTGGTCTTGGAGGGGGCGCCGACGGAGAAGGTGTAGGCACCGGCGACGGGATGGCTGTCGGCGGAGACGACCTGGTAGGCGACGGTGTACGTGCCCTCCCCCAGGCCGCTCACGAGCCGCACCGCGTACGTCGCGTCGCTGACGTGGGCCGGCTCGCCGCTGTCGACCCGCTTGCCCTTGGGGTCCAGCACCCGCACTGAACCGTTGTTCATCGCGACCTGCTCGGAGAAGGTGAGCGACACCTTGTCCGGAGCCTTGTCGACCACCACCCCCTGAGCGGGGTCGCTGCCGAGCAGCGCTGCGTGCGCGGAGGCCGGGCCGGCGCCGGCCAGCAGCGCGCCGCTGACGGCCAGGAGCAGCAGCACCAGGATCCGCAGGCGGGAGGTGGTGGTCCGCGTCAAGGTGGTTCCCTCCTCAGTGATCGGTCGACGGGTTGTACGTGGCCGACTTCACGGGCATCTCAACGGTGAGGGGACCGGAGTCGGCGAACTTCAGCCGGAGCGTGATCGTGTCGCCCTGCTTCGGCTGGTGCTTCAGGTTCTCGAACATCAGGTGGTTGCCGCCGCTCGCGAAGACGAGCCGGCCGTGCGCGGGTATGGCGAAGGAGGCGACTTCCTGCATGGTCCCGCCGCTGGTGGAGTGCAGGGTTATCCGGCCCGCCTGGTCACTGGTGACCGAGGTCAACTCGTCCTTCGTACCGCCCTTGTTCACGATCGTCAGGAACCCGGCCGCCATGTCGGCCGTCGAGACCGGCTGAGGCATATAGACGGAACTGACCGAAAGATCTGCCTTTGAGTCGTCGGAGCCACCGCAGCCCGCGAGGGCCAGCGTGCCCGCCAGTGCGGCGGCGGGCAGGGCGAGGCGCGTCACGGATTCGCTCCCTTGACGATCTTGGGAAGGTCCTTGGTGTAGTCGTCGACGGTGGCGTTCTCGCCGTAGAGGAGGTAGCCGGCGTCGGTCTTCGGTGAGAAGGCGACGACCTGGGTGCCGTGCACGGAGATGAGCTTGCCGTTCTTGTCCTTCTTCGTCGGTTCGATGGAGATACCGAGGGAGCGGGCGGCGGCCTGGATGGTGGCGAAGTCACCGGTCAGACCGATGAACTGCGGGTCGATGCCCTTGAGCCACTTGCCCAGCTCGGCGGGTGTGTCACGGCCCGGGTCGGTGGTGACGAACACCACCCGCAGCTCGTCCTGTTCCGCCTTCGGCAGCGCCTTCTTGGCGACCGCGAGGTTGTTCATGGTCAGCGGACAGACGTCGGGGCAGTGCGTGTAGCCGAAGTAGACCAGCGTGGGGTGGCCCTTGGTCTCCGCGCGCAGGTCGTACTTCTTGCCCTGGGCGTCGGTGAGGACCAGGTCCGGCTTCTCGAACGGCTGATCGAGGACGGTGGCGGCCTTGGTCGAGCCGGACTCCTCCGAGACCACGGCCACGGGCGACTTGCTGTCGTCCCCGCTGCCGCAGGCGGAGAGGGTCAAAGTGGCGGCGGCGAGCAGCGCGGCCGCGGCGAACGTTGTCTTGCGCATAGAAAAATGTCCCAGATGTGAAAGTTCCGGTGTGCGCCGGGGTCGGTGCGGGGGCCGCCCGGCCCCGGTGCACACCACTGGTGAACGAGATCAGGCGGTGGTCCGGCGCCGCCCGGTGATCAGGGCGTACGCGATGCCGGCCGCGCCGACGACGATGCCGACGATGCCGAGCACCCGCGCGGTGGTGTCACTGCCGCCGGAGGAGTCCGACGCCTTGGTGGTGGCCGCGTCCTTGCCGGTGGCCGCCGTGTCCGTCTGGCTCGAGGAGCTGCCCGTGCCCGCGGCGGAGTCGGCGTGCCCGTCGTCGGACGCGGCGGTCAGGGCGAGGACCGGGGCCGGGTTCTCCGGTTCGGCCTGACCCTTCTCCGGCACCTCGATCCAGCGCACGACGTCCTTGTTGTCGTACGTCTGGACGGCCTTGAAGACGAGTTCGTCGGTGTCCTCGGGCAGGGCGCCGACGGACAGCGGGAACTTCTGGAAGTAGCCGGGCTGGATGCCCTTGCCGTCGGCGGTCCAGGTGACCTTGGTGACGGCCTGGTTGATCTTCTCGCCGTGCACCTCGACGGGCTTGGCCAGCGTGGACTTGGTGACCTGCACCGTCCAGCCGTCGACCGCCTCCGGCATCACCGAGGCCAGCGGGTGGTCGGTGGGGAGGTTGACCTCCACCTTGGTGGTCGAGGCGTCGTCGCGCTCGTTGGGGACCTTGAAGTCGACGACCGCGTAGCCGCCCTTGGCCGCCACGCCCTCCGGCTGCACGGTGACGTGCGCGAAGGCGGGTGCGGACAGGGCGAGGACGGCCGAGCCCGCGACGGCGGTGACGGCGGCGATACGAGAAGCCTTCATGGCAGAAAGCACTCCACTCCGAGTGAGTTCCGGTGGATCTCCGGTCAGGAAGAAGGGCGCGCGTACGCACGCGCGCGTGCCGCGGTACGCGGCGGCCTTCTCCTCCCGGATCCCGGTGGCCGGATCGCAGTGGCTGGATCCTGGTTGGCCGGACCTCGGTGGAGCGGGGTCGCGTCGCGTCAGGCGGCGAGGACGAGTGCGGGCGCGGCCGGGGGACCGCGCCGGACCACCGTGTGCTGGAGCGCGGTGGTGTGCGGGGCGGGCGTGTCGTGCGGGGTGCTGCGCCGCAGCCGCGGGCCGGGATTCCGCTCGCCCGTGAGGCCGCCGCGGAGCGCGCGGGCCAGCGCGAGCGCCCCGCGCAGGGACCGTACGAGCGCCGCCTCGGCGACCCCGCGCGTCGACAGCTCCATCAGGCGCAGCAGGGCCAGGTCGCCGTGGCGCAGCAGCCAGCCGGCGACGACCGCCGCGAGGAGGTGGCCGAGCAGCATCGGCAGCGACGGCAGCAGCGCGCCGAAGGAACAGAAGGAGAAGGAGGAGGTGCCGGCGGAACCGGCGGAACCGGTGGTGGCGGCGGCCGCGTGCTGCGTCGCGTTCAGGCCGGCGGAGCCGGGGACCGGACCGGAGGAGCCGGTGATCAGGTGGGCGTCCGCCAGGATCCGGTAGGCGTGGGCAGGGGAGATCGCCGCGGCGCCGGCGCCGCAGACGAGCCGCGCGGCCTGTTCGACCAGGGTGGCGTCGGTCGTCCCGCTCATCGAGTCCATGGAGCCCATTGACCCCATCGAACCCATGGCGCCCGTCGAACCCGACGGCACCGCGCCGGACGACATGGCAGTCATACCGTGTTGCCCCAGCCCGAACAACGCGTGCAGCACGATCTGGCCGAACGCGAGCAGCGCGGCGATGCCCGGCAGCGAGCGCTCCCGCCCGGCGAGCGGCGCCACAAGCACCAGGGAGCCCAGGAAGCCGACGGCCAGTGTCCACAGCGGGACGGAGGCGCAGGAGGCCAGGGCATGCCCGGCCGCGGACAGCACGACGCAGACCGCGGCGAACACCGCGGCCCGCAGGATCCGGAGTTGGTGTCCGGAGCGCGCCGTACGCGGGTGGGGGGCAGACATGGCGCGCTCATCATCCCACTCGACCCACGCGTGTCCTACGGCAGGTACGAAACTCTCTCCATACACCGATTCATGTCTGAGTGCATCCCCCGTATGGGCGGCGTCACGTCAACGGTGTGCTTACACCCGGGCGCGCGCGGCAATAGGTAACGGTATGTCGAGCCGCGGCCAGGAGGCTGGAGCATGAGCATCTGGTGGTCACTCCATCTGCGCCGCGAGGCCGCGAGCGTTCCCCTGGCGAGACGGCTGCTGCTCGGCGCGATGGAGACGGCGGGCGTGGATCCGGACATCTCCTACGATCTGTCCGTCGCCCTGACCGAGGCATGCGCGAACGCCGTGGAGCACGGGGGCGGCGGCGCGCGCGGCGCCTCGGGGGTGTACCGGGTGACCGCCTATCTGGACGGCGAGAGGTGCCGGATCGAAGTGACCGACTCCGGGCCGGGCTTCGCGCACCCCCCGGCCATACGGCCCGCGCGGGTGGATGCGGAGCACGGCCGCGGGCTCTGTCTGATCAGGGAACTCGCCGATCACGTCCACATCGGCAACAAGCCCGGCCGGGGCGGCACGGTGGTGAGCTTCGACAAGATGCTCAAGTGGACGAAGGGCGCTCCGCTCGTTGCGGTCTAGCCTCCACGACGAAAGACGCTGCGGTGTGAACACCGCCTGTGCGACCTCTGAGTCTGGCACATCCGAGCCTGTGACCTCTGCCTGTGCGACCTCTGCGTCGTGACCGCCGCCTCGGTGACCTCTGCGTCTGTGACTGTCGCCTCGGTGACCTCTGGGTCTGTGACCGTCGCCTCGGTGGCCACTTCCTCTGGGACTGCCGCCGCTGCGACCACCGCATCGAGGTGACCCTTTTCCGCTCAGCGGCCGTCCAGCACCTCGGCCAGCGCCTCCAGAGCCTGTGGATAAACCCGTTCCTGTGGCGTCCCGTACCCGACGACGAGCCCCTGCGGCCGTCCCGTGCCGCCGGGCGTGTGCCAGTGGTCGCCCAGGCAGCCCAGGGCCAGTCCCGCCGCCTCGGCCCGGGCCCGTACCTCCGCCTCGTCACCGACCTCCACCAGGGCGTGCAGGCCGGCCGCGATCCCGCTCACCCGGCGGTCGGCGCCCAGCCGGCCCAGGAGCCGGTCCCGCCGGCGCCGGTACCGGAGCCGGCACGCGCGCACGTGCCGGTCGTAGCCCTGGCTGTCGATCAGGTCCGCCAGCGCCAACTGGCCCAGGGACTCCGTGTGGTGGTCGCTGTGCAGCTTGGCGTCGGCGACCGCGTCCACCAGGTGCGGCGGCAGCACCATCCAGCCCAGCCGCAGCCCCGGGCCCAGCGTCTTGGAGGCGGTGCCCAGGTAGACGACCTGGTGCGGGGCCATGCCCTGGAGCGCGCCGACGGGCCGGCGGTCGTAGCGGAACTCCCCGTCGTAGTCGTCCTCGACGATCAGCCCGCCCCGCGCGCGTGCCCAGTCGCCGAGCGCCCGGCGCCGCTCCGGGTGCAGCGTCACCCCGGTGGGGAACTGGTGGGCGGGCGTGACGACCACGGCCGCCGCGTCCCCCAATGCCTCGGCGCGGACCCCGCGTTCGTCGACCGGCACGGCCACCACACGGGCGCCGTTGCGCCGCACCACCTCCCGGTGGAACGGCAGCCCAGGGTCCTCCATGGCCACCGTGCCCCCGCCCAGCACGCGCGTGAGCAGCGCGAGGCCCTGGACGAACCCGGAGGTGACCACGATCCGCTCCGGCGGCGCGAGCACCCCCCGGGTCCGTCCCAGATAGCCGGAGAGCGCGGTGCGCAACTCGATCCGGCCGCGCGGATCGCCGTAGCCGTACGCCACGGAGGGCGCCACCGCGAGGGCGCGGCGCAGCGCGCGCAGCCAGGCGGCCGCCGGAAAGGCTCCGACGTCGGGGCGGCCGGGCCGCAGGTCGAAACGCGGCGCACGCGCGTGTGCGGCCGCCTCCGGCGCGTCCGCGTCCCCGGACGGCAGCGCCGCCACCCGGGTGCCCGAGCCCTGCCGCGCGGTCAGATAGCCCTCGGCGACGAGCTGGTCGTAGGCCGCCTTCGCGGTGCCCCGTGAGATGCCCAGCTCCGCCGCGACCTGCCGGGTCGCGGGCAACCGCGTGCCCGGCGTCAGCCGGCCGTCCCGTACGGCGTCCCGGAGGATCCGTTGCAGGCCGTCCCGGCGCCCGTCCCTCATGTCCGGCATGTCTGGTTCGAGGCGCGGATCGACACCGACGCCGGTCCAGAAGTCGTCCACGATCCCTCGGTGTCCCCCTCGGTCTCCGTCAGTACAGCGCACATGCCACGTCCCTGCCACTGCCGACGTCCCTGCCACTGCCGACGCCGATGCCGGTGCCCGTGCGCCGCGAGCGGTGCGGGCGGCCGGGTGGATCCGGCCCGAGCCATCGGCGGACAAAGCAGGCTAAGCGGGCGAAGCTAGTGAAACGGGTAAAATAGATGAATGGCCGAGTACTTGGCGGTACCCGGCCATTCATCACGACCTCAGCCCTTCAACGCGGCCATCCACGCCTCGACCTCGTCCGACCGGCGGGGCAGCCCGGCGCTGAGGTTCCGGTTGCCGTCCTCCGTGACCAGGATGTCGTCCTCGATGCGGACGCCGATGCCGCGGTACTCCTCCGGCACGGTCAGGTCGTCGCTCTGGAAGTACAGGCCCGGCTCGACCGTCAGCACCACACCGGGCTCCAGCACGCCGTCCACGTACGTCTCGGTCCGCGCGGCCGCGCAGTCGTGGACGTCCAGGCCGAGCATGTGGCCGGTGCCGTGCAGGGTCCAGCGGCGCTGCAGACCCAGCTCCAGGACCCGCTCGACCGGTCCCTCGACCAGACCCCACTCGACGAGCCGCTCGGTGAGCACCCGCTGGGCGGCGTCGTGGAAGTCGCGGTACTTGGCGCCGGGCCGCACCGCCGCGATACCGGCCTCCTGGGCCTCGTACACGGCGTCGTAGATCTTCTTCTGGATCTCGCTGTAGGTGCCGCTCACCGGCAGCGTGCGGGTGACGTCCGCGGTGTACAGGGTGTGGGTCTCGACGCCGGCGTCCAGCAGGAGCAGGTCGCCGGAGCGGACCGGGCCGTCGTTGCGGACCCAGTGCAGCGTGCAGGCGTGCGGTCCGGCGGCGCAGATGGAGCCGTAGCCGACGTCGTTGCCCTCCACCCGCGCGCGGAGGAAGAAGGTGCCCTCGATGAAGCGCTCGCTGGTCGCCTCGGCCCGGTCGAGGACCTTCACGACGTCCTCGAAGCCGCGCACGGTCGAGTCGACCGCCTTCTGCAGTTCGCCGATCTCCCACCCGTCCTTGACCAGCCGCGCCTCGGAGAGGAAGACCCGCAGCTCGGCGTCGCGCTCGGCGGTGACCTTGTCGGTGAGCGCGGCCTCGATCTCCGCGTCGTACCCGCGCACGACGCGGACCGGCCCGGTGGCCTCGCGCAGCGTGTCGGCCAGCTCGCGGACGTCCGCGGCCGGGATGCCGTACAGCGCCGCGGACTCGGTCAGCGAGTGGCGGCGGCCGACCCACAGCTCACCCTGGCCGGAGAGCCAGAACTCGCCGTTCTCCCGGTCGGAGCGGGGCAGCAGGTAGATCGTCTCCTGGTGGCCGTCGGTGGTCGGCTCCAGGACGAGTACGCCGTCCTCGGTCTGGTTCCCGGTGAGGTACGCGTACTCGACGGAGGCCCGGAAGGGGTAGTCCGTGTCGTTCGAGCGCACCTTCAGGTTGCCCGCCGGGACGACCAGGCGCTCGCCCGGGAAGCGGGCGGACAGCGCGGCCCGGCGGCGCGCGGCGTGCTCGGCCTGCTCCACCGGCTTCAGGTCGCGCAGCTCCGTGTCGGCCCAGCCGGACTTCATGTTCTCGGCCAGTTCGTCGGAAACGCCCGGGTACAGGCCGTTCTTGCGCTGCTTGATCGGCTCCTCCGACTCAGTCTCCGGGGTCTCCGGGTTGAGTTCGTCGGCCACGGTCATCCTCCTCGATACGGCACGGATCCTCCCCGGACGCTCGGCGCTCTGGGCTCCGCACGAGCAGGGGGGATCCCCATCATCGTACGGTCGCACCGGGTCGGTCCCGGGGCGGGAAGACCTGTTATGCCCGGTCATGCGACCCGCTTGCGCCCGGCGCCGGGACGCCACCCGCTTGCGTCCGGTCCGGCCCGCGCGGTCCGGCCCGGTCACGCGACTCGCGTCCGGCCCGGCCCCGCCCGCGCCGCCGACGGGACAGCGGTCAACCGATGCGCACCGTCGGCGCGGACGGCGGTTGCTCAAGCGGACGGCGGTTGCTCAAAGCGAACCACCCACCGGCGCGGACGGCGGTCGCCCGAAGCGAACCGCCCGCAGAGCGAACCGCCCGCCGAAGCGGACATCAGCCGCCCGGGACGCACCCCGTGGGGCGGGCAGTAGTCATTCGAAGCGTGCCGCCAGCAGGACGACGTCCTCCTCGCCGTCCGCCGCGTCCGGGCCGTCCGGCAGCATGACCCGCAGCACGTGGTCGGCGAGGGCGTCGGGGTCGCGGCGCAGCGGGCGAGGGGCGCTGGCGCCCGCCGCGTGCAGCCGGGCGAAAGCGCGGTCCATGGGGTCGCCGGTACGGCGCAGCAGCCCGTCGGTGTAGAGCAGAACCGTCTCTCCGGCCGCCGCCTCGATCTCCACGCTCGGCGCCTCCCAGCAGGCGAGCATCCCGAGCGGCGCGGACACGGAGGTCTCCGCGAACTCGGTGCGCCGCTCGCCGATCAGCAGCGGCGGGTTGTGTCCGGCGCCGGCCAGCGTGACCTTGCGCAGCGCGGGTTCGCAGTAGGCGAACAGCGCGGTGGCGGAGCGGGCGGGCTCGGTCAGCCGCAGCAGCAGTTCGAGGTCGGACAGGACGGCGACGGGGTCCTCGCCCTCCATCACGGCGTACGCCCGCAGGGACGCGCGCAGCCGGCCCATCGCGGCGACCGCGCTCGGCCCGCGGCCGGTGACCGAGCCGACCGCGAGGCCGAGCGCGGCGTCCGGCAGCGGCAGCGCGTCGTACCAGTCGCCGCCGCCGCGCGGGCCGCTGCGGTGCCGGGCGGCGAGCTGCACGCCGGCCACCCGGGGCAGCCGGGAGGGAAGCAGTTCCTCGGTGACGGTCGCCATGCACGCGCGCGTGCGTTCCAGTTCCAGCAGCCGGGCGAGGTGTTCGGTGGCGTAGCGCACGTACAGGCCGGCGAGGTGGCGCTGCCGCTCGTGCGGCTCGGCCGGTTCGTCGTAGAACCAGACGGCCGCGCCGAGCCGCCCTGCGTCCTCGGTGGACAGCGGCAGGGCGTAACTGGCGGCGTAGCCGAGGCGGACGGCCACCTCGCGGTGGCGGGGGTCGAGGCCGTCCTCGGCGAACAGGTCGGAGTGGACGATCTCGCCGTCGCCGCCGGGCAGTCCGGCGGTCGTGTCGAGGAGCTTGCCGTAGGGCAGGGCGCAGCGGGGCACGGTCTCGATGTGGCCGAGATCGGACCGCGCGAGGCCCAGACCGACCGTCCGGCGTGGACCGAGACCGTCGTCGGGCTCCAGGACGAACAGACCGCGCCGGGCGCCCACGAGGGCGGCTCCGGCGCTCAGCAGTTCCTGGAGCGCGGGGTCGAGCGAGTCGGTGCGGGCCAGGCGTTCGGTGAGTTCGTGGAGGGTCGTGAGGTCGGAGACCCAGCCGGCCAGCCGGTCCTGGAGGAGGGCACCGGGTGCCGGGACGTTCGGAACAGTGGTCTTCGTCACGGGGGGCGCACTCGGAGCGGCTGGTACGGGCGCGACAGTGTGTGCGGATGTGGCGATCGGAGAATCGATTCGAGCCACTTTCGGAGGATGCGAGGCGCTCATGGCACACGGCCTTCAGACCAGTGCGTATTGCTGAATAGCATCGCAAACCCCCATGTCATTCTGCGTAGCTAGCAATGTCTCCACATGTACACGCACTCGTGAGGAGATGTCCAGCATTGTCCTGCGGGGATTCCTGGTGTCCGTGGGCCTCTTGTGGGTTTCCGCCGGACCTCTTGCGCTAGAGTGAAGTTGGCTTGAAACTGCCTCGGGTATCGGTTCATTGCGGTCGACTGGGTTTGCTCCACGGAGCGTCACAACGGTCGTGATGGGTACGTACTCGGAGAAGGCCAGGGGTGGTTGGGGGCCACCCGGAACCTGGCGACCGACCCGGGCGTCTTAACCACCGACGACCGTGCCCCATCCTCCCGTGGCGAGGCAGAGAGAAATGCGCGGGACGGCGAAACGCCAGACTTCGCCACCCCACGCCGCGGCCGTGTTTTTGACAGGCGCAGTGCAGTAGGGATGCGGAAACGGCCAACGCTCGACCCCTTGGGGGTCCCCTTGCCCGGAGCAGGGGTGTGATGCGCCAACAGGTACGCACAGTGAAGTGATCGACACATGATGTGATGTGGTCCACGGTGTTGCCAGCGGTGCAACGGAAAGGAACGAGCGCTCATGCGCGAGATCCTCAAAAGGCGACGCAGGCTCCTGTCCAGGCGGAACGGCGGGGGGCCTGACCTGATCGGCGCGGCCCTCACCTTCGCTGCGGAGTGGCAGTGGCCGGTGCTCCCGGGCGTGGCCCCGGACCCGCAGGGCCGGGCCCGCTGCGCATGTCCCGACCCCGAGTGCACGGTGCCCGGTGCGCACCCCTTCGACCCCGGCCTCCTCGCGGCCACCACCGACGAGCGCATGGTGCGCTGGTGGTGGACCAATCGGCCGGGTGCGCCCATCGTCCTCGCCACCGGGGGCGGTGCGCCCTGCGCGGTCAGCCTGCCCGCCCTCGCGGCGGCCCGCGCCCTCGACGCGCTCGACCGCCGGGGCATGCGGCTCGGCCCGGTGGTCGCCTCACCCACCCGGTGGGCCCTGCTCGTGCGGCCGTACTCCATGGAACAGCTGGGCGAACTGCTCTACGCCAAGGACTTCGTCCCCGGCTCCCTGCGCTTCCACGGCACGGGCGGCTACCTCGCCCTGCCGCCCTCCGAGACCGGCCAGGGCGCCATCCGCTGGGAGCGCGCCCCGCTGCCCGGCTCGGCCGCGCCCTGGGTGCCCGACGTGGAGGCCGTGGTGGACGCGGCGGTCGACGCGCTCACTCGTACGGGTGTGAGCGCGCCGGAGTTGTAGGGGTGTCGGGCGCGCGCGGGACCGGGGCCCCGTTCCCGCTCGTTATCGTCCGCACATGAACGTACGTCTGCTCGCCCTGGCGGGCGTCGCGGCCTGCGCGCTGGCGCTGCCGCTGGCCGTGGCGTCCGCGGGCCCCGTCGGCGAGAAGGGCGCAGCGGCCGTACGCCGTGCCGTGCACGACACGCCGTACGACCTCTCGTACGACCGTGGGCACGGCGACGCACGCGATGACGAGAAGGCGTCACCCGTCCCGTCCGGCGTGTCCAGCAGTTCCTCCCCGCTGCGGCTCGGCCTGGGTCCTGCCACGGCTGCCCGCTGCGGGCCGGAACTCTCCTCACCCGGCGGCATCGAGGCCCAGACCTGTGTCCTGACGCGGGGCGCGGAGACCTGGGCGCGCACCTATTACCGCAATGCCACCGGGGCGGCACTGGAGTCCGTGCTCAGTCTGCTGGCGCCCGGCGACCGTACTGTGCGGACGCGGTGCCTGGTGGGAGCAGACGACGCGCCCGGCACCTGTGACACACCGCGCGAGCGTTTCCGGGGCGGCCCGGACGGTTACGGCGCGGTCACGGAGTTCTCCACCCGCGGGGACCGGGGGCCGCTGCTGCTGCGTTCGGGAAGCAACTCCGAACCGCTCGACAGAAGTTGACGACCAGTCACGTTCCGTACAGGGTGGCCGGGCATGGAAAGGCCCGGTTGCTGGCGACGGGGGATGCACCAGCAACCGGGCTACTGGAACGGTAACAAGAGATCGGCGGTTCGCAAATTCCGTCTCGGCTATTCGGACACCGATTTCCCTGTCACATCGGGGAGTTGTGACAGGAGTCACCCAATGCGACGGCCCGGGGTGCGACCGACCGGCCGGACGGTCGTACACCTGTGCGGAGTCTGTGTCTCAGTTGAGCGTGACCTGTCGGTTGGTCAGACCTCCGCGCGCGCGTCGCTCGTCGGGGGTGAGCGGGGCGTCGGAGGCCAGGGCCCCGGTCAGTCGCTCGGCGAACTCGGCGGCCGGCTTCTCCACGTCCTCGGCCGAGACCGAGCTCGGCAGGTCCCACACCGGCGCGGTGAGCCCATGGGCGCGGAAGGAGCCGACAAGGCGGGTGCCGTCGCCGAGATCCGAGCGGCCCGCCGCGTGCAGCCGGGCGAGGGCGTCCAGAAGCTGCTCCTCCGGGTACGGCATGACCCAGCGCAGGTGGTTCTTCTCCGTGGTCTCGCACCAGTACGCGCAGTCCACGCCGGTCAGCTTCACCGTGGGGACGGCCGCGGCGTTGGCCCGCTCCAGGGAGGCGGCCACGTCCGGGGTGGCGTTCTCCGCGTCCGGCACCCAGAACTCGAAGCCGCTGTGCACGACTGGCTCGAAGGTGCCCTCGGGGGCGAGGAGGTCCTGGAGCCGCGGGCCGTCGGCCGGCGCGCGCCGTCCCTGGACGGGCGTGCCCGGCTCGGCGACGAGGGCCCGCTGGAGGGTGTCGGCGAGGTCGCGGCTGATGTCACCGGACGAGGTGTCGTTCTGCAGGCCGAGCAGCACCGTGCCGTCGTCGCGGCGCAGGGCCGGCCACGCCATGGGGAGCACCGTGGCGAGCGTCACCGAAGGGACGCCCTCGGGCAGGTCGTCCTTCAGGGTCAGCTGCGCGGTGGCGGCGGGCACCAGCTCGCGCAGCGCCACCCAGTCCCCCTCGCTCGGCAGGCCCTCGAAGGGACGCTGCACCAGCTCGGTCGCGGCATGCGCGGCGGCCCGGCCGTGGCACGCCTTGTAGCGGCGGCCGCTGCCGCAGGGGCAGGGCTCGCGGGCGCCGACAACCGGAACCTGCCCGTCAGCGCCTACGGCACCGACACCACCCGTGGTCTGCGGGTGCTTGGCCTTCGTCTGGGGTCGCTTTTTGGCCATGGTGGCTGTCTCCCGGTTACGGCTCATCTCGTACGGGCGGAGCCTAGCCGCTCGCGCGGGGCCCGACCGGGACCTGTGGATGACGCGGCTCCTGTGGATGACACGGGCGGTCCCTGTGGACGACGGGGCGCACGCCGGGCGGTGCCCTGTGCGGTGCCCTGCGACGAGTCGCCCGACGATCGGCCCCGCGCGGCCGACGAGTCGCCCCGCTTGCCGGGTGAGTCCCGTCGCGCGGTCGCGGAGTTCCCCCGCGCGACTGACGCGTCGCCCCGCTCGGCCGACGCCGCGTCGCTGCCCGCAGCCGGGGCCGACGATCGACCGGGGGACGGCCACGGGGGACGACCGGGGCCCCTCTGGAACGAGCCACCGGGAACGAGCGGACCGGAGTTCGGGCCACCGGGAAACGAGCCGTCGGGGTTCGAGCCGCTGAAGTTTCGGTTCGAGCCGTCAGTCCGCGTCGTCGAAGGCGTCCGCGAACCCGAGGTCGGGAAGCGCGGAGACGGCCGGCGCCGCGACCCGTGCGGCGAAGTCGTCCCGGCGGTGCCCGGCGTCCGGATCGTGCACGTCCACGTGGACGACGACCCACACGGTGACCTCGCCCCGGGTGTCGTCCCGGACGCCCCAGTCGTCGGCCAGCGCCGTGATGATGTTCAGCCCACGACCGCCGTGCGCGGTGACCGACGGGGTGGCCGGCGCCGGGCGGGTCGGACCGCCCCCGTCCGTCACCTCGACGACGAGCCGGCCGCCCTGGTCCACGGACCACGCGGCGCGGACGTCCCCGTCACCTGCCGGGGCGTCACCGAGCGGACGCCCGTGCTTGCAGGCATTGCTCAAAAGTTCTGACAGGATCAGTACGGCATCGTCGATGACCGATTCTGATACGCCACCGTTGCGCAACTGATCACGCATCCGGTGTCTCGCTTTCCCCACGCCCGCAGGGCCATGGGGTACGGCCATGCTCGACGACGTGGGCACCTCCTGTGCCACCACCAACGCCACCCCCGAGACCTCCTTCGCCCCACGCCACGGTGTGGATGCCCCATTGGCCTGTACTGGAAACCGGCCAATCCGCGGCCGGGGACGCACTCGCAACGTTCGAACACGGAGCGAACGCGCCGGAGCGCCCCTCGTGATGGAGCCGTGAGGGTGTGGCTTGATTTCGATGCTCTGGCCGAGAAGGGAGCATGCTTCAGGGATGCGGATGGGGTCAAGGGGGGTGAACCGGTCTTACGAGGCGCTTTACATCACACGGGGCGCCCTCCGTGGAACCGGTGCCATCGGCTCCGACGTCACCGCCCGAGCTGGCGCAGTACCGCGCGGGGACGGTTGGTGATGATGGCGTCGACACCCAGCCCGACGCAGAGGTCGACGTCCTCGGGCTCGTTGACGGTCCACACGTGCACCTGGTGACCGGCCCGCTTCAGCCGCTCGATGTACGCCGGGTGGTTGCGTACGATCCGGATCGACGGGCCCGCGATCCGGACCCCGGCGGGCAGCCGCCCGTCCCGCAGCCGGGGCGAGACGAACTGCATCAGGTACACCGTCGGCAAGGTGGGCGAGGCCGCCCGCACCCGGTGCAGCGAGCGCGCCGAGAAGCTCATGATCCGTACCTGCGGGTGCGCGGTGCCGGCCGGGGCGTCGAGCCCGTACCGCTTCAGGAGTGCCAGCAGCCGCTCCTCCACCTGTCCGGCCCAACGTGTGGGGTGCTTCGTCTCGATGGCCAGTTCCACCCGCCGTCCGGCGCCCGTGACCAGCTCCAGCAGCCGTTCCAGGGTGAGTACGGAGGTCTCCGCGCGGTCCTCCGGACGGACCTCCCAGTCGGGCTCCTCGTCCCGGCCGCGCCAGTTCTCGCGGGTCTTCCGGGAGCCGAAGTCCAGAGCGGCGAGTTCGGCCAGTTCCAGGGCGGACACTGCCCCGCGCCCGTTGGACGTACGGTTGACGCGCCGGTCGTGGACGCAGACGAGGTGGCCGTCCGCGGTCATCCGTACGTCGCACTCAAGGGCGTCCGCCCCGTCCTCGATCGCCTTCTTGTAGGCGGCGAGGGTGTGCTCGGGGGCGTCCTCGGAGGCCCCCCGGTGGGCGACGACCTGGACGTCGTGCTGTGGTGCGTGGGTCACCGCGTCATGGTGCCATCGTGGGGAGGTACACGCGGCGGCACGGGCGCGTACGTGAAGCGAACGGTGGCAGTGACTTCGCTCATGAATAGAAGTTTTGTCAGAAAAGCCCTATATAAAGGTTGGCCTCGGACCCACAGCGACCGCTTATGGTGCTCTGACGTCCCGTGGGAAAAGCTGACGTCAGACAAAAGCACATGCACAGCTGCATCGCGCCGGACCGTGAACAATCCTGAACGCGCGTGACCGAGTGCGACCGAGAGCAACAGCCGTGGACCGAGGAGAAGAAGCTGTGAGCACCGAGAACGAGGGCACTACGGTACCTCCGGCCCCGTCCGCACCCCCCGTGCCGGTGGCATCTCCCGCTGCTTCCCCGCAGGCAGCCCCGCCCGAGGAGAGCGCCCCGACGGTCCCGGTCCCGCCGGTGCCCCCGGGCACCCCCGGCACTCCGGAATCCGCCGCGCAGTCCGCCGCGGGCCCGTCGGACGGCACGCCGGCCTCCGGCCCCGCCCCGGACGGCTCCTGGCCGCCCCCGCCCCCGGCCACCCCTTCCTACGCGGACGGCGGCGCGGGTGCCGGCTCCGGCTGGGGAGCCTCGTACCAGCAGCCCGCCCCCAAGCCGCGCGGCAACGGTCGCGGCGGGCTGGTCGCGGCGGTCCTGGTGGCCGCGCTGGTCGCGGGCGGCCTGGGCGGCGGCCTGGGCTACACCCTGGCCAAGAACAACGACGACAGCGGCTCCACCACCGTCTCGGCCTCCGACGGCGGCACCGCCTCGCAGGTCAAGCGTTCCCCGGGCACCATCGCGGCCGTCGCGGCCAAGGCGCTGCCCAGTACGGTCACCATCGATTCGGAGGGGACGAACGGCCAGGGTGGCACCGGCACCGGCTTCGTCTTCGACAAACAGGGTCACATCATCACCAACAACCACGTGGTGGCGGACGCCGTGGACGGCGGCAAGCTGACCGCCACGTTTCCGAGCGGCAAGAAGTACGACGCGGAGGTCGTCGGCCACGCGCAGGGCTACGACGTCGCCGTCATCAAGCTGAAGAACGCCCCGTCCGACCTCCAGCCGCTCGCCCTCGGCGACTCCGACAAGGTGGCCGTCGGCGACGAGACGATCGCGATCGGCGCCCCCTTCGGACTGTCCAACACGGTGACGACCGGCATCATCAGCGCCAAGAACCGCCCGGTCGCCTCCAGCGACGGCAGCTCCGGCAGCGCGGCGTCCTACATGAGCGCCCTCCAGACCGACGCGTCCATCAACCCGGGCAACTCCGGCGGCCCGCTGCTGGACGCCGGCGGCGCGGTCATCGGCATCAACTCCGCGATCCAGTCCACCGGCGGCGGCGGACTGGGCGGCTCCAGCCAGTCCGGCTCGATCGGCCTCGGCTTCGCCATCCCGATCAACCAGGCCAAGTACGTCGCCCAGCAACTGATCGCGACCGGCAAGCCGGTCTACGCGAAGATCGGCGCGTCCGTCTCCCTGGAGGACACCACCAACGGTGCGACGATCACCGACCAGGGCGTCTCCGGATCGGCGGCGGTCGAGACGGGCGGTCCGGCGGCCAAGGCGGGCCTCAAGCCCGGCGACGTCATCACCAAGCTCGACGACAGGGTGATCGACAGCGGCCCGACCCTGATCGGCGAGATCTGGACCCACAAGCCCGGCGACAAGGTCACCGTCACCTACAAGCGCGGTGGCCAGGAGCACACGGCCCAGCTGACCCTCGGCTCCCGTGAGGGCGACGGCTGACCCGGCGCACCTGCCGACCGGTTAGTCTTGTCCCCGCGCCGACGACAGCACGGCGCGGGGAGGCGTGCCCGAGCGGCCGAAGGGAACGGTCTTGAAAACCGTCGTGGCAGCGATGTCACCGTGGGTTCAAATCCCACCGCCTCCGCGCAGGTCATAGAAGTGGCGGGTCAGAAGGGGTGCCCCTCGGCGAGGGGCACCCCTTCTGCATGGGGGTTGTCTCACCTTGACTCACCTGAATCCCAGGTCTGACCAGCGCGTGCGGCCAACCTGCGGCCAGGATTCAGGGCCCCGTGGCCCCGTCCTCGTGCTCCGCCAACCCCCGCTCGATCAGCGCGTTCATCTTGGCTTCCTCGCCGTCGAGCACCTTGGCGTAGTAGCGCTGGAGGACGGCCACGCTCTGTCCCGCCCGGCGGGCAGTCTCGGCCAAGCTCAGCCCGGAGCGCAGCCAGAACGACACGCATGCATGTCGCAGGTCGTACGGGATGGCGGCCAGCGGAGAGGCGACCTGCGCGGTGGTAAGTGCCTTCCTGCGAGCTTCCTTCCACACCGCGCCGTACTCCTGCGACCGGACCGGGCCGCCTCGTGCGGCGCTGAACAACCGTCCCTCGGTCGTCGTGCCGAACGCGTCGATGTGGGCGCGCAGGATGGTGACCAGTACCGGCGGGATGGGTACCGGCCGGACCGCCCGCCGGGCCCGGTGCTTCAACTGTCGTTCCTCGTAGGGCTTGCCATCGTCTGTCCACGCAGAGCCGACCTGCGGCCGGGCGCCCGCGAGCAGGAGTCGCCCCCACCCTTCGGCTGGGAGGTCGCACTGGTCGGCGCTCAGCATGGACACTTCTTCCGGCCGCATCGCGGCGTAGTAGATGCAGGCGAAGAAGGCGACCAGGTGGGCACCGCGGGTGCCCTGGGCGCGGACTGCATCGAGCAGGGCCCGTGCCTGTGCAGGCGTGGCGACGCTGCGCACGTCCAGTTCTTCCACCGCCTTGGGGGTCTCCCAGTGCACGCGGTGCAGCGGGTTGCCGGGCAGCAACTCGTGTTCCACGGCCAGGCGCAGGCAGTTGCTCAGCACCGCACGGCGGCGCCGGAACGTGTTCGCCGCGGCCGACTTCCCGTCCTGGCGCTTGGCCAGGTGCTCCAGCACCGTGCGCACGCGCTTGGCACTGTCCAGGTCGACCACGGCCGGGGCGTTGCGCTCGACCCACGTCAGGGCCTTTGCCTCAGCTTCGGGCGGTTCCTGGCCGTGCCGTCCGGCGTTGAATCCCCACTGGTAGAGCGCGCGGCGCAAGACTTCGTCCGACGGGCGCCCCTTCCCTGCCGGGCACAGAGCCATCGTGGCGATGGTCAGGCTCTCAGCGATGCTCGCGCGGTGCTTCGCTGCCGCCGTCGGCCACTTGCGGGCGGCGTGCGCGCGAGCGTGGGTGTACCAGCTCGTACGGTTCCGCTCGCGCACCTCGGAGACGGGGAGCCCGGTCTCCGTGTCGAACGGCTCCCCCTTGCGCGTCGCCGTCAGCAGCTCCGCACGCCGGGCGTCCGCGAGCGTCTTGGTCGCGAACTTCTCCTGGAACTCCTCGCCGTCAACCACCCACCGCAGTTGGAACGGGGCGGCCTTGCTCGAACGCTTTCGGACGCTCCAAATGCGCACGTCGTAGCTGTGCATTGCTCTCCTTCATGAGGAAGGGACCCCGCCGAACAGCGGGGTCCCTTCGGGGCGGTGGTGGTTCAGGCGGACATCTCGTGCTTGGCCCACCACGCGTCGAGGTCGCTACGGCGGCAGCGGATCTGTCCGTTGGGGAGCTTGATGAGCTTGGGTGCCTTGCCGCGGGCGCGCATGCGGTAGAAGGCGGCGCGGCTCATCTCGATCTCTTCGAGGACTTCGGGGAGCTTGAGCTTGTGGTCGCGGGACAAGGTGGTGACTCCTTCTCGGGGTAAGGAGAGAGCGAGGCGGGGCGCGTGTCCGAGGTGCGGATTTCTGCGTCACCCGCGTCATCTGCGTCATTCAGGCTTCTGACCTGCGGGTTTTGGGTGACGCAGAGGAGTGGGGGTGCGTCATCGGTGACGCAGTCCGTCCGTCATCGGTGACGCAGGTGACGCGGGGTGACGCAGACTTCGCCGTCCTGCGTCACCGCTGTATGCACAGGTCACGGGGCGTTTTCCGCCCCCGGGTGACGCAGGTGACGCAGCGTTCTCCACTTAGGAAGAAAGGGGGAGTGTCTGTGGTGGTGCAGTGCGGCTCAGGGCGTGAAGAAGGAGCCGCTTCGCGGCGCGCCTACCGCAGGGCGGCGCCGCCGCCGAACAGCAAGAGGAGCACGCCGGGCGCTGGTGCTCTTCTTGCTTGTGTGGTCGCGGGTGCCGGTCAGAATGCCTGCTGTTCGTGCGAGGGTGGGGCGGGTGAGCGGGTCATCTCGATGTAGCGGCCCTCTTTGGTGCGGCCCGAGTCGATGAGGACGCCCCGGGCGGCCAGGGTCGGCTGGAGACGCTTGAGGCGGTCGGAGAGGACTTTGCCGGTGGTGGGCCAGCCCTTGGGCAGGGGGCGGAAGTCCTCGCCGGTGTAGAGGCGGGTGAGGCAGTACAGCCACTCCGTGGAGGTCATCCGCTGCTCGGCGCCCGGCTCGATGTCCGCGGCGTGCCGGAGGACGGTCTGCGCGAGGAGGTCGCCCTCGATGACGTCGTCGTTGAGGTCATCCAGGCTGGCCCGGTAGGCGGTGAGCGCCCCCAGGCCGGTGGCGGCGTCGAGCTGTGCGCACAGGTGCGCGAAGTCCGCCATGCGCAGGTCGGTGGGGGTCTCTGCCTCCACCGCGCGGACCTTGACCGTCAGGTCGAGGAGAGAGCCGAGGACGACGGGCAGCGCCTCCGCGTACTCCGTCCACAGTTCCGCCTCGGTGCGCCGGACCCGGGGCCGTTCCAGACGCAGCGGCAGGAGGCGTTCGGCGAGGTCGGGGCGGATGACTCCGACGTCGATGCCGGTCAGGAGCAGGGGGCGGCGGTAGCGGGCGCGGAAGACGTCCCCGTCTGTGAATAGGGCGCGTTTGACGTTCTCGGCGCCGGTGACGATGCAGCACATGGCGTCGGACAGGTCCGGGGTCATGTGGGAGAGGTTGTCGAGGGCGGTGACCCATCCGGCGGCCACGGCCGCGATCAGGTTCTCTTCGTCTTTCGGGGCCCGGCGCAGGTCGCCGCTCATGCCTTCGATGATCCGTACGAGCATCCGGCCGCCGGTGGACTTGCCGGCGCCCTGCGGGCCGGTGAGGAACGGGGCGGGGACGGGAACGGACGGTCCGAGACAGCCGATCAGCCACGCGATGGCCAGGCACTCCGTCTCCGCAGTGGCGAAGTTGCACAGCCGCAGCGAAGATCGATGCCCTTGCCGTCGGTGTCCTTGGCAGGCAGGGGGAGTTCGCCGGTGAGCTGGGTGCGGCGCCAGCACACCTCTCGCGGGTCGGGGATGGTGATGTCCCATCCGGTGGGGTGGATGCGGACGGACTGCCCGTCGGCGCGGCCCAGGTCCAGCCACGTCGCCCCGTCGAACCCGGGTGCGACGCGGATGTGCACGGACTGTACGTCCTCGGTCAGCGCGAGTGCTTCGATCAAGTCCAGTGCCTCCTTGAGGGCGGTCCCGTTGAACACGCCGTGCCCGTCCTTGAACAGGCCGACCATGAGTTCCTGGCGGTGGCTTCCCGTCGTGCCCTGGGAGCGGATCGGACGGGCCACGGGGTGGCCGTTCTTCTGCGCGTACACGGTCCCGTCGGCGGTGCGGAAGTACCGGAAGTGCGCTTGTGCGTAGTCGGTGATGATCTCGCGGGCCGGGTTCTTGTCGTCCTCGGACATGGTCACAGTCCCAACGTGGTCAAGGCGTTGGTCCACGCGTCGGTGCAGTGCCGGGGGGACTCGCCCTTGGCCTGAGCGGCGGTGAACAGCCGCGCAACATGGGCGTCCGTGAGACAGCCGCAACGGCCGTGGGTGGACAGCACAGCGAGGAACGTCCGGTAGACGGTGGCGTGGACGGCGCTGCGGGCCTCGGTGATGCGCTGCTCGGCCATGGCGATGCCACGGTCCAGGTAGACGGGCGTGCGGTGTCGGCATTCCCCCTGCCCTCCCCTGAGGGGCACTGTGAGCGTCTGTGGAGCCCTGCGGGGCGGGGTCGGCTCCTTTACTGCCAGGGCGCGTACGGCGTCCGGGAGAGCGGCTGTGGGGCCGTTTCCGGGTCCCAGCCAACGGGCGTAGGCCATGGTCGACTTGATGTCCACGCCGGGCCGTACTCCGTTGGCGGAGGGCATGGTGCCGCGGTAGAGCCAGTGTTCGCCGCGGCTGGTGGGCACGGTCCGGGTGGCGGGCAGGGTCTGGCGGGCCCAGTCGACGGCCGCAGCGTTGTCCAGGTCGACCACCGTCACCCCGGCACCGCCGGGGTGGTAGGCGACCGTCGCCGCGTGCCGCCACGCCGACGCCCACGCGGGGGAGGTGAGAATGTGTGGGTCGGTGGTGGCGGCTGCCCAGCCGTGGCACGGCTGCGGGCAGGCGCAGGGCCCCGGTGTCTTCATGTTCGGTCGTCCCCCGCACGCGTTGGCGGTGCAGGCGGGGCAGTTGCCGAACGGCAGCTTCCCCCGGCGCAGGGGAAGCACTGGCACGCCGGACGCGGCCAGATGCAGCGCCGTGGACAGCAGCGCGGAACGGGGGTCATGGGTCATGCTGGGAGACCTCCAACAGGTCAGTTCACGGCAGGTTGGACAAGGGCGGCCTCGGACTTTGGCGAGACGGGGCCGCCCTTGGCGCAGCTAGAAGGGCGGTTCGTCGCTGTAGCCGCCGGGGCCCCACGGGTCACGGCCAGTGCCACGACGGCGCAGCCACCGGGGCTTGCGCGGGAGGGTCAGCAGGGTCCAGCTGCGGTTTTCGTTCCAGCATTCGCAGGGCTCCCACTTGGTACCGGCGTACTCGCCGTTGTGGTCGCCGTAGTCGTGCTCGAAGCCGCCGTCTCCCTCGCAGTTGGCGCAGTTGGGGTCGGGGGTGTCGGTGAGGATCAGCGTGCGGCGTGACCAGCCGTGGACGTGGATGCGTAGTCGGGTCAGGGTGCGGGGGTTCATGCGGGGGTGTTCCTCCTGGTCAGCGGGGCAGTTCGTTGTGGGTGCGGGCGATGAGTCCGTGGGTGTGGGTGGTCTGGGTGGTGTGCTGCTGGGTGACCGACCCGGTGTAGTGGTGGTGGTGAACGTCGGGCATGGCGTCCTTTGCCCGGCGGAGGAGTCGGGCGATGGCGAGGATGGGCACGGCGACGGCGGCGGGGGCGGCGCAGATCATGCCGACGACGGTCGGGTCAGCTTGTCCGGAGGCGAGGAGCAGGCCGATGGCGATCAGGCCGGGGGGCACGGTGGCGAGTCCGGTGGTGAGGATGAGCCGGCTCGCATCGGTGGCGCGCTGGGTCATGGGCGGGATGCCGGGCTGTGGCACGGGGGGCGTGTCGCCGTACCGCGGCAGCGGGGTGGTGTCGCGGTGGGCGGTGGGTGTCTGGGCCAGGTCACGGGCCGCCTCGTGGATGATCCGCCGGGCTTCGGCGGTGGCCGCGTCGTCGCTCATCCCGGTGTCCGGGCGGGTGGTGTTGGGGGTGGTGTCGGGGGACATGCGGGATCCCTTCCGGGTTCGGCTGGGCATGCGGGGGCGCCCTCGAAACGGGGGCTGTGGAGGGGTTGGGGCGGGGGCCGCCGGGCCCCCTTTACCGGCCTTACCTTGCAGGTCAGGGGGCTTTACCTCCCCCTCTACCGGGGTAAAGAGCCCCCTCTACCCGGTAGCGGTCGCGGAAGACCGCGAACGACCGGCCGGAGGGGGTCTGCGGTGGGGGATGGGTAGAGGGGGAGGGCTTTACCTGCCGGTGCTGAGGAGGATCTCCGCCGGGACGGCGGCCTCGATGTCGCGGCGCTGGTAGCCGGCCCCGTTGGCGCCGCCGATCTTGACTTGCTTGCTGGTCCGCTTCACGCCGGCTGTCTCCAGGTCGGCGGCGAGGCGTTCGGCGTTGAAGTCGCCGTAGGTGTCCTCGTCGAGGTTGACGAGAGCGGCGAGCAGGTCGGTGGTGAACATGCGCGGGGAGTGCCGCATGACTTCCAGGACGTCGGAGACGATGGCGGGCACGCTCACGCCGGCGGCGTCGGCGGCGGCGGTGACGTCGCCGGCCGCGTCCCCGGTGAGCTGTCCGGCCGTCTCGCGCAGGGCGCGGCCCTTGCGGCACAGGGCGGCGAACCCGGGGCCGTCGAGGTAGTCGGCGCGGACGGTCACGAACGAGGCAGGGCCGGTGACCAGCACGCCCACGCCCTTGTGGTCCTCGGAGAGCACGGAGGCGTCCGCGCCCTGTGCGGCCTTGCCCTTGCCCAGCACCATGTCGGAGCTGGTGCGGTCGACGACCTGCGTGGAGTAGCGGATGGTGATGATCTCCCGCAGCTTCGGCGGCACCGATTCCGCGTCGGGGCGCTGGGAGGCGAAGTTGGAGATGAACCCGGCGGCCGGCCCGCGGCGGGCGACGCGGCACAGGTCGTCGATGACCTGGTCGCGGTCCTCGCGGTCCATCGCGGTGAAGTACTCCTGGAGTTCGTCGATGGTGACGAAGACGACCGGCAGGTTGTACTTGACCATGATGTCCGGGGTGAGCTTGCCCTCCGGGCACACCGAGGCGGGCAGGTCCCGCAGCAGCGCGAACCGCCGCTCCATCTCCGCCAGCAGCTCCTTCAGCATGGCCTTCAGCGCTTCGATCGCGTCGTCCTCGGCCCCCATGACGAGCCGGTGGGCGACTGCCTTCATGGGCATCCAGTCGGCGCCGCCCTTGCCGTCGGCGACGTAGTGCCGCACGTACGCGTCGAGCAGGCCGGCCGCCGTGAGCAGGCGTTGGGAGAACGTCTTGCCGCGGCGGGGCAGACCGCCGAAGAACATCGACTGCCACATCACCGGCACCGCCACCCGGTTGCCGCGGGCGTCCTGACCGAACGGGACCGGCTCCCAGATGGAGAACTTCTCCGCCTTCTGCAGCGGGGACGGGTTGAGCGGACCGAGGTAGGGGTCATCGTCGGCGACCCACATCGAGACGCGGCCGGCGTTGCCGCCCTTGGCCGCGCGGACGCGGGACATGATGACCTGGATCTCGTCGACCCCGAGTTCCTGCGCGATGACCTCACGCTTGGCCAGGACGTCGGAGGCGGTCTTGCCGCCGCCGCGGGGCATGTCGAAGATCACGGCCCAGCCACGGCCGTCCCGGACCGGGCCCATCGTGCAATGCACCTTCGGAAGGTCCTTGTCGTCCCTGCCGCCACCGCTTTTGAGGAGGCCGGCGGCCCGCAGCGCGTCGTTTAGCTGCTGTGCGGACATGTCCACCTTCAACGGGGGCGCGGCCTGGTCCAGCAGCCGCGTCTCCTTGCCCCGCCCGAGGTAGGCCAGAGGCGTGACGACGGCCGCGCCGATCCCGGCCTGGAGCAGCGGGGGCGCCAGCCAGACACCGATCGCGGCGGCAGCGACCGCGGCGGCGGCGGCACCGAACCGCCAACGACGGGCCCGGGTGCGGATGCCGTGGGCGATCTGGAGCCGGGCGGCCAGTTCCACATCCTCTGGCTTGGCCTTGGACTGCGCCCGCAGGGCCTTGACCACCGCGCTGTGGTCCTGCGCCGAGAGCGTCGGCCACAGACCGGCGGCAGCCCGGTAGAAGCCGCGGGCGGCCAGCAGCACCGTCTTGAACAGGTACTTCGGGGTGCGGAAGCCGTGGTAGCGGGTGTGCCACCAGGTCAGCCGCCCGAATGCGCGGACGTTGGCGATCACGGACGCTCCTGAGCGGGCCCAGGCGGGCAGGACGTCGGTGTCGGGAAGGACGAGCCAGTCGGCCAGCGGGTTACCAGGCCGGTCGACGGCCTCGCCCTCCGGGGCGTCGGTGCCCGTGGGAAGGGACGTCAGGGACGACTTGGAGAGGTCGACCGGCGCCGTGCAGGCAGGGGCGGGGCGGTGGTCGTCGAGGCGGTGGACGGTTCCCACGGTGGGTTCCTCCGCGGCGAGTTCGGTCATGACGGAAGGTCTCCTGAGGGGAAGTCGTGGCGTCGTGCGCGGTTCTCGGCACGGCTGAGCCGGTACGGGTCGGTGCGGGGACCGGCCAGCCAGCAGAAGGGGCGGATCGTGCCGGCCGCCGTGAACACGCGGACGGCCGCGCCGTCCGGGGCATCCGGCAGGGGGTAGACGCGTCCGCGGTCCAGGGAGGCCAGCAGACGGGCGGCGTGGTGCTCGCACCCGTCAGCCCCGGCATTGCGGGCATCGAGCACAGTCACGACGACCGAACCGGCACAGGAAGTCGGGTCGTCCGGGTGAGCGGCGGGGCAGCGATTGTCCATGCTCACCACCACCAGGACTTCTTCTTGGGCACGATGTAGGGGCAGCCGTTGACCATGTGGTCCACGCACTGCGGGCAGTCCTCACGAGGCTTCAGGTGGCGGTGTACGCGCCGGTCGTGGGCGTGCTGCCAGCACTGCGGGCACTCGCCGGGCGGCGTGTCCTGCCGGACCACGGTCACCACCACCCGGACGACTTCTTGCCCGCGGCCGTGTTCTTGGCCTTGGTCTTGGCGTCCTCGCGAACCAGCGTCTCCCGCTCGGTATGCAGCGCGCTCAACTCGGTCCGAAGACGCGTCTCGATCTGGTCCGACAGCCGGTCCAGCCTGCTTTCGGCGCGGGAGGTGCTGTTGCCCCGCAGGACGCTGCGGGAGCCGCCGGCGAGCGCGGTCAGTACCTTGCGCTTCTCCGCCCCGGTCAGCGGCCACAACTCGCCCTCGCGGACGGCCTCCAGCTTGCGTTCGGCCTTGCCGATCTCGCGGTCGATACGGCGGATCTCGGAGTTGCCCATCTCAGGCAGTCCCTTCGGACCCGTGCGGGTCGGGGTAGGTGCACGGCACGCACGCGCCGAGCGAGGGAGGGATGACGTAGCCCGCATCCCGGCAGCACTGCGGGCAGGTGCGGCGGGCGGTGTTCGCCTTGGCCAGCGCCGCCCGCTTCGCCGGCGTCATCGGGCGTACGGGCTTGGCCTGGTCGATGCGGTAGAGGTAGGCGACCAGCGGCGGGCGCCGGCGGCGTGGCCGCTCCAGCTGAGCAGCCACGCCCTGACCACCAGGCCGCAGACCGCGGGCCCTCAGTTGCCGGTAGGTGGCGTATCCGTCCGGTGCGAGGTGCCACCGGAACACCGGCAGCGCAGCCATCAGGCCACGCGCTTCCACGCCGCACGGAGGCGGACCTCGGACGCGGAGTGGCCGGCCGCGCGGAAGCGGGCGGCCATCTCCCGGTACGACAGTGCCGGATCCTCACTCAGGCGGATCTCGTCGACCAGCACGTCAAGCGCATCGTCCGTGAGGACGGGGGCCGGCTCCAGCGCCGGAACCGACTCCGAGGGGCCCCACACCGGCAGTTCCCACGAGGGTGTGACGCCGGGTGTGACGCGGGTCGTCACGCTGGTCAGGGCGCGTCCGGTGCTCTCGCCCTTGCGGGCCGTCTCCAGCGTCGACCACGCCCCGGCGAGGGTGGCGGCGGTCTCGGCCTGGACGCGTGCGACGCGTGCCCCCGCCTCCGTCACGGCCGTCAGCCGCGTCTCCTCCGTGGCCGCTTCCGCCCGCAGGCGAGCACGGGCCACGGCCGCGTCGTCGCGGGCTTCCTGCTGAATGCCCCGGATCGTGTTCAGCGCGCCGGGGGTGAGGGCGGTGCGCTCCCACAGCCCGTGGACGAGCCACAGGGCCTTGGCGGCGAGTGGCAGCCACGCCACGGCCAGCCACGCCCCCATCGACTCGTCGGCCGTGAGTGCGTGGGTGACCAGGACACCGGATGCGACCGCGCCGAAGGACCAGCCGACGGCGGTCACGGCGGTGCTGTGGTCGCCCTGCGCAGCCAGTCGGCGCTCATAGGCGAGGGTGGCCAGCCATCCGCCGTCGATGCCCAGACCGACGATCAGGGCGACGTACCAGGGCATGGCCGTGCCCAGCCACATCACGACCACGGCCAGAGTCAGGACCATGGACACGGCCGTCATCGCGACGGCCGGCAGCACGGTCAGCAGCCTCTTGACGTTGATGTACCTCATGCCGCACCGTCCATCGGCCGGACGTCGACCGACGCCAGCAGTTCCACCCGGTCCATGGCGCCGTCGGGGATCTCCTGCCATTCCCAGACAGCACCGTCCGGGAGGACGTAGCCGAGCAGAGCCAGCGCGTCTGTCCGCTCCTGCACCGTGGGCACCGGCCCGGTCCGCTCGAAGGAATGCTCGGGCCATTCCCGCGACGTGCCGTCGGTGACGACGTACAGATCCCACTCGCCGATGAAGCTGTTGGTCATACGGGCGCTGCACTTCACGCCGCACCCCCGAAGACGGTGAGCACAGCAGCGAGGATGAGCAGGGCCCCACCGGCACGGATGAGTTGGACGGCGTGGCACAGGGAGGTGAACTTGGCCACGGCCAGCCGGGACAGTCCGGCGATGTCCGCGGCCAGGTCACCCGAGACCGTGTCGGTGATCTCCTCGGGGGTGAGGGTGGCCCACAGCGGGAAGCCGTGCCGGCCCTTCAAGTTCGGGCGGACCGACCGCAGCAGCCGCTCAGCAGCGCCGACCAGCAGCGCCACGCCCACACCGCCGACGATCGCGGCGGGCCAGTTCAGGGGCAGTTCACGGCCGACCGTCCAGGCACCGGCCAGCACCGCACCGACGAACGCCAGCAACAGCGCGACCTTGTTGTCCGTCCGCGCGATCTCCG
>NZ_JBIAXM010000011.1:0-319475 GCF_042896695.1 Streptomyces sp. NPDC001270 | reverse complement strand
TCCTCATCCGTCAGGACCACTTCGACCGTCGGCCGACCCATACGCGCCATGAGCCCAGCCTACTTCTACAGCGAAATAAAGACTCGGGACACTAGCAAGGTCGCCGATCTGGCCGAGCGGGACGCGGCGGCCGCCGAAGAGGCGGCGGCCAACGCCCAGGCCAGCGCCGCGGAGGCCGATGAGGCGGCGACCAGAGCGGAGGAACAACTACGACAGGAGCTTGCGGCGCAGCGGGCGCAACAGGCCGCCGACTCCTCCCCCGACCCCGGTCCGGCGTTCACCTCGGAAGAGGAACAAATTCTGCTGGAGGCCTGTGGCCAGACCTGTGTCAACGAGTACCGCGTTGCGCGGGCGACCCTGGCCAAGGACATCATTGACTGGGCTAAGGAGAACGGCGGCGAGATCCTGCTCGACGTCATCGGGGTCAACGATGCCCGCAAGTGCTTCTCCGCCCCGGACGTCGAAAGCTGCCTGTGGACGCTTATCGATGCCGCCAGCCTCCTTGTCGTCGTCGGAAAGCTGCCGGCGGTCAGCAAGGCGATCGTCGCCATCGGCAGTCGCATCGGCAAGTTCTTCGAGGAGAGCGCTCGGGCCAAGCGGCTCATGGAGCGCCTGCGCACCGTGATCAAGGAGGCCCGGGAGAAGCCAAAGCCGCCCTGCATCGATCCGACCCTATCGAAGTCGTCTGCGGTCGCCGCCAAGGGACAGCAGAGTTCGGTCCGGTCCGTGCAGCGGCTCTCAGCCTCCGAGCCGTGCCCCGACCTCGACGTCGACCTCGGCGGCATCAAGGACGACGTCTACAACCTCATCGACAGCAAGTACGGGCCGGACGTTGCGGACGGAGTGGACTACAACTTCCAGAGGATGCACGACGGCAGTGCCACAGCCGGCAACCACTCACTGCCGGGCATCGGCCACGACGCACGGAAGCTAGCCGACTATCTTGCCTCATGGCGCGGCAAAGCCACCCACTACGACGTGCGCAATCCCGCCGCGAAAGTCGCCTACGACACCCAGAAAGGTGTGATCATCATCAGCGACTCCCGCATGATCCACGCCTACACCTTCAGTGAACACAAGTTCCTGTACGGCGGTAACTACGCTCCCCTGGTGAGCCCCTGATGAGAGGACGGATCGACCTCACGAGAACAGAGGACGGCTACGAACTCCGTCCGACCGTCACCCAGATGGCACTGCTGCGTACGGTGGTTTCCTTCATGGACGACCTGCCGGTGTCTGACAGCGCTCTGCGCGTACAGGTTGGCCAGGACCACACGGGCGTACGCAGACTGTTGGAGCGGCTCAACGGGTCTGGTGAACGGGGTCCGGTACTCCTTGACGAGGCCGCCCTGCACACTGTGCACGCGTCGCTCATGGTGGCCTGGAACCAGGTCCTCTCGGAAGAGGCATTCTACCGACAACTCTCCTTCTTCCGCGAGAACGTCCTCACGGTCGCGCAGGCGATCGCCCAAGCCGTCGAGGAGACGAACAGCCGTGAACAACGGTGAGGAGATTGTGAGGAACCAGGAGCTGGACGGCCAGGAAGGGGCGGACAGTCCGGAGGACGCCGCGCCCTAATCCCCACCCCGCCCGCTTGCCAAACGAAGAGTTCGTCGCAGGAAAAAGTGCGGGCATGGCACATCGAACATGCCCATGCCCGCACAACTTTGGTCGCCTCATGGGCTCCGCTCCCCTGCGCCACCGCTACCCGGTGCGGCACCCAGACGGCCGCTTGGAGGGGGCTGTCGGCCCTGTACGGCTCGTCGGCCGGGAGCCCTGTGCTGCCTGCGACGACGCCGTGGCAGCTGACCTGACGTGTAGAGGAGTTGAGACTGCTGAGTGGCTTCGATCCTGTTTGGCAGGCTCTGGCACAGGTCTTGGGGAGCGGTCGCAGAGGGCACTCGGCGCGGCCTACTTGAGGCGTTTCGCGCAGGTGACCGGAACCTGCCCGCCCACGACGATGTACCAGTTCCAGCCGTCCTTGCTGCACTCGTGGTAGAGCGGGCCGCTGTATGTCCGGCCCTGGGCGATGAGGCAGTAGTTGTTCCGGATCACCTCGCCCCGGCGGACGTAGCGGACGACAAGTGAATCGAGCCGGGCGACGGGGGCGTCGCCCGCCGGCCTGCGAACAGCCACCTTTTCTCCCGTGATCTTGATCTTGCAATGTGTGGGTTCAGCCCGGTGCTGGGGCTGGGCACCGGCCGGCGCGGCCGGGGCGAGAAACCACAGAGCCACCAGACAAGAAGTCCTGCGGCGGCAGGACGCAGTCGGCTGCGGACGTGAGACGGGCACATTCCCTGCTCCTCTGGTCGACTTCATCGCGACACGCGACGTGGGATCGCGGTCGGGAACCGCCCGGCAGGTCAGGTATGAGCCGCGTGCCGGGTGCCCGCTGCAACGACCACCATGTACGCGAAGCAGCGCAGCATCACCTGAATTGACGAGACATGCCGCCGAATGCAGCAAAAATAAATGAAGGGGCCATAAGGGGGGTGGCAGCCTTCGGTACTGACGTCGTTCAACCCGCAGATGACGTAGGGCCCGTTGCCCTGCCGCTACGCATCGCCGTTCACTGTGAGCATGCTCGTCATTCCCCCTGCTGGTGATGTCGGCTCCTGCTTTCGCTTTCGAGGCGGTGCGTGTTCCTGCCGCGCCGGTGGTAGCCAAGGGGGACCTCTGTCGGATCACCTGGTCTTCGGTGACGGTGCGTGCCCAGTCCCGCACATCGTCCAAAGCGCTCGGCACCGCTTACGAGGGCGACACGTACACCGCGCACGGCTGGGCCGAGTGTGAAGTTTCCCCGTGATCTTGGACACTCGATGGCTACGTCGCGAGGGTGTGTCGATGCCGCTGTCTGGTCTCGGCTGGGGTGAGGTAGCCGAAGGTCTTGTGTTTCCGCAGACGGCGGCGGTTGTAGAAGGTCTCGATGAAGTTGAAGACCTCGGCGCGGGCGGTGGCTCGGTCGGGCCAGCTTCGGGTGCCGATCTCCTCCTTGAGTAGGGCCCAGGCACTCTCCGCGGCGGCGTTGTCGAAGCATGATCCGGTGCGTCCGTAGCTCTGCCGCAGCCCCGACTCCCGTATTTTGGCCCGGAATTGGGCCGAGGTGTACTCGCTGCCGCGATCGCTGTGGATCACGCAGCCGGACTCCAGCCCACCTCGGCCGTGGGCCATGTCCAGGGCGTCCACGACGAGGGACGCGGTGATGGTCGGCCATGGCGTAGCCGACCACCTCGCGGGTGGCCAGGTCCAGCCAGCAGGCGAGGCAGAGCCAGCCCTCGGCGGTGGGCAGGCAGGTGATGTCGCCGACCAGCTTGGTGCCGGGCCGCTCGGCGTGGAAGTCTCGGCCGATCAGGTCCGGGGCCGGCTTCGCCTTCACATCCGGCCGGGTCAGCGAACGCCTCTTGCGCCGGGTGACACCGCGGATGTCGCGCTCACGCATCAGACGGGCGACGCGCTTGCGGTTCACGGGCCGGCCCAGGCGGCGCAGTTCGGCGTGGATCCGCGGGACGCCGTAGGTGCGGCGGGAGGCGATGTGCACCACGGTGATCTCGTGTGCGAGTGCGTCGTCGGCGGCCTGCCGGGCACGGCGAGCCGCCTCACCCTCGCGCCAAGCGTAGTAGGAGGAACGGGCCACGTGCAGCACCCGGCACAGCAGCGTGATCGGATAGTTCGCCTTCTCCGCATGGATGAACCGGCACAACTCGCTCACCGGTCGTTCTCCTTCACGAAGAAGGCGGTCGCTTTTTTCAGGATCTCGATCGTCTGCTGCTGTTCGCGATTCTCCTTGCGCAGCCGCCGCAACTCCTCACGCTCGGCACTGGTCAGCTCGCCGGGGGTGCCCTCACCCCGGTCCGCCTTGGCCTTGCGGTACCAGCCGCGCAGGGACTCCGAGCTGATCCCGAGTTCCCGGGCGACCGCGGTAACCGTCTTGCCCGAGGAGTCGACGAGCGCAATGGCGTCCCGCTTGAACTCCTCGGTGTACCGCTTCGTGTACTTGCTTCCCCCCTGGTACTACTTCCTCTGGAACCTCAAGATCCCAGTCTCCAGGTGTCCACGATCAAGGGGAAGCTTCAGGTCAGTTGAGGCCCTACACCACGTGCGAGACGTGACCTTCGCCGAGGATGCCTCCAAGATCCGCACTGGCAGTGCGCCCCGCGCCATGGCCACCCTGCGCAACCTCGCCATCGGGCTGATGCGCCAGGCCGGCTGGGCCAACATCGCCGCCGCAGCCGATTACTACAGGTCACAACCCCAGCACGCCACCGCCCTCCTCAAGATCACCTGCTGAGAACGCATCGGCCTTGGGGCGGTGCGGATAGCGTCGGTCAGTTCACGGGGGTAGAGGCTGAGCCGGCGGCCCTTTCGTGAGCTGGTGCACTGCTCCTTGACCGGGCAGGGTATGCAGTCCAGGGCGGCGAAGGCGACGACGGTCTTGGCCACGCCCTCCTGGACGACGTCGTACCAGGTGGCGCTGGTCTTTCCGGCCGGACAGACGGCACGCTTGCGATCCCACTCGATGGTGAAGTCCTTTGCGGCGAATCCCTGTTGGGCCTTGCCCTGCCGGGAGGCGTCGAGCAGGACCGGGGCGACCAGGGCGATGCCGTAGTCCTTGGCGGACGAGACGATCAGGTCGGCGCTGGGGTAGCCGGAGTCGAGGTAATGCCGGGCGGGCATCAGGGGGCGGCGGCGAAGGGCCTGGTGGATCGTGTCCAGGGCTTTGCTGTCCGGCAGGGTGGAACGGGTAGTCGTGACGTTGGTGATCAGGTTCGGGCGGGTCGGCCGGTCGCCGTCCTCCTGCGGGTGGCAGGTTTCCGAGACGTGCAGCTTGTAGCCGTTCCAGAACAGGTCATGCTTGGCGGACCAGCGAGTGTTGGTGTCGTAGGGAGAGGCCAAGCGGGCCGGGGCGGGCGGCAGGCCGTCACCGCCGTCCTCGGTCCGCTCGCGCTGCCGGATCCGCAGCCTGCCGGTCCGGTCGGTGGCGCGTGTGTAGTTCTGCACCAGCACGCACCGTAGGGTCTGAACCGCGGGCAGCTCGCGCAGCCGCCCCGGGGAGGCGGGCGCGTAAACGGCCTGCAGCAGTGTGTAGCCGTCGGCTGCGTAGGCGAGCACGAGTTCGTTCTGTTTGGTCTTGGATGCGGGCAGTCGCCAGGTGTCGATCCGGTCCGCGTAGCGGTGGCTCCAGTCCTCCACCACCAGCACCTGATCGACCCATTCGGGGCATGCGGCGGCCAGCGCGTTCAGGGCCGCGCGGACGCTCTCGCCGACCAGTTCGAGTCGGTTCAGATCGCGCACCGCGGCGACGATGTGCGTGGAGTCGGTGCGCTGACTGTCGCCCGCCTGCACCAGATCCAGGGTCTGCAGGCGCTCCAGCAACAGCTCCAGAACACGTTCCTCCAGGCCGTGGGCGACAACACGGGAGCGGAACTCTGACAGCACGCTGTGGTCGAAGCCCGGATCCTCCAGGTTCAGGCCGAGTGCGTACTTCCAGGCGAGGTTCTCGCGAACCTCGTCAGCAGCCTGCCGATCGGTCAGGTTCGCGGCCTTCTGTAGCACCGTGACCAGCGCCAGGCGCCCCGGCGACCAGCCCGGCTTGCCAACCTGGCCGAACGCGCCAGCAAAGGCCGCGTCCGGGAACAACTCCCCGAGCCGGTCACGAACCTGCACCGGCAGCGGCGCCTCCCGCCTGCCCCGATACATCGCCCGGATCGCCGCCGCGACCTGCGGATCCGGCTCAGGCCAGGACTGCGGCTGCATCGACACGACACACTCCGATCCCCAAGGAACCACGACGAGATCAACGATCAGCATGATCCCATCCGCTGAGGTCGTCGTAACTCAGTCATCAACTCCGACTCTGCGCGTGCCGATAACCTCATCCGCGCAGATGAGCGCCCTGATCGGGAGTCTCGGCGAGCGTTCTCGTGAGAGTGGAATTGAAGGCGTTCAGGCCCGTAGCTCCATGACGTTGAACGCGTTCAATTCTCTCGCTCCTTCAGACCCGTGTGTGCCAGTCATGAGCGCGCTGAACTGCGCGGATGATTTATTGGCATCCGCAAATGGCCGGGTGCCGAGTCGGCGGCGCAGCACGGCGACTTCGTGGCGCAGCGCCGGCAGCTCGACGTCCTTGGCTCGTTGGGAACGGGAGAGCAGGAGGAGGCGCCCGAGGAGGCGGACAAAGGCGAGATGGACCATGCGGAGCACCACGGCGCTCGTACACGCCATGATCGGAGGCGGGCCTCGAAGTCCTAGGTCGAAGCAGGTACGAGCGTTATGGCACCCCACAGGGAGGGGTCAGGAGGTGGCCGAGTCCCCCTGAGCCGAGGCCGGTGCAGCCCTCCTGGTTCGGGCCTCTTGGTGTTCGGGGTCGCGCGGGGACGAGATGACGACCTCGGAGCGGCGTGGTCCCCGGTCCATGATGCCGCCAGTGATGGCGAGGCCGAGGCCGGCCAGGGCCAGGGCCGCGCCGACCAGCGTGGGCGAGGCCCAGCCCCAGCCGGCCGAGATGACCAGGCCACCCAGCCAGGCGCCACCCGCGTTGGCCAGGTTGAACGCGGAGTGGTTCGAGGCTGCCGCCAACGTCGGCGCTTTGTCCGCCTTGGCCATCAGTAGCATCTGCACGGGTGTGGTGATCAGCGCGCTCAGCGCGGCGATGAGCGTGAGGGTCATGAGCGCGGGCACCGTACTGTGAACGGCGAAGTAGAAGGTCCCCAGCGCTACGGCGAGCAGGGTCAGCCCGACATAGAGCGTCGGGCGCAGCGCCCGGTCGGTGAGCGGGCCCGCTACGAGGGTGCCGAGCGTCATGCCGACGCCGAACAGGGCGAGAACCAGGGTGGTGGAGGAGTCGGAGATCCCCGTGAGGTGGGTCAGCATGGGCACGAGGTAGCTGTAGACGGCGAAGAATCCGCCGAACCCGATGACCGCTGTGGCCAAGCCGAGTGCCACCTGTCTGTTGCCCATGGCGCGCAGTTCGTGCTTGATGCCGGACTGCGGGCCGCGCGGTTGGTGCGGGACCAGGCAGGACAGGGCGATGAACGCCAGGACGCCGATGACGGCGACCGCTATGTACGCGTACCGCCAGCCGAGTTGCTGGCCGAGGGCGGTTCCGGCGGGAACACCGACGATATTGGCCACTGTCAGCCCGAGGAACATGGTCGAGACGGCACGGGCCGCCCGGTCGGGCGCGACCAGCCGGGAGGCGACGACAGCGCCGACGCCGAATAGGGCGCCGTGTGGCAGGCCCGAGAGGACGCGCGCCGCGAAGAGCAGACCAAAACTGGGGGCGAGCGCTGAGGCGGTGTTGCCGATGACGAACAGTCCGGACAGGAGCAGCAGCAGTCTCTTGTGCGGTATGCGGGCGCCGATGCCGGTCAGCAGGGGGGCGCCGACGACGACACCGAGCGCGTAGGCCGAGACGAGGTTGCCCGCGTGCGGTACGGACACGCCGACACTGTCAGCGATCTGGGGCAGCAGCCCCATGGTGACGAACTCGGTCGTCCCGATGCCGAACGCGACGAGAGCCAGGGCCAGCAGAGCCAGGGGCATGGCGCAGGAGAACCTTCCCGGGAGGGGTGGGTGTGTCGGGTTTGCGCGCCGGGCCTCGTCGCCCGGGCACAGCAAAAGGAGAGTCGGCCTGCCGACCCTCCTGAACACAGCACGGCCAGAGGGCTCCGCATTCCTGGGCGGGGAGGCGCACAGAGTGACGTATGTCGCAACGGGAGACGCCGATGCTTCGGGCCGCGGTGGGCTATGTCGGAGCGGCGCGCGGCGGCCGGGACTTCGGCTCTTTCTCCGGCGGTCCATGGCCTTCACGAACGTGTCCCGATCGGCGCTGCCGACGCGTTCGAGGACCTCTGACCGTGACCATGCTCAGGTCTCTGGGGTCAATGCCGTGACTCCGTTCCGAAAATGAACGGTGAAGTCGTAGGCCGCCGAGCGGTGTAGTTGATGTGGTTAGCCTGCCTCGATGGGGTCGAAGCGGATGGTGAAACCGAGGGCGTTGGCTTGGCGGGTCAGGCGGCGCATCGCGTGTTCGGGGTCGAGGCGGGTGAAGTAGTCGCCGCCGAGGTCGTGGTAGGCGACGTTGTTGGCGAGCATGTGCCAGACCGCGGTCAGGATGGAGTGCTTGATGGCGACCACGGCCTTCTTCTTGCCTAGGCGGGGTACGAGGCGGTGGTAGCGGGCGCCGAGGTAGGTGGTGTCGCGGGTGCGGGAGGCCCGTAGCGCTTCAAAATGGCTTCACCGGCTGTGAACTGGGGTTTCTTCGGGTTGTCAGCTGGCTCGGTGGTACTCGTTAATGAGGCATGTGACAGACTGGTGCCGACGTTCGATCCGAGCTGTCGGCAGCGGTATGACGTTGGGGTCGCCGAACGGCGCGAGCTATTTTCGGCCCTGGTGGGGCCGGTGGCTGTTGAAGTGGCAGGCGTACTCGTGAAGGAGATTCTCCGCGTGGCCTCTGCCGAAGATCAGCACTCGGTTGGTGCTGTGGGTGCCGATAATTGCGTCCACGCAGGTCAGCAGCCTTGTGACCTTTCGCTGAGCGGATAGGATCTGAACATGTTCAACACGCGACGGCTGAGCGCTTGAACGCATTCACCTCCAGCGCCGCCGCCCGCGCTGCGGGTGCCGAAAACCCCATCCATGGCCTGTGGCCTGCAGATCCTCCCGAACGGTCAGTGATCGCAGGACGGGTGTGTCAGGCTGGTGGATCGCGCTGTTGCGATTGCCCTGCCTCGCTGTGTCGAGCGTGTTCGCCTTCATACGGCTGTTGCCGATGAGTGCTGTGGACAAGGACATCGAGATATTGACGCTGCGTCACCAGTTGGCTGTCCTGCAGCGGCAGACAGGCCACGTATCACCCCGGCGGACCGCGTTTTCCTGGCCGCGCTCCTCCACCGGCTTCCCAGGCCGAAGCTGCGGCAGTTGCATCTGATCGTCTCGCCGGAGACGGTCCTGAGGTGGCACCGTGACCTCATGCGCCGTCGTCACGCTGACGCCTCCCGTCGCAGGAGGTCCGGTAGGCCGCCAACACGTCGCAGTCTTCAGGCCCTTGTCCTGCGCTTGGCCCGCGAGAACAGCTCCTGGGGGTATCGGCGCATCCGCGGTGAACTCGCCGTGCTCGGCTCCAAGGTGGCACCCTCCACGGTCTGGGAGATGCTGCGAGCGCACGGGATCGAGCCGGCGCCTGAATGTGACCGCTCAACCTGGGCCGCGTTCCTGCGCGGCCAAGCTCACGCGATCCTGGCCTGCGACTTCTTCACCGTCACTACTCTGAACGGCGCGACTCTTTATGTCTTCGCCGTCATCGAGCACGCCAACCGCCGCATCCGCATCCTCGGTGCGACCGCACACCCCACCGCGGACTGGGTGGCTCAAGCCGCGAGGAACCTGGTCATGGGCCTTCAGGACTCCGGCGCCACTGTCCGGTACCTGATCAGGGACCCGGACAGCAAGTTCACCCGGGCGTTCGACGCTGTCTTCGAGGCCGAAGGCGACGAGATCGTCACCACCGGCATCCACGTGCCCCGCATGAACTCGATCACGGAACGCTGGATACAAACCTGCCGACACGCAGGACGCCTTCGCCCTCGCCGACGGCTACGACGAGACCACCGAATGGTGAAGATCCGCTGCACGATGGGTTCGGCGGTGGGGTCGGGTTCGAGTTTGTGGATGCGTTGGCCGGCTGCGGCTTTCGAGGGGTTGGGGTGGGGCCCGGCGTCGGCGATGCGGTATCCGTATGGGGGGCGTCCGCCGAGGTAGCGGCCCTGGAGTTGAGCCGGGGATTTCATGGCGGTGCGTACGCGGATTTTGATGCGGTTGCGTTCGCCTTTGCTCATGCCGCCGAAGACGGACATGACGAGGTCGTGGGCTTCGTTGCCCGGATCGATGGGTCCGCCGACTTCGGGTACCCAGAGGGGGACGCGGAAGTGGACGAAGACGGGGCTGTTTTCGGGTTCCGGGTGCGGCTGGCATGGATTGGCCGTCAGGGCGTGGAGAAGGCGTAGAAGGGCGGCGGCGACAGGTACGGTCACGTCGGGTGGCTCCTCGGGGAGGGCCACGTCGATCTTCCGGGGGTTGTCGGGACTCGAGTGGTGCTCCGACGGGGCTGGGGGCATGCGCTGTTAGTACTCCAGTGCGTTTTCGTGATCTATCCTTCGGGTTCGTCGGGGGATCGTTGTTGGTAGTGGCTGTGTCGGGCTGTTGCCTGGTGGCGTCTGCGCCAGTTCGACCAGTGCAGCAGCCTGGCAGGGGTCACGGTCGGCGGGCTGAGGACGGCGGTGAACAGGTGGCGGATTTCCGGGACGGTCAAGGAGATCGGTTCGCTGTTGCGGGCTGGGGGCTGCGGACCGGTGGACCGCTTGGGTGCCGAGTCGGCGACGGCGGTCAGGAAGGCCAGGATGAGCATGGCGAGGGTGATGTGCCGGTGCCACGAGGTCCAGTTGCGGACCTGGTAATGGTCGAGTCCGACCTGGCCCTTTGCGGCCTGGAAGCACTCCTCCACGCTCCAGCGGACACCGGTGATGCGGACCAGCTCCGCGAGTGTGACCAGGGTGGGTGACCAGCACAGGTGGAAGGCGAGTTCCCTGGTAGTGCGGTTGCGGCGGATCAGCAGGTGGCGGTGGGCGCCGGTACCGATGTGGATCCAGGCCCAGTCGTAGTAGCCCGGGCCCTTCGCGCCAGGGCCGGTGCTCTGCCGCTGCCAGGCGGCGGCGGGCAGGCGTCCGGCGGCGGTGTCCGCGCGGACGGGAGTGCGGCCCTGGTTGATCCGCACCCGCGTCGAGCAGGCGACGGCCATCACGTAACCGGTCCCGCGTGTCTCCAGGGAGGCACGGAGCTGCGGGTCCTGGCCGTAGGCTTCGTCGCCGGTCACCCATGGTGCCTTCACCCCGGCGTCCAGCGCGGCGGCGATCATCTCCCAGGCCAGGCGGGGCTTGGTCGCGAACCGGACTTCGTCGGGTATCCCGGCCGCCCGGCGGCGTTCGGGACATGACCTGGTCGAACATCTCCCGCCAGCGGGCTGGGTCTACGTTATGGTCCGCGGCCACCGCACGATCTTCGATTGTCCACACACCAACCGATGATCACGCGGTGGCCGTACCCGTTCCCAGCCGGGTCCGCAGCAAGATCGCGAAGTCAAACTGGAGTACTAGGCTAGATGCCTGCGAATTGCACCCCGGACAACGTGGTGGCGGCCCGCACGCGACAGCCTCGACAACCAGGCCACCGTCGGCGTCGGTGACGCGCGTCAACCGCACATCGAAACCGGAGAACAGAACATCAGCGAGCGATTCGACCCCCATGTGCAGGATGTCCCACGGAGGAACGTTCCTGCATGCCCGCCTTCGACCTGGGCATTCACGGAACTGCGGCCAGAACCCCGAAACTCCGCACCCGACCGCCCTCTGTGCCGACCTACCCAATGAAAACCTAAACACCATAGTAGGTCGTCGCAGGGGGTGACTCGCCCCTGCCTCGCGGTCGGCCGGTTCCGGGTTGCTGATCGGTCTGGCGCTGGCGGCCGTGGTCGCCTACTGCCATGCCACCTCCTCCACACGGCCCGCTACCCGGCGTCGGGCGGTACCTACGTCTACGGCTGTGAACGGCCCGGTGGCGACCGCCTCCTGCGCGGCCATGGCCCTCACGGTCGGCTCGTACGTCTGGCCGGGCCAGACGCGCGCCGTCGCGGTAGCGGCGGTGACCGCGGTCAACTACGGGGGTGTGCAGAAGTCGGCCTGGCTCACCCGTGCCATCGTCGCCGCGGTCCTGTCGGTGCTCACCGCGGTGGTGGTCGCCGCACTCACCTCCGGAACGGCGGACGCGGCTCGGCTGGGCGTCGGCTCGGACGCCGCCGTCAGCGGGGTGCTCCAGGTCGGCGTCCTCCTCGAATCAGCGAACGGCGCGGGAGCCGGCGGTCGCGGCGCTGAGCACCGGCTCCAGGGCTCCGGTGCGCAGCCGTCCCACCAGCGGTAGGGCTATGCGGCCCATGATTCGGCCGGTCAGGTAGGCGATGGGCATGGCGATCAGGGCGGCGCCGATGACGTCGTGGGGGTAGTGGTCGCCGAGGTAGACGCGGGTGAAGCCCTCGAAGGCGGCGAAGACGGCGGCGATCGCCGCAAGGCGCCGGTCCAGCAGCCACAGCGCGGCGACGGCCGCCGTTGCCACAGTGGCGTGGCCACTGGGGAAGGCGTAGTCGGTGCGGTCGGGGCAGGCGGAGACGAAGTAGTCGTGCGGCAGTGAGTAGCACGGCCGTACCTCGGCGACGAGCTTCTTTGCCACCTCGGTGACGGCGAAGGCGACGACCACGGCGACCGGAGCCGCCAGTGCCAGGGTCATCGCGGCGGTGTCGCGGCGGCGGGCGTTCCACCAGCCGAGCAGCATCAGCACCGCGAATACTCCGAGCCCGGCGTTGGTCCACAACTCAAGCGGGGTGTTGAGCCACTTCGTGTCGCGGGCGAAGTCGGTGACAGTGGTGAACAGCGAGCCGTCGATGCCGGAGCCGTCGAACGCGAGCTGCGGGGCGGGGTGGTTTGTCATCGAAAGGATCTCCCAAAGGCGGTGGAAGACGACGGGCCGGGCACCACGCCAAGAAGATCTACAATCTTGTAGAAGTTTCCTGCGGGGTGCGCGGCCTGCGGCACACCGGCCGGGCGGACCGCGCACAGATGGCGTGGCAGACTCGGCGGGGCACCGACTTCTACATGTCGTAGAATTTCTACAGGACTGTAGACGATGGCGGAAGGGGAGCCAAATCGTGAACTCCGGATGTCCTCCAGGTGAGCGCAGGCCGGGTGGAATGCTGGAGGGCGAGGTCCTGACTCTGCTGCAGTCCTTCCGTCAGGCGCTCACCCCCCCCCGCGAGGTACTCCAGCGCCTGGGCGACGACCTGTCCTACAGCACGGTGGTCACCGTGCTGTACCGGATGTTCGGCAAAGGACTGCTGACACGGACCAAACAGGGCCGCGCGTACGCGTACGCGCCGGTGGCGGACGCCTACGGACTGACCGCACGCCGGATGCGGCAGGTCCTGGAGTCCGACCCGGACCGCGAGGCGGTCTTGGTCCGCTTCGTCGGGGACCTGACCGCGCGGGACGAGCAACTGCTGCGACAGCTCCTCGGCGATCTGCCGGGTCAGGAGTGAGGTCATGGTGATGCACCTCGTGGTCTACCTGCCGCTGCTTTTCCCCGTCCTGGCGGCGCTGGTCGCCCGGCCGCTGGCCGAGCGCCTGGAGGCGTGGCTCGCCACCTGGCTGCTGACCGTGACCGCCGTGGTGCTGGCCGGTCTGAGCTGCGCCGCCCTGGGTGTGCTGGTGGTTGCCGGGGCGGTGCGACTGCCGCTGGCCGCGATGCTGGGTGACTGGTCGGTGACTACCGTGCGCGCCGGTGACCGGGTCTCCACGATCGAGGCGGCCGTGGCCTCCGTGGTGCTGAGCGTGGCGGTGGTGGCGGGGGCGCGGATGCTGTGGCGGCGGATGCGGGCGCTGGCCGCTGCCACGCTGGAGGCCGCCTGCCTGCCTGGGCGCGGTCGGCTGGTAGTGGTCGAGGACGAAGCCCCGGACGCGTACGCGCTGCCCGGCCTGCCCGGCCGCATCGTGGTCTCCGCCGGCATGCTCGACGCCCTCGACGAGGCCGACCGCGAGGCGATGCTCGCCCACGAACGGGCTCATCTGGGGTGCCACCACTACGCGTTCGTCGCCGCCGCACATCTGGCGGCCGCGTGCAATCCCTTGCTGCGGCCGGCAGCCGACGCCGTCGCCTACACAGTGGAACGCTGGGCTGACGAGCACGCCGCGAGCGCCTGCGGAGACCGCCGCCAGGTGGCCCGCGCCGTAGGCAAGGCCGCACTGGCCACCAGCGGCCACCGACCCCGCCGACGCCTCCCGGACGCCGTGCTGGGCCTGCTGGGCCGACTGGGACGACAGCGGAACAACCCCCTGGCCACGGCCGGTCCCATCCCGCGGCGCGTCGCCGCGCTGCTCACGCCCCCGCCCACCTCCTCCCCGCCGCTGAACCTCCCCCTGCTGCCGCTGGCCGGGGCCGCCAACGTGATCGGCTCCAGCGCCCTGTGCGCCTTCGCCGCCGCCCACGACCTGCACCTGCTCCTCGCACTCGCCGGCGCCGGCTGACCGCGAGCAGCATCGCGAGACAGGCACGAGTCGCCTATTTCATGCCAATACACCTGTAACGGCCGGAAACGGCAGGTTGCGGTACGCCCGGCAGTGCTGCCGACCACGCGGGCTCCGATGGGAGGGCGTACGCCGGCCGCTGTCGAACCCGGTGACCCGGGCCACCGGATGTTCGCACCGGCGCCGATGTGTGGCGCTACGACTCCCTTGGGAACACATCGCAACAGACGGTGTGAAGCACCCGAATTGATCGGTGGGGGGACGTTATGCGACAACCCTTTGGACGGGGCTGGTGAAGCCCGGCTCAACCCGGAAGGGGGCGCTCTGTCATGCGGAGCCCGCCCCGCCCGCGCAGGTCGATGACCCGTTCGTGAAGGAGCTGCACCGACTGAAGGAGCGCACCGGACTCAGCCTTGCAGCCCTGGCCACGCGCACCCCGTACAGCAAATCCGCCTGGCACCGTTATCTCCACGGCATCCAGCGGCCCCCTCGTTCGGCCGTGGCGGAACTCGCCCGGCTCGCTGGCGTCGACCCCGCGCCCGCACTCGCCCTGTGGCCGGGGGCCGGCAATGCGCCGGCTGTGGGTGCACCACCGGGCACGGTCCCCACGGTGCGGGCCACCCGTTCCAGGCTGCTGCTGTCGACATTCGCTCTGGTCGTCACGGCTGCCGCGGTGGCCGTGGTCATTGCCCTGGCCGCCCGCTCCGGTGGCCCGAACAAGCAGCTCGGGGCGGACTCCCGGTGCCGCGGCAGGGCCTGCGAGGGACAGTTGCCCGACGTCTATGACTGTGACGGCGATGCGCAGACCAAGAGTCACATCCATGCCGGCTCGTATGTGGTGCGGCTGGAATACTCCCCGTCCTGCGGCACGGCTTGGGCCGAGGTCCAGGCCCGGACGTCGGCCGCTCGCGTTCTCTCCGTGCAGTCGGGGAGCGACGTGCTGTCCGAGACGTATCCGGGCGGCGGTTCTGGTGGCTGGGCCAGCCCGATGCTCGCCGTGGCAGCACCCCAAGGAGTGGAAGCCTGCGCCGAGGTGAGCCGCAGGCTGGCGTGCACCGGCCTGGACGCGCAACCACCACCGGGGCATTGAGCGGCATCCTCGCCACTGGGCTCCGTCCCGGACCAGCCGCCGGACGCAAGCGCAAGCTGCGGCACAAGGAGGGCACGATCTGCCCGTCACCGGGCACCGCGCCGGCCCGAGAAGGCCGGGCTTCCCTCTCCTCCTGGGCCGCTGTCAGTCGTGGGCAGGCAGCTGCCCGATCTGGTGATCAGCGGCGCTCAGGGCCTCGGCGGCCAGACGCCGCGGCCCGCCGGGTGCTGGTGCCCCGTCAATGCTGGGGCACGCCGGGAGGAGAACGCGAAGTCCAGGGGCACTGGCGTGGCGCTCACCACCGCATGCCTGGCGGTGGCACTGAGGCCGCCTGGCTCCGTCCGGCGCGGGGGATCAGGACCGCTAGGAGCTAGCGGTGTTCGGGGTTCTCGTAGTCGTGGCGGCAGCCGGCGTCCCAGGCGGTGCGCTGGTTGCCGTAGGCGGGGATGCCGCCCAGGTCCTTCATCATGCGGGCCAGGTGCAGCAGGTTCCAGGTCATGAAGGTGGTGTTGCGGTTGGTGAAGTCGTTCTCCGGACCGCCCGAGCCGGGGTCGAGGTAGGAGGGGCCGGGGCCCGCTTCTCCGATCCACCCGGCGTCCGCCTGCGGCGGGATGGTGTATCCCAAGTGCTGCAGGCTGTAGAGGACGTTCATGGCACAGTGCTTGACACCGTCCTCGTTGCCTGTGATCAGGCAGCCGCCGGCCCGTCCGTAGTAGGCGTACTGGCCGGCTTCGTTGAGCAGGCTGGAGCAGGCGTAGAGGCGTTCGATGACCTGTTTCATCACGGAGCTGTTGTCACCCAGCCAGATCGGGCCGGCCAGTACCAGGATGTCCGCCGCTAGGACCTGCTGGTAGAGGGTGGGCCAGGCGTCTGTCGCCCAGCCGTGCTCGGTCATGTCCGGCCACACACCGGTGGCGATGTCGTGGTCCACGGCCCGCACTACATCGACGTGCACTCCCTGTGCGTCCATGATCGTGGTGCTGTGGTCGATCAGCCCTTGGGTATTGCTGCGCTCCGGCGACCGCTTGAGGGTGCAGTTGATCACCAGCGCCCGCAGGTCGTCGTATCGGGCGGGTGGTACGTCGGTGGTGGGCGACGAAGCGGCCACACGGTCCTCCCAGAGCTCCTCTGCCACGTCCTGAACGGCAGCGTGTCCACGCCCAGCGTGCGGCCCGGCCAGGTGCGGCGCCATCGTGCAGCGTCCGAATGGTTCCTGAAATGTCGGAGCGCCGTGGAGAGAGCCGCTACCTGTCGCATGTCACCCGCTCGGCTGTCGATGGGTGGGCGAGGGCGCATGGGCGCCCCTACGTTCGTCTCATGGGCATCGACGGCGCGATGGAGTCGCGGGGCACGGCAGTTGTCGAAGACGTGGCACATCTGTTGGTGCACTGTCTGCGCGCCGAGGGCGTGGAGTACGTCTTTGGGATTCCCGGTGAAGAGAACATCCGTTTCGTCGACGCGCTCAACGGTTCAGGGATCCGGTATGTCGTGGTGCGTCATGAGCAGGCGGCCTCGTTCATGGCGGAGATCTACGGGCGGCTGACCGGCCGGGCCGGGGTGTGCTCGGCCACGCTGGGACCCGGCGCGATCAATCTGCTGCTCGGCACAGCGGATGCGACGACCAACAGCACGCCGATAGTGGCCCTGGCCGCCCAGGGCTCGCTTCGCCGCATCCACAAGGAGTCGCACCAGGTCATCGATCTGGTGTCGATGTTCACTCCCGTCACCCAATGGGCGGCCCGGATCGAGTGTCCGGACGCGGTGCCGGAGATGGTCCGCAAGGCGTTCAAGACCGCGCAGAGCGAACGCCCCGGGGCGGTATTCCTGGCGGTGCCGGAGGACATCGAAGCCGAACACCCCACGGCGCCGCTCGCGCCTTTGCAGATAGACACGGTGCGTGCCGATGCGCCGTCACCTTCCCAGATCGCTCGGGCCGCCGAGGTGCTCACGTCCGCACGGCGCCCCGTGGTGCTGGCGGGCCACGGCGCCGCCCGCGCCGGCGCCTCAACGGCCCTCGTCCGGTTCGCCGAACGGCTGAACGTTCCGGTGGCGACCACGTTCCACGGCAAGGGGGTCTTCCCCGACGACCACCCCAACGCCCTGGGCGCCGTCGGCTTCATGCGCCACGACTACAGCAACTTCGGGTTCGACGCGGCCGACGTGCTGGTCTGCGTGGGCTACGAGATCCAGGAGTTCGACCCGGTCAAGATCAACCCGAACGGCGACAAGCGGGTCGTGCACCTCCACCGATTCCCCGCCGAGGTGGATGCCCACTACCCGGTGACCGTGGGCGTCGAGGGCGATCCCTCACAGTCGCTGGACGCACTCGCGGCCGTACTGCCCGAGAGCCTCACCTACGAGCCGAGCACCAGCACGAAGATCCGCACACTGCTCGACGAGGAACTCCGGTACGGCCGCGACAACGACGCTTTCCCGCTCGTGCCGCAGCGCGTGGTGGCCGACGTCCGCACCGCCCTGGACCGCCACGACATCGTGCTCGCCGACACCGGCGCGGGAAAGATGTGGATGGCACGCCTATACCCAGCCTACGAGCCGAACACCTGCCTGGTCTCCAACGGCCTGTCCACCATGGGCTTTGCGCTGCCCGGCGCGATCGCCGCAAAACTCGCCCGGCCGGACCGGAGAGTCTTGGCAATGATGGGTGATGGCTCGTTCCTGATGAACTCCCAGGAACTGGAGACCGCCGCCCGCGAGCGCATCCCGCTGGTGGTCCTGGTGCTGGTGGACGAGGAATACGGGCTGATCAGCTGGAAGATGGAACTCGAACTCGGCCGCCACAGCCATACCCGGTTCACGAACCCGGACCTGGCCGCCTACGCCGAGAGCTTCGGCGCCCGCGGCTACGCGATTCAAGCCGCCGACCAGTTGCTGCCCGTGCTACGCCGCGCCCTGGACGACGACACGGTCTCCGTGATCGCCTGCCCTGTCGACTACTCCGAGAACCTACGCCTGACGGACAGACTAGGCAGCCTCCACGGCCCGTTCTGAGCGCCGCGGTGCAGCTCCGTGCCCACAGCCGCCGGCGACTGCGCTGAGACCTCTCAGGTTGCAGGCGACCTTGATTTGGTTCGGTGACCCCATCAGTACCCGGTGACAGGCCGCTGACCGCCGCCCTCTCTGTACGGTTCCTACTCGACCGCCATGAACGGGTACAGCGTCGCCGACGTGCTTGCCGCCGAGAAGGCGGATGCCGGCGAGTAGCCGAGCAGTGAGCTGCGACAGGCGGTCCGGAGTCATCGCAGCTGACTCCGGACCGCCTTCGACTGTACGGCCCCGGACTCTGCGGGGCCGATTGTTGCTACAGCCCGGCTCCGGGCTTGTCGATGGCCACCGTTCGCAGGGGCCGGTGGCCCTGCTCGTCGAGCTGGGCGAGTTGCGGACGGTCGCGTTCGGGCTGCTTGCGGTGGCCGACAGCCTGGCCGTGCTGATTGTGGCGTCGGCGCTGACCGGTCTTGCGGGCGCGCTGTTCAATCCGGCCGTGCGCGCGTATCTCGCCGTGGACGCGGGACCGACCCGCCGGGTCGAGGCGTTCGCCACCTTCAACGTCTTCTACCAGGCCGGCATCCTTGTCGGCCCGGTCGCCGGACTCGCACTGCTCGCCTGGGACTTCAGGGCCGTGTGCGGGGTCGCCGCGCCCATCTTCACCGCGCTGGCCGTCCGGCAGGCCAGGACCCTGCCCGCCCGTCCACCAACCGCCCGCAGTGCCGGAACGACCTGGCGATCGGTGGCCGCCGACTGGCGCACGGTCGCCGCGAACCGGCCCTTCCTCCTGTTCGCCGCCGCCATGAGCGGTTCGTACCTCCTGGCGTTCCAGGTCTATCTGGCCCCCCTCCACGCCCGCGAGCTATTCGGTGCGCAGACCGGGCTGGTGACCGGCGCGGTCTTCGCCGTCTCGGCGCTGGCCGCCCTTGGGGGACAGCTGAAGGTGACCGCGTGGGCGAAGCGGAACCTGCCCGGTCCCAGAGCGATCGCATACGGGCTGGTGATGATGGGCGCCGGGTTCCCGCCGCTGCTGCCGGACTCGCGTGACCCGGCTCTCGGTGTTCTGGTGCTGACGGCGTGCGCGGCCCTGCTCGCCTGGGGCGGGGCGCTGCTCTATCCCTTCGAGATGGACACCATCGTCCGCCTCTCCGGGAACCGGCTGATCGCGACGTACTACGGCGCCTACAACACCACCTCCGGCATCGCCGTCTCGCTCGGCAACCTGGCCGTGGGAGCACTGTTCGACACGGGCGTGCGGTGGCTGCCGTGGGCGGCATTCACCGCCACCGGGCTGGTCTGCGCCGGGCTGGTCTCGCGACTGCACCGTGCCGGACACCTCGCGGCCGAGCCGGTGTCCGTTCCCGTCTGAGGAGCGCAGGGCAGCTCCCTGCCCTCAGAGGGCGTAAGGCTGCCCTGTGAGAGGAAGGATCAGCGCACCCCGGCCACCGCGTCCGCTGTGGCCGGGGTGTCGCGCACACCCAGGCGCAGGTGCTCGACGTGGTAGAGGGCCTGTTCCAGCAACTCGGCGACGTGGTTGTCGTAGAGGGAGTAGACGACCGAACGGCCCCGGCGCTCGCCGGTGACCAGACCCAGGTTGCGCAGCAGGCGCAGCTGATGTGAGCAGGCCGACTGTTCCATGCCGACCGCATCGGCCAGCTCCGTCGCCGCGCAGGGACCTTCCTTCAGGCGCGTCAGAATGCGCAGCCGGGAAGGCGTGGCCAACGCCTGAAGGGTGGCGGCCACATCGGCAGCGCCCACAGTCTCCAGACGGTCACGCGCGGTCCCGGTTGTCGTCTTTCCGTCAACTTGATGGCCCATGGACCCCATCCTACGGAGAAGAATCCATGAACACATGAATGACTCTTCATTGTTTCCTGTATGGTGGGTGAGCGGTGCCGGTGCGCCCAGCTGCCGGTGACCCTGCCATGCCGTCGCGAAGGACTCTCGCTCCGATGACCTCCACACTCACCCCGCCCGTCGCCGACCGGACCGGACCCTCGGACCAGGGCGGTGCGCCCCGGCGGCGAACCCGCGTCCTCGCTCTCCCCGAGGCCCGCTGGGCGACCGCGGCTCTCGTCCTCTTCCTGATCGCGCTGCCGTTGCAGCTGACCGGTGCTCCGGCCTGGGCGTGGGGCCCGCTGTACGCCCTGACCTACGTGGCGGGCGGCTGGGAGCCGGGCTGGGCCGGACTTCAGGTGCTGCGCGAGAAGACCCTCGACGTCGACCTGCTGATGGTCGTCGCCGCGCTCGGTGCGGCTGCGATCGGGCAGGTGATGGACGGTGCGCTGCTGATCGTCATCTTCGCCACCTCCGGCGCGCTGGAGGCCCTGGCCACCGCCCGCACCGCCGACTCCGTACGCGGACTGCTCGACCTGGCCCCCGCCACCGCCACCCGCATCGAGGCAGACGGCACCGAAACCCCTGTTCCCGTCAAGGAGCTGACCGTCGGCGACACCGTCCTCGTACGCCCGGGTGAGCGCATCGGCGCGGACGGCCGTGTCCTCGACGGGGCCAGTGACGTGGACCAGGCGACCATCACCGGCGAACCGCTGCCCGCGGCCAAGGAGCCGGGTGACGAGGTCTTCGCCGGCACCCTCAACGGCACCGGCGCCCTGCGCGTCCGCGTCGAGCGCGACGCGTCCGACTCGGTGATCGCCCGGATCGTGCGGATGGTGGAGGAGGCATCCGAGACCAAGGCGCCGACGCAGTTGTTCATCGAGAAGGTCGAACAGCGCTACTCGCTGGGCATGGTCACGGCGACCCTGGCCGTCTTCCTCGTCCCGCTCGCCTTCGGCGCCGCGTTGACCGGCTCACTGCTGCGGGCCATGACCTTCATGATCGTCGCTTCGCCGTGCGCGGTCGTACTGGCGACCATGCCGCCGCTGCTCTCGGCCATCGCGAACGCCGGACGGCACGGCGTCCTGGTCAAGTCCGCCGTCGTCATGGAACGCCTCGGCGAGGTCGACGCGGTCGCCCTCGACAAGACCGGCACGCTGACCGAAGGCACTCCGCGCGTCACCGACGTCCGGCCGCTGGCGGACTCCGGCCTCGACGAGGCGGAGCTGCTGACGCTCGCCGCCGCTGCCGAGCACCCCAGCGAGCACCCGCTGGCCCGTGCCGTGGTGGCCGCCGCACACGAGAAGGGACTCACTCTCCCCGTCGCGGAAGACTTCGACTCCACGCCGGGCATCGGGGTGCGCGCCGTCGTCGGCGGACGCAAGATCGCTGTCGGAGCACCGGCCCGGCTGTTCACCGCGGAGACCGACCCACGCTCCGCGCGGGCCACCGTCGTCGCCGGGGAACTGGAAGAAGGCGGCCGGACCGCGGTGCTGGTCACCGTCGACGGCACGCCCGCCGGTCTCCTTGGTATCGCCGACCGGCTGCGCCTCGACGCCACCGCCACCGTCACGTCCCTGACGTCGCTGACCGGAACAGCACCCCACCTGCTGACCGGCGACAACCCTCGCGCCGCCGCACACCTGGCCGCACAGGTCGGCATCGAGAAGGTACGCGCCGGGCTGCTGCCCGAGCACAAGGTGAGCGCGGTCAGGGAACTGGGGGACGCCGGCCGCAAGGTGATGATGGTGGGCGACGGCGTCAACGACGCCCCGGCGCTGGCCGCCGCCCATACCGGTGTGGCCATGGGCCGCGCGGGGTCCGACCTGGCGCTGGAGACCGCCGACGCGGTCGTCGTCCGCGACGAACTCACCACCGTCCCGGCGGTGATCTCCCTCTCCCGCCGGGCCCGCAGGCTCGTCGTCCAGAACCTCGTGATCGCCGCGGTGTTCATCGCCGGCCTGGTCGTCTGGGACCTGGCCGGTCACCTCCCCCTGCCGCTCGGCGTCGCCGGACACGAGGGCTCCACCGTCATCGTCGGCCTCAACGGGCTACGGCTGCTGCGCGAGGCCGCCTGGAAGCGGGCGTCCGGGTGAGCCGCCGTACGGCACCCGCTTCTCAGCCCACGCCCCGGTGCACGGTGACCGTGTGCCGGGGCTGCTGCTGCGGCACAGCCAAGATCCCCAGCGTCGACCACGCCGCCCAACTGGCCACCCTCAAGACCGAACTGCGCTCCGACGCCCAAGTCCGTGTGGTGGACTGCCTGGACGCCTGCGAGCACGCCAACGTCATCGTCGTCCAGCCGTCCCCGGCCGGGCGCACAGCAGGCGGGCGACCCGTCTGGCTCGGTCTGGTCAACGACCCCGACGCGACAGCGGACATCGCCGCCTGGGTTCGCAACGGCGGTCCGGGCCTCACCGATCCGCCCGACATCCTCGACCTCTACACGTTCAGCCCCTCCCGACGCGCACGCCGAGCAGTCGAGGACTGACCCCGGCCGTCGGCTCGTCACCCCGCGTGCAGCTCGTCCGCCAGGGCTAATGGCTGTGCCGCCAGCCGCCGCGGCCTGCGGTCTCAGGGCGCCGAGCCCGGCGAAGACCAAGGTGAGCAGTAGAGCGCCGCGCAACATCACCGTCCGGTCGGAGACCCGGTCGAGGGCCTGGGGCAGCAGCAGCGCCACGACATCGAACCGCCGCCGTAGGCGTCGAGCGCGAGCGACACGTCGGCCGCATCGCGCCCGAGATACTCCCGGACGTACACCACGCTGTTGACAGTGACCATCGCGCTCACCGCCGCCACAGCCAGGCTGAGCACGAGCAGGGCGCGCAGTCGCGGCACGGCGGACGCGGCGCGGCTGGACGTCGGCTCGGACGCCACCGTCGGCGGAGTGCTCCGCCGCAGCCAGCGGCGATCACCCGATCGAGACTCACGTTCGACGCACACTCCTCAAGATCGGAACGACAACAGCCGCTGAGGGTGGGTGCGCGTCCAGCGGGTATGGGCGGTTACGGAAGGGCGGGGAGGGCGATCCATACGACGGCACCGCCGTCGGAGTGGTTGAACGCGCCGCACTCGCCGTCGGCCGCGCGTGCTATGGCGGCGGTGATGGCCAGTCCGAGGCCGGTGCCGGTGGTGGCGCGGGAGCGGTCGGCCTGGGTGAAGCGGTCGAAGGCGTGCGGGAGGAAGTCGGGCGGGAAGCCTGGGCCGTGGTCGCGGACCTCGATGCGGACCTGGTTCCCGTGGCGTCGGGCGGTTACTTCGACGGGGCCGCGGCCGTGCTGGTGGGCGTTGTGGATCAGGTTCGTCACCGCCCGGTCGAGCCAGTCGTCCGGGACGGCGGCGGTCAGCCCGGCAGGGCAGTCGACGGTGGCGGCCTTGCCAGGGGAACCATTGCGCAGGCGGGCTGCCACGCGATGCAGCAGCGGGGCCAGGTCGTACGCCGCCGACTCGGCAGGGGCGGCAGTGTGGCGATCGGTGCGGGCGAGCAGCAGCAGGTCCTCGGCGAGCTGGACGAGCCGTTCGGTCTCCTCATGCGCGGAGACGAGGGCGGCGCGTAGTTCGGTGGCGTCGCGGGGGTGCCGTAGGGCGAGATCGATCTCGGTGCGCAGCAGGCTGAGCGGGGTACGCAGTTCGTGGCTGGCGTCGGCGGCGAAGCGGCGTTCGTGGTCCAGGGCGGTCTGGAGACGGGTCAGCATGTCGTTGAGGGTGGTGGCGAGGCGGGCGATCTCGTCGTGGCTGGGCGGTACGTCGAGGCGGTAGCCGGGCGTGTCCTCGGTGACGCCGGCGGCCTGCGTACGCATGCGTTCCACCGGACGCAGGGCAGCGGCAGCCAGCAGGTAGGCGCCGATGGTGGCCAGCACGAACACGACGGGCAGCGCGGTGAGCAACTCGCGCACCAGGTCGTCGAGGGCTTCCTGCTGCGCCTGCTGGGCGACTCCGGTGGGCGCACCGTACTCACGCTGGGACTCGCGGAAGCGGCTGAGCGTGAGATAACCAGCGCCCGCGAGGACCAGGGCCATGACGGCCGCGAAGATCGCGGTGAGGCGGATGCGGAGCGGGATGCGGTTCATGGCGTGCCCGTGGCGGTGCGTCCGCCGTCGCGGCGGATCCGGTATCCCGTGCCGCGGACAGTCTCGACGGCCCGGGTGCCGTACGGACGGTCGATCTTGTCGCGCAGGGCCTTGATGTGGGCGTCGACCACATTGGAGCCGGGGCTGGCACCCAGGTCCCAGCAGTGCTCGACGAGCATGGCGCGGGTCCAGACCGTGCCGGGCCGGTGCAGGAGCGCCTCCAGGAGGGCATACTCCTTGCCCGTCAGGCAGATCTCCGCGTCACCACGCCGTACAGTCCGGGTGGACGGGTCCAGAGACAGATCGCCCGCGGTCAGGACGGCGGGGCGTTCGACGGGGCCGCGGCGGATCAGGGCCCGCAGCCGGGCCATCAGCTCGTCCAGGCTGAAAGGCTTGGTGAGGTAGTCGTCGGCGCCGCCATCCAGACCGCGCACCCGGTCGGCGACCGCGTCCCTGGCCGTGAGCATCAGCACGGGCAGCCAGACAGCGCGGCGCCGGAGAGCCGCGCAGACCTCGAAGCCGTCCAAACCGGGCAGCATCACGTCCAGCACCACCGCGTCGTAGGCAGCGATGTCGGTGAGGGCGAGGGCCCGCGGGCCGTCGTCGGCCGTGTCGACGGCATAGCCCTCCTCGGTCAGAGCCCGGCGCAGCAGACCCCGCATCTTGGGCTCGTCCTCCACCACCAGGATCCGCATCACGCTTCCCCTCGTCCGCCGCTGCCGCGCACGTCGTCACGTCTTTCACGATCCACGCCGCTGATGAAGACGGCATGAAATCACCCGAGCGAGCGGGTCTTCATGGCAACTTCATCAGGGGCGACTTCTCTGGACGACACAGACACCTTCGACATCGACAACGATCTCGACGAGGAGTGGTCATGTCACCCCGTTCGCTCACCAAGCCGACCGCTGGGACGGCGGCCGTGCTCCTGCTGGTGACGGGCACCACCGGCCTGCTGGCAGGCTGCGGCGGCCCGCCGAGAATCGATACCGGCGCGGTCGCGGCACAGGCCGCCTCCCAGCAGAGCCGGCTTCAGCAGCCCGTGCAGACCAAGGAGGCGGACTGGAAGCCGGTCGCCGACTCTCTCGGCCGCACCGGCACCCTGATGAAGGGCACCGTCTACCGCATCCCGCTGCCCCGTAAGGACCTCACCGTCACCACCCAGGGCGTCACACTGAAGCCGGGCCTGTCCTTCGGCGGCTACGCGACCTTCGCCAAGTACCACGACGGCACCATGCTCATGGGCGACCTGGTCGTCACCGAGGACGAACTGCCCAAGGTCACCGACGCGCTGCAGGCCGCGGGCATCGAGCAGACCGGCCTGCACAAGCACCTGCTCCAGCAGTCACCAGCGGTCTGGTGGACCCATGTCCACGCCATGGGCGACCCGGTGAAACTCGCCAAGGGCCTCAAGTCCGCGCTGGACGCCACCGCCATCCCGCCCGCCTCACTGCCCCCGGCCACCCAGAAGCCCATCGCCCTGGATACCGCCGGCATCGACAAGGCGCTCGGCCGCAAGGGCACCGCCGACGGCGGCATCTACAAGTTCACCGTCGCCCGAAACCAGAGCGTCAACGACGGCATGCACGTGCTGCCCTCCGCCCTCGGCCTGACCACCGGCATCAACTTCCAGCCGCTGAGTGACAACAGAGCAGCCATCAACGGCGATTTCGTCATGACCGCACCCGAGGTGCAGAAGGTCGTCCAGGCACTGCGTAAGGGCAACATCGACATCGTCGAGCTCCACAACCACTCCCTGGACGAACAGCCACGTCTGTTCTACCTGCACTTCTGGGCCACCGCCGACGGAGTCACCCTGGCCAAGGCACTCCGACCGGCCCTGGACGCGGCCGCGCCGGCTCCCGCGTCATGATCGGCTGGGCTCAGATCGGCTACGGCGCGGCGCTGTCGGCCGTACTCGCCGCCGTATTCATCATCGCCGCCCGGGGCCGCACCCGAGCGGTGGTGATGACCGGCGCGCTCGCCGCGGCCGCCTGGCCCGCCCGGATGGCCCCGAGTCCGGTACCCGGCCGGTGAAGCCCATCTCGATGGGCGCGTCCGACTCGTACGAGGGGGAGGCGCCCCAGGTCACCTCCTGCTCGTCGTTGTGCTCGTGCTCAGCGTCTTCGTCACGCAAACCATGGGACACTCCGATGTGAACCGCCCCGGGCCACAGGCCCGGGGCCGTCCGGATCTCCTCCAAGTGGTCTTCCTCGGGGCAACGGCCTGGGCAGAGGCAGACCGTCAGACGACGGCTCGTCAGGTGACGGCCGGAACCAGATCACCACCGGAAAGCCGACGGTCCATCAACGCCCCGGCGCCCTCCCCTGCGGTTGCGCCCTTCCCTGCTGTTGCGCCAGCCGCTGCAACTGCGCCAGCTGCGGATCCGGATGCGCCTGCCGCGGGTGGGACGTAGAGCCCCGGTCCGTCGGGTACCCACCCGTTCCGTGACTCCCGAACTGGCCGGCCGGGCTGAGCGGGGGCTGATTTTGCCAGACATGTTGAGCGAAGGAGTTGGGAAGCGTAATGCCTTGGCCGTAGTCCACGAGGGGTTGGCTGTAGTCCACAGGGAGTTGGCTGTAGTTCCCGTCGGTCGAGGCCGACCCGCTGTGGCTGTGAGGCTGTGTGCCGGATCCCACCGAATAGCCGAAACTATGGCTCGGGTCGACGGGCGCAGCCGGGACTTCCCACCCGAAATCATTGGCCGGGGTGGCGGGCGCAGCCGAAACTTCCCACCCGAAATCGTTGCTCGGGTCGATGGACGCAGCCGAACCCGCCTGGTTTTCGAAATCAAAGTCCGGGGGGACGGGGGCGTACAGGAGTTCCATCGGGTCCAATTCGCCATTGGCGACTGCTCCCAACAATTGCCCGAATTGATCCTGCCAGGAATCATCGCGGGTCACAACAGGGCTTTGCGCGCCGGTCTCCGCCGAATGTGCGGACTCAGGGCTCACGCGTGCACCGGCCGCCGGGCCCGACCGGCCGGGGAAGCTGTCCGGTATCGACTGAGCCTCCGGAGCAGGAGAAAGTTCCGCCTCTCGCCTGTGGAAGTCACCGGCTACGCCGAGACTCAAACCGCCGGATTCCGCCCCATAGGCCGGTCCGGGCGACACATGTGCTTCTGTCGAGGCCGACCGGCCAGGGAAGCCGTCCGGTATCGCCCGAGCCGCCGACGCGTGAGAATTTTCCCTCTCTTGCCCGGTGGAGGCACCGGCTTGGATGGGGTACTGGATTTTTTTCGATTCGTCCCGAAGACGCACCATCCCAGGGAAATGCTCTTCGACTACATAGCCATGTTTCTCAAGCGCCGGGACCAGTTCCCCCACATATCCGCGGGGCCTCCCTGACCTCAACTGGGTCTTAAGCCAGTTATCGAAATTAATATGCTCGACCCTATTTCCTACCGAGACGTCGACTATTTGTCCCCGTTCGGGCAGCTCTCCTCTGGCTCTCGAATTCAGTATCGCGGTAATAGCCTCATCGGAAAATCCTGGCACAGGACGACCTCCTTCAGGGATCAGCAGGCTTCTCCTGCAGTAACGGCTCCCACCTGACGATGGTTCACCAAGGTGCAGCCCATCGCAGCACGGTGTCGGGCTGGACCAGCAGCCGGAGCCGGCGCAGAACCTGTCGCGGCAGCGGCACCAGCAGAGCGGCGAGGAAGGCTCGGGGTCTTCCGAGGCGAACTTCACCCGGTCCCCACCGAGTTGCCGCTCAAGGACCATGATCTGGTGACGCAGGGCGAGAATCTCCGCGTCCTTGTCGCGGTCGCTCATCGGTAGCAGCCGCAGCACGGTGAACGCGTTGGAGATGGTCAGGTAAGCGAGACGAAGTAACACGAGTGCTCATCTTGCCGCAGCACCGAACAAGCCCTTGAACTGCATGGATGATATTCTCGGCAGGCGCAGAGTGGAATTGAACGTGTTCAATTCGCTCGCTCCTTCAGACCCGTGTGTGCCAGTCATGAGCGCGCTGAACTGCGCGGATGATTTATCGGCATCCGCGATGTCGGGGTCTGTGGACTATTCGTGGACAGGATCTTGGAGCGTCTGCCCAGGTCAAAGCAGCTGCCTCAGAGCGGACACAACCCGGCGTGCCGGTCCCGCTCCAGGACCTCTGCGTCGAATATTCTGCGAAGATGTCCGACCTGACGTCCTTGATATTGCGTGCACTGCCGCACGGCGGCGGCTTTTCACGCCGGCCAGGACGGCGCAGCCGCCGGATGCAGGAAGGGATGTGGCATGAGGTTTGCAGGCGTGCACCTGCGAGAGATCACCGACGACAACCGGGATGCCGTTCGTGCCCTCCGTGTCCGACGTGACCAGAAGCAATTCGTCGCCTCCGTGTCCAGGTCGCTCAAGGATGCGACAAAGAAACCGGAGGCCAATCCCTGGTACCGCGCCGTGTACATCGGCGACGAGCCAGTCGGCTTCGTGATGCTGTCGTGGAAGCCGCCGGCTGGTCCTTACAAAGGGCGACACTTCATCTGGCGTCTCCTCATCGACAAGCGGCACCAGAGGCGGGGGATCGGCCGAGAGACACTCACCCAGATCGCCGACCTGGTTCGCGCGGACGGCGCCACCGAGCTGCTGACCAGCTACGATCCCGGCGACGGCGAACCGTGGCCCTTCTACCAGAAGTTCGGGTTCGAGCCCACTGGGGAAATCGACGACGGTGAGATCGTTCTACGGCTCGTCTTTTCCGCTGCGTGAGTTCATACGGAAACTGCAGAGAGTTTTCCGGTGGTCACATGACCAACAATTTGGTGGGGCCCTGGAAGTCGACCAGTGCCCGACCCCTTGCGGCCGGGACACAGCGAAGCCCCCGACCCGCGCACGGACCAGGAGCCAATGGTATGTACCTCGGCCGGAGGCACGGGGGACGTCAGGACGGAGGCCGGGGCGGGTCCGACCGGGCGCAGCGCACGCAGGTGGTGGCCGCCGGACGGATCTCCAGGCGTTCGGGAGGAATCGTCGCGCAGCAGCTTTCGCACTGTCCGTACTGTCCTCGTTCGAGTCGTTCCAGTGCTCGGTCCAGTTCTTCCAGGTGCTCGCGTGCCCGCGCCATCAGAGCGGCTACGTGGGCCCGCTCGAAGGCGGTGCTGCCCCCCTCGGGGTCGTGCTCGTCATCAACTGCGACCAAGGCGTTCGCCGCGACGATCCCGTCGAATTCGCGGCTCAGCGCGGCCGCGCGTGCGAGGGTTTCGGCACGATCGGCCGCAAGGCGCGCGTGGGCCGCCGCGACGTTGGACGGGCGCACGTCATGGTCGTGCGGGGATGTATCGCCCATGCGTGCGACAACGCCGATTCCCGGTCCGTGATTCCCCCAGCCCCCCGCGCCCCGCCGCCTGGGCCGAGTGCACCACGCCGGCCGGTCACCGCAAGGGGGGATGCGCCGGCCCGCCGGGACCATGGACAGCTGCGTCAGAGCTCCGACTCGGGAAACCACTATCAAGATCCCGCGCACTCCGCACACTGCTCCTACCTGGGCTGGTGAGGTTTTCGGCAAGGGCAGGGTCGGCGACCTGCGCGACCGGCTGGCGTGCCCGAGCCGCCGGGAGACCACCCACTCCGGCGTCCCGGCCAGCAGCAGCGCGGTCGCGTGGCTGTGGCGGAACCAGCTCCCACCGGAGCGGATGACGTTTTCGGCAGGGGCAGTGCTGGAGGACGCGGAGAACGAGCCGGACCGGCGGGTGATCGCGCGGGAGGAGCTGGTGGAGGCCCTGGCGGCCTCGGCTGCCGAGACCGCCGCGGTGACCGAGACGGAGGCGGAAACTGTGTCCACGCCCGCGCCGGTGCCGGGCTCGGTCGTGCCGCCTCGGCGCGAAGGACTGCCGGCGACGCTGCTGGCGCCGGACTACCAGCGGATTCTGGGCGTGCTCGACGAGAGGCAGCCCGCGGGCCACGGACCGCTGAAGGCCAGGGAGATCACGGTTCAGCAGGGCTTTTTCCGGCGGCCTCCCGATTTCTCCCGCCGCTGTCTGCCTGAGCCACACGGGGTAAGTAGTGCGTCGCTCGGGCCAGCCTGGTCGCCGGTCAGGACGCCGGCGTTGTAGACGTGTAGGCGGAGCCAAGAAACCGACCTGCAGAACTGCCTACATGGCGGCCTGCCTGTACACCCAGTCCGTGGTGTGGGGCTGTGCCGAGAGCCGGAGAGCCGGTGGGACAAGATACAAGAAGTCTGGAGCGGCAGCCGGATCGGTGCTTGCCGCCATCCCTCAAGTCCGCAAGTCAGCTTTACCCCTGTCATGGAGCTGGGGAAGGAACACCGGCGGGGCCCGCCGATCGGAGAGCGTCCGGCCCCTCGGTCAGGATCCGAAGGAGTGACACGTCCTTGCCGACATACGCGTTCCGTTGCGCGGACTGCGGTGACACCGATGGCGTCTTCCCGATGGCCTCGGTTCCCGCCTGGCTGGACTGCAGGGCGTGCGGCGGCACCGCGCGGCGGATCTTCTCCGCTCCTTACCTCGGCGCCGGCTCGTCGACCGCCATGAAGCTGTTAGACGCGACCAAGCGCACCGCGAGCGAGCCCGCTGTCGTGGAGGCGCTGCCGAGCCGTAGGACATCACCCGGGCCCGTCTCCCACAACCCCCTGCACGCCGAGCTTCCCCGTCCCTGACGACGCGTCGCCGCCCCACGCCGACGAGCCGCGAAGCGGACGGCACCCATGCCCCTCTTCATGCGACAGGAGCCGACATGCCTGATGTGATCTTCCCTCTCGACTCGACCAGGCCGTTCACCGAACAAGAGCTACTGGGCCACAACAGGTGGCATCCGGAGATCCCGGCCGCCGTCATGGTCAAGCCCGGTGAGTCCTTCCGGGTGGACTGCCGCGAGTGGTTCGACGGAGCGATCAAGAACGACGATTCGGCCGAGGACATCCTCAACGCCCCCCTCAACTCCGTGCACCGTCTGTCGGGGCCGATCGGAGTCGAGGGCGCCAAGCCTGGCGACCTCCTCGTCGTCGACATCCTCGACGTGGGACCCATCCCGCAGGAGACCGGTCCCCTGGCCGGTCAGGGCTGGGGGTATACCGGGATCTTCGCCAGAGGCAACGGCGGTGGCTTCCTCACCGAGCAGTTTCCCGACGCCTACAAGGCCGTATGGGACTTCTCCGGCGGCGTGGCCACATCCCGGCACGTACCCCACGTCTCCTTCACCGGAATCGTCCATCCCGGCCTCATGGGAACAGCGCCGAGCAAGTCACTCCTGGCCTCCTGGAACACCCGCGAGGCTGCGCTCATCGCGACCGACCCGGACCGGGTACCCCCGCTCGCACTGCCGCCACAGCCCGACTCCGCCATCCTCGGCAGCGTCCCTGCAGGCGAGTTCGACCGCATCGCCGCCGAAGCCGCGCGCACGGCACCGCCCCGCGAGAACGGCGGCAACCAGGACATCAAGAACCTGTCCAAGGGCACCCGGGTCTTCTACCCGGTGTACGTCGACGGTGCTCACCTGTCCGTCGGCGACCTGCACTTCTCGCAGGGCGACGGCGAGATCACTTTCTGCGGCGCCATCGAGATGGGCGGCTACCTCGATCTGCGCGTCGACATCATCCCCGGCGGCATGGAGACCTACGGCGTCGCCGAGAACGCCATCTTCCTGCCCGGCAACACGGACCCGCAGTACTCCCAATGGATCGCGTTCTCCGGGACCTCCGTCACCCTCGACGGAGAACAGAAGTACCTCGACTCTCATCTCGCCTACCAGCGGGCATGCCTGCACGCGATCGACTACCTGACAACGTTCGGCTACGCCCCCGAGCAGGCATACCTCCTGCTCGGCGCAGCCCCCATCGAGGGCCGGCTCTCCGGCGTCGTGGACATCCCCAACTCCTGTGCGACGGTGTACATCCCCACGGCCATCTTCGACTTCCCCATCGCCCCCAGCAGTGACGGACCCGTGAGGATCGACCCGGGACAAGGAGCGCCAAAAGCCTCATTCTGAACGCGACGTCGAACTCTCCGCTCGGGCTGGTTCGAAAGATGCCTCCGTGGCCGCAGCATCTAGTGCCTCGGCAGGCAACGTTTGCCCGTCAAGGAGCGGCGTTCGGTGCGTGCTCTGGGGGTCCCCCCTGCTCGAAGAGCTTGGGGGAGTGCCGGCCGGAAGTCCTCGTACTGGACGTACTTGGGCTTTCGGCCGGTGCGGCGAGTGGGGGTCCCCCCTGCTCGAAGAGCTTGGGGGAGCGTGCCTGGGGGTACCTCCCGGCCGAAGGCTGGGGGAGCGTCGCGACGGGGCGAACGTTGCCTGTCGGGGCACTAGGCTTGGCCGGTTCCGAGGGCGTTGCGCCCGAGTCGTCCTTGCGCGACCACGAGCGTATCGTCAGTGGTCAACTCGCCCCTCGGACACAACCACTGACGATACGCGGATGAGGGTCTCGACCTTACGGTCGCGGCCCTTGTTGTGTGTTCGTAGGTGATGGTGATCCCGAGGGCTTCGTAGAGTGGGTCTTTCTAGTCGGGGTCGGCCGTGTGGATGCGCTGTGCAATGTCTCCAAGACTGTCAGTGATCTTTCGGATCTGCTGGGCGTCGAGTGGGGATTCTTTCTTCCGGTTGAGGGCGGGGAGCGCGTCGAGTTTCTTCTGTGCTGCCTCTTTGTCTTGCTGTGCTGCGTTGATCCACTGGGTGACGTGCGGGTCCCGAAAACCCCATCCATGGCCTGTGACCTGCAGATCCTCCCGATCGTCACCACCGGCATCCGCGTGCCCCGCATGAACTCGATCACGGAACGCTGGATACAAACCTGCCGACACGGACCGCTCGACCGCACCTTGATCTGGAACCAGGCCCACCTGCTCCACGCGCTCGGCGAGTTCGAGTTCTTTTACAACCAGCATCGGCCTCACCGCACCCTGCACGGCGCGGCACCCCTGCGGCCGCTCCGCGAACCGATCACCGAACCGGACCGATTCGACCGCCTCGACATCCGCCGACATGACCGACTCGGCGGCCTCCTCCACGAGTACACACATGCGGCCTGACCAGCACGGACGTAATAATCGGCACCCGCACAATCCCGGTGACGAGTAGAACACCGGTACGAAGCCCAAACCAGGCGTTCACGAGAACTTACGAGCCTGGTGCGGGCCCCGGCACCGGACACAGTTGGGGGGACAGGCGCTTTTGACAGCCGCGAATGCCCTCACGACGGCCTCGGCGTGCTCTGCCGGCCAGCTGCGGATCAGGGCCATCAGGTCGAGGGCAGGCTGACAAGGCTCTGGAGCGAGTTCATCATCGCGCTCCGCGTAATCCTCCAGCTCCTGGATCAAGCAGGAGGTCAGCGCGAACATCGTGTACCACGTGTGGTCGACGACTGTGCCCCGCAGGAGGGCGAACAAGAGGAATCGCTGTTCGAATGTCAGTCCCGCTTCGCGCAGGATTTCTTGGATGCCTCGGACCCGTCGCAGCGCCTCGGTGAAATCCATGCGTGGGTACCGTTTCATCACCCGCCGCGCTTCACTCCGCATGGCAGTTTTGCCATGCCTCATAGTGAACCCATCAGTAGCGCGTGCCCACGCCTCGCGCCTGCAATCGGACACGACAAACGGTCTAGCATTTTGCTAGACGTGTGCGCGTCCTCTCGATGGGATCGCTTGGCCGGCAAACACCGTGACGGCGTGGGCGTCATATCGGCCCGGCTCAGGTAGGCACCGCTACCAGACGCGATGATACAGGGTCACGTTGGGCTGCGGGGCTCATTTTCCTCGGCAGCGGTGACTGGGGCGGGGAGTGATACATCGGAATCAAAACCGGCTGGCAACCGCTCACTGTTGCCCCTCCGCCGTCACCGTCCGATCCTCCCTGGTTGTCGCAGGATTGCGCGCTGCCATTTGGTCCCATTACGCCGGAACGAGAGCTGTGAGCATCAAGAGTGCGGTCAGGACAAATGACCAGGGGTAGTGCCTACAGCCGACCACCACACCGAATCCGACCGCGTCAAGGCCCGAACCCGCGTCGTAGGCGACATTCCCCAGGGCGCTCGCCGTCCCGTATCCGGAGGCCGGAACCGGGGAGTACGTCAGCCTGATGGTGGCGCTCTGGGTGACGCCGAAGCCAGCCCCGAACACGGCCGCACCCACAACGACCGGGACGGGGGAGGCCAGAGAGGGCAACACCGAAACGCGTTGCCGAGGAGGAACGCGTGAGGCTTGCCAGTCTCACCGGTGACGGGTTCGCCGCGGAGTGGAGGCGCTGGCAAACCCGGCGGTGCCCCCGGAGACCTGTACGTCACCGTGCACGTTCACGGCCGCCGCGCGGTATTCGGCCAGGTCCGATGGCTTTGTGCCATTCGTCGGCAACCCGTCTCCCACATCACTGGGGCGCGGCTACACAAGAAGGCTGGGGCAGTGCTCTGCTGTCCCGGTGGTCCGTCGGTGGGGGAGGTCTGGAGGGTTGCTGACCATCAACGTGGCGGTGCTGCTCGCGGTCATCGTCGTCTGGCGGCTGCGGCGGCGTACGGAGGCCCGCAGCCGCTTCGACGAGAAGCTGACCGTTGTCATCGTCCTGGCGCTGGGGGTCCTGATCGCACCCACCCCGGCGGGCCAGGGAATCCTGAACATCCTGGGGCAGCTCGCGAGCGGCGTCACGCAGGCCAGCCGGTGAGCCCCCGCGGGCGCAAGAGCAGTGCGGCGGCGACCAGGCGGCCGCCGGCACGGCGGCGCACCCGCAGGCCGGGCAGGCGGCAGCGCGCCGACGACCGACTGATCGGCCTCCTGGTGGCCGCCGTCTTCGCCGTCGCCCTGGTGGTGACCGCCGTCAACTGGCTGCTGGCTCACTGGTGGATCCTGGCCGTTGTCGGCGCGCTCGCGGTGTTGGCCGGTGGCGGCTGGCTGTACCACAGGCAGCAGGAGGCACGGTGGGAAGCGGTCCGCGTGCAGAGCCTGCGTTACGGCCTGTCCCAGCTGGACGCCCTCCATCACTCGCGGTTCGAAGACGCGGTGCGCGACCTGATGCGTCGCGACGGCTGCCAGGACGCGATCCGCGTCGGAGGTGGCGGCGACCTGGGCGCCGACGTGAAGGCCACCGACCCCTACGGGCGGCGCTGGGTGATTCAGTGCAAACACCGGCGCAACGGCCTCGCCGGCTCGCCCGTGGGCACGCCGGACCTCCAGGTCCTCAACGGCACGGCCCGCCAGGTGCACGGCGCCGACGTCGCGGTCATCGTGACCAACGGACGGGTCACCGCACCCGCCGTGAACTTCGCCAAGCAGCAGCGCCTCCATGTGGTCGACCGTCACACCCTCGGAGTCTGGGCATCCGGCTCACGCCCTCTGTGGGACCTGCTCCGTGCCGTCCCTCCGGCCTCGTAAGCCGGCGGCCGTTGCTATCTGCCCTTCGCGAGTTGGTCGACGCGGCCGACGGACAGCCCGAGTTGCTCAGCGGCCTTGGCCAGGGTGAGGGTCTGGCGGAGTTCGAGCACGGCCTGCTGCCTCAGTGCCTTGGTCCGGGTGAGGGGTTCGGCGATCGCCTCGGTCAGGGCTGCCTGCAGAGCGCGGGCGGCCTTGTCCCGGGCCACGGGGTCCTCGATTGCCTCGACGTCGGCGAGGGCCTGGTCGAACGCCTCGCTGTTGATGAGGTCTGCCGGTTGCGTGGTCATGGGCCGACTGTAGGGGACTCCAAGACTCATTTCTAGGGCACCCTTGACACTTTATAGGGCCCCCTATGAATTCGTGGGGCGCCGTCAGCTCCAGAGTGGTGGCCCGGCCCGAACCCCCGGCCCCGCCGGGAGTCGAACCGGGCTGCTGGCCTGACTGCTCGTCGGACAAGACCGATCACCACCCCCACCCACCCAGAGGAAGGCAGCATGACCGACCAGACAGCTACCGAAGCGACCGAGGCGACGGCCTGGCAGCAGAAGGTCTCCGACGCGATCGGCCCCGTCATGCTCCTGGGCCTCCAGGACGCTGAACTTCACGACGGGCCGGGTAGGCAGCGGATTCAGGATTGGGTGGGCTGGATCTCGAAGACTGTGGTCGGCGTCCGGGACGAGGAGCTGGCGCAGGCCCGCGCCGAGGTGGCCGCGGCCCGTCAGTTCGCCGTCAATATGCGGGAGTTCTGCTCTCCGCACGGCACACCGGTGCGTACCGCTTCCCGGTCGAGCCGGACCCGATTCGACTGGTCCGATCTCGACACCTGGGATGCAGCCTTGCGTGATGTGGCTGTCGTCTACGTGGTGCCCCGCGCGTGCCGGGCCCGGTGCACGAATTCGCGGTACGGGCCGAAGCCGCCGGCGTGCGTCAGCTGGTCCTGCTCTCCGGGCGCGGCGCGGACACCTGGGGCGACTCCACGTTCGGGCTGGACATGCGGTCGGCCGAGGACGCCGTGCGCGGCTCGTCACTGGAGAGGACCGTCCTGCGGGCGTCGAACTTCGCTCAGAACTTCGACGAGGACGTCTTCCACGCGCCGCTGCTCGCCCGGGAGCTGGCACTTCCGGCCGGGGAGGCCCTCGAGCCGTTCATTGACATCGAGGACGTCGCCGACGTCGTGGTCGCGGTGTTGACCGAGGGCGGCCGGCACGCCGGACGGGTCTACGAGCTGAGCGGACCGCGTGCGCTCAGCTTCGCTGAGGCCGTCGAGCAGATCTCCCGGGCGTCCGGCGGTCCCTCACCTACCAGCAGATCACGCCGGTCAGTGGAAAGACAACATCTCTGGTGGACCTTCGGTGTTCGCTTCAGACGCGAAGGCTTCACGTCTGAGGCGAACACGATCCGGCTGTCGAGGCGACTGGACAGCCGGCCGGCATGGCCGGTCCCGCGTGCCAGGCCGCGAGCGTCAGGACCAGGCCCCAGCCCTCGTTTGTCATCCGCACCTCATCCTCGACGGACACCCGGTAGTACGCCCTACTTCGGTGCCTGGAAGCCGCCGATCCTCTGCTCGAGCAATTCGGCCAGCCGCAGCGGGGTGCGGTCCTCGAACATCGGACCGATGAGTTGCACTCCCACCGGCAGGCCGTCGGGGGACAGGCCCGCTGGTACGGCGGTGGCGGGCAGGCCGGGCATGGTGGCCAGACCGGCCCAGACAAGCTGGTCGAGGTACGGGCACTCGACGCCATCGATGTCGATCCGGCGTTCCAACAGATCGGGGTTGTGGTCGTGCGGGAACGCGGGGGTCGGCGTGATCGGGCACACCACGGCGTCGAACTCGGCGAAGAGCTGCCGCCAGCCGTAACGGTGGAGCTCGCGACGGTCGTTCGCCTCGATCCAGTCACGGTGGCTGAACACCATCCCGCGCAGCCGTGCCGCGTCGAGACTGTGGTCGTCCGCGCTCAGTCCGGCGCCGCGGGTCCGAAGCTGCTCGTACGCTTCGACGGGAAAACGCGCAACGGAGCCCGAGAACAGCAACTGCGTGTAGAGCGTCGCGGCTTCGGCCAGGTCGGGCAGCAACGGAGTGTGCCGTTCGACGTGGGCGCCGCCGTCGACAAGTGCGTCGGCCACCCGGTTCACGCCGGCCCGCACAGCGGACCCGGTCGGAATGTACGGATGCTCGTCGAGGACCAGGACCCGGAAGTCGCTCAGCCGCTGGTGGCGTGCGAGCGGCAGCGTCAGGTCGTGCGCCACGCCGAGCGTCAGCGGGTCCGGCCCGGCCATGACGTCGAGCAGGAGCGTGAGGTCGCGGGCGGTGCGCGCCATCGGGCCGACGACGGCGAGGTCGAGGTCGACCGGCAATGCCTGCGTGGTTGGCGGGACCATACCGCGGTTCGCCACCAGCCCGAGTGTCGGCTTGTGCGCGTAGACACCGCAGAAATGCGCGGGGGTGCGCAATGAACCGCCGATATCGGAGCCGATGGACAACGCGCCGAATCCAGCCGCCAGGGCCGCCGCCGATCCACCGGACGATCCGCCCGACGTGCGAGCATGATCCCACGGGTTGTTGGTGGTGCCATAGATCTCGTTGAAGCTCTGCAGATCCCGCAGCCCCAAGGGCACATTGGTCTTACCGAGCACCACCGCGCCGGCGGCCCGGAGCCGCGACACCTGTACCGCATCCTCGGCCGGCACAAAGTCCCGGTACATCGGCATGCCCCAGGTCGTGGGCAGCCCGGCGATGTTGTAGGACTCCTTGACCGTCACCGGAATACCGAGCAGTGGCCGGTCCTCGCCGCGGGCGCGCGCATGGTCGGCACCGCACGCGGCGGCCCGCGCACGGTCGAAGTCCGGCACGCAGATCGCGTTGATCACCTTGTCGTCCCGCTCGATACGAGCGATTGCCTCGTCGGTCAGCTCCACCGATGTCACTTCACCGGCACGCAAGGCGGCCGCGAGTTCTTCTGCAGTCTGAAAGTTCCACTCCATGAATCCGACCGTACTGACCTCTGGAAGAGGTCATAAAATGCCGATTCGCACAACGGGATAGATGCCTCGATCCCGGCAGGGGACTCTGCGATGAGACCTCGTCGTCTTCGGGGGACAGACATGAATCCCCCTTCCGCCCGGAATTCGCTGTAGCTGCTGGTTGAGCGCTGCGCGACGCGGACCGGTGCGAACGAAGTCGAAGGCGGATCGCAGGTCGGTCCAGAGCGAGAGGGCCGCTATCAGGGCGGCGGTTTCCACGGTGCGGCCCTTCCATGCCAACTGCCAGATTCCTTGCCGTGCTGGAGCCGATCGCGCTCATGGACTGGCGGACGCCGGCCTGGCGGCAGGCGTCCGCGAAGGCCCGGCTGGTGTACTGCCCGGACTCAAGGGGTCGTTGCAACACCGGCTTGAAGGATCTCCCAGCGCATCGGGTCGCCGAGCGCTGCACACACGACGGGGAGAGTGGCCGGGGCCGCGTCGTTCAGGTGACGTGTGCTGGTTGATCACATGATGCCGAGGGTGATCAGTGGACGGTTGGCGTCGCGGGCGTGGTGGCGGAGTCCAGCGGCGATGTTCGTCTGGTCGATGAGTCGGAGAGCGCCGATGGCGAGGTTGCGCGGGGATGCCATGGCACGTGGAGCGGTGCCGGTGCGTATGCGGGAGGCGTCCTCGGCGTAGGTGGTGTCCCTGACGTGGTGGATCTTGTTTTCGATGCCCCAGTGGTCGCGGACGAGGCGGGCGATCTCGGTTGCGTCGGCCTGCTCCGTGGTCAGGTCGGTCACCCCGTAGACGCGTTCCAGGGTGACCTTGCCGGTGGTGATGATCCGTCGGCGGCGCACGGTCTGGACGGCCTGCACCGCGTGTGGGAACGCGATCCTGGTGACGGCGGCGGCTTTGATCCGGCGGATCTCGTCGCGGCCGTGAGCGGTGGCCCGCGTCTTGTCCAGGGCGGCACTTCCTGCCATGGCAGGGCCTTCAGCCACCCATGCAGGGTGGGCTGGTTGCCCTTGGTCAGCGCGATGTAGTGGGCGTGCTTGTCCTCGACGAGGAAGCGCGCGTGGGAGGTCTGCGAGTGGAGGGCGTCGAAGGTGTCCACCGTGCCGTGCAGGTCGAGCGGGGCGAGCAGGGGCTGGAAGACGGTGATCTCGTTGGTCTTGCCGTCCACCTCGCGTTGGGCGGTGACCATGCCTGTCCCTGTCATCGCGGCGAGCAGGTGGACCTGGGTGCCGTCGGTGCGGCGGGCACCGCGCACGGTCTTGCCGTCCACGGCGAGGGAGGGCAGGGGCCGGTCACTGTCGTTCTCCTCCTGGCCGGCGGCGCGTTCGCGCCCGGCGAGCCGGCTTCCGACGGCGGTGTCCAGTGCGTCGCCGTCGATGCGCTGGAGGACACGGCGCACGGTGGCCTCGGCCGGGGCGACGGGGCCGCGGTCCGGCTCCCGGCATGGGCCACCGAGCCGGGCCAGGACGTGCGGCGGGGCGTCGGCGGCCCACTCCGCGATCGCGGCCGAGGACTTCGCTCCGGCCAGGACCGCGTACGCGGCCAGGGACAGGACGAAGGCGAGAGGGCGGCGTCGGCCCTGGTCCCGTTGCGGATCGGGCACCTGAGCCGGGCAGGTCAGCCGGCCGGGGAGGTCGTCTGGAATGGTCGGTGCGGCGCCAAGGAGTTGGCCCAAAGGGCCCGGGATGAACAAGGATGAGCGGGCAGGCACGGTCTTCCGTCGCGGTGATCAGGGACTCGACACCTCATGATCACCGGAAGTCGTGCCTGCCTCCGCGTCAGCCCCGGCGACCACCCCGCGGTCCTGCCCCAGCTCCTAAAGCCGTATCAACCCGGACACACCGGCTGAACGACGCCGCCCTGGCTCATGGCATGTTCGAGCTTCGTGGTGTTCCGCAGGGTCTATCTCGCCTTTGCCTGCCTCCTCGGTCTGCTTCTCCTGCTCTCCCGTTCCCAACGAGCCAAGGACGTCGAGCTGCTGGCGCTGTGCCACGAAGTCGCCGTGCTGCGCCGCCGGCTCGGCACCCGGCCACAGCTGTCCTGGCCGGACAAGGCCATACCCGCCGCCCTCACCCGACACCTCCCCGCTTCGCTGCGCCGCACCAGGCTGGTCACCCCCGCCACCCCGCTCTCCTGGCACCGCCGGCCAGTCCGCCGGAAATGGAGACAGAAACCGGCGCGCACCGGCCGTCCGCCGATACCCGAGCAGCTCACCGGCCTGGTCCTGCGGCTCGCCCGCGAGAACAGCCCCTGGGGATACACCCGCATCCAGGGCGAGCCGGGCCGCCTGGGCCACTGTGTCTGCGCCTCCACCATCCGCCGCATCCTGCGTTCCGCCGGCCTCGATCCCGCACCCCGACGGTCAGGCAACGCGCCGACCCGGCGCGAGTTCCTCCGCGCCCAGGCAAGCGGACTCCCCGCGTCGGACTTCCTCCACGTCGACACGGTGACCCTGAAGCGGCTGTACGTCTTCTTCGTCATGGAGGTCGGCACCCGCACCGTCCACCTCCTCGGCGTCACCGCACACCCCACCACCGCCCGGGCCACCCAGCTCGCCCGCAACCTGCCGTCCGGCCTCGGCGAGCACGCCACCGCCTTCCGCTACCTGCTGCGCGCCCGGGACGCGAAGTACAGCGACACCTTCGACGCCGTCTTCACGAGCGAGAACATATCGATCTTGAAGAGCGCGCCGCAGGCAAGGAAGATGAACGCCCACGCCGAGAGATTCATGCGCAGCGTCCGCGCCGAGTGCACCGATCGGGTCCTGATCTGCAACGAGCACCACGCCCGGCGGGTCCTCACCGAGTACGCCGAGCACTACAACTCCCGGAGGCCGCACCTTGCCCTGCAACTACGTGTCCCTGCCGACGACCCGAACGTCATCCCGTTCCCGGCGCAGCGCGTCCAGCGTCACGAAGCCCTCGGCGGACTCATCCACGAGTACAGCGACGCATCCTGACGGAGGTCACGGGGAACTGACGAACGCCCAGATCAGAGGACATGCGGACGTATGGCACCCCACAGGCTCCGCACGCAGGCTCCCACCTGTAGCGATGACTTTGCGAGCCCCACACGTTGCCGACTGATCGGGAACCGTATCTGCCCGAGTGCTGGATTGGTGATCGAGCCCGCTGCGAGGTGGCGCATGTCCTGGCTGATCGAAGGCCGGTCCGCCGGTCATGCGGCGGTGGCGCCCAGCAGGAGGTCGAAGGCGTCATTCGCCTCGCGGAGCACCGCCGTCGCGTCGTGGCTGCCGAGGCGCCACGCCGCCTGGTAGCAGGCGAGGGTCAACTGGGCGGCGAGGACGGCGGTGGCCGGCGGGGTGCCGTGGTCGATCAGGTGTTTCTCGAGGAGGTCGGCGTAGTGCCGGGTCTTGCGGGTGTGCCGATCTTCGAGCTCGGGGTGCTGCTTGACCAGACGGTGGTAAACCGCGTAGTGGCCGGGGTTGCGGGCGGCCTCGGCGCAGATCACGAGCAGCAGCCGCCGAGATGTGGCCAGCGCCTGCGCGAGATCCTGGAGCGGCTCGGCGGGCGCATCGCGCATGGCCGCCGTGAGCGCGCGCAGGAAGTCGTCCTCGGTAGAGAAGACGACTTCCTGCTTGTCGCCGAAGTAGCGGAAGAAGGTGGTGCGGCCGATCTCGGCCCGCTGGGCGATCTCGTCCACGGTGACGACATCGAACCCCCGCTCCATGAAGAGCGCGAAGGCCGTCTCGATGATCCGTTCCCGGGTCTGGCGGCGTTTGCGGTCCCGCAACGACTCCACCGGAACCTTGTTCGTGCTCATTCGGCCAGGATATCCGCCCGGCCCGTCCGGCGGTCAGCGTCGACGAGGCGGGCGGCCTCGCGCCACAACTCCTCCTCGCGGGCCTCGTCGTGCGACTCTGGCGACGACGGGACGTTGCGGCCGCGATCGAGGTAGGACCCGGTCCGGGAAGTCAGCCCGGTCAGGATCGTCTCAGCGAGCCGGGCGCCCGCCTGCTGCGGCGTCATGCCCCGGCCGAGGAATCGCTGAAGCTGGAAGAAGCCGTTGAGCACGCCCCGCACGGGCCCCGGAGCGTGGCGGAAGAAATCGGTGCCCGCGACGAGCGCCGGATTGTAGGAGTAGACGCCGACGCTCTCGGGCAGGCGGCGGGCCAGCGCGTGGGTCAGGTAGATGACGCCGAGTTTGCTGGTCGCGTACGCCCGCCCGGCCTCCCGCGCTCCACCGGCACGAGGCGTGGCCAGTCGTTCCGGCGTCTCCCAGCGCGGCGGCGGCGTGGCGCCGAGCGTGTAGCGGAACTGCCCGAAGTGGCAGTCGCTCGAGGTAAGCACGATCCAGCCCGGACCGGTGAACCGGGGCAGCAGCTCCCTGACGAGCAGGTAGTGGGACAGCACATTGACCCCGAAGGTCATCTCGTACCCGTCCGTGGTGCGTTTCTCGGCCGTCGTGAGCGTCAGGCCGGCGTTGCCGAGATAGCCACCGAGCGGCGGCAGGTACCCAGTGTCGAGCCCACGCAGAATCTCCGCCACCGCCCGCCTGATCTCGGCGAGCGAAGCGAGGTCACAGTCCACGCCTGTGACCTCGGAAGCGCCGGTGGCCTCGGTGAGTTCCGCAGCGAGGCGTTCGCCGCCCCGGCGAGCCAGCACGACGTAGTGATCCTGCGGCCGTTCCCGGATCAGCAACTCGACGGACTCGCGGCCGAAACCGCGGGTCACTCCGGTCAACACGATGGTCCGGCTATCCATGACAGCCCCCTTGGTATCGAGTTCCATGTGGTACTGAGTACCGTATCATGTCGTGGTTCACTTCCCATCGAGCGACGAAACCGCAGCTGACACGCTGGCTGATCGACACCACGGTGACGGCGAAACCCAGATGGGTGCGCTCCTCTGAAGGGAAAGTGAGGAAGGACAGGAACCGTCGGCTTGTGGGGAGGCGTCCGCCTCGGCATGCAAGATCGATACCTCTGTCTCGCCCGTCACGGTGAAGCCACGCCCGACGAGGGCGAGCTCACAGAGGCTGGCCGACGGCAGGCAGAGCTGCTCGGCAAGCGCCTGGGCGGCGTACCGCTGACGGCCATCCACCACGGTCCGCTGCCCCGCGCAGTACAGACGGCCCGGCTGGTAGGGCAGCAGCTGGGTGCGGTGCCGCTGCGCGAGTCCGAGGCAGCAGGCGACGATGTTCCATATCCCGGAGCGAGACGAGCCCCCCGCAGAGGTCGCCGACGCGATGTCGGCGCGTTTCGCCTCTGCGTCGGCCGAGGAGGCTGCATGCGGCGCGGAGCTCGCCCGGCAGGCGGTCACGAAGTTCACCGGGCCGGATCACGAGGGGGATGCCCCTCGTCACGACCTTGTGATCACCCACGCGTTTCTCATCGCCTGGTTGGTGCGCGCCGGGATGGACGCCCCCGTGTGGCGTTGGATGGGCCTCAACCACGGCAACGCGGCGCTCACCGTCATCCGCTGCACCCCGGCCCGGCCCGGCCGGCGAGCGTCCTGGTCTACGACGACATGAGCCATCTGCCGGAGGACCTGCGCTGGACCGGGTTCCCCTCCCAACTGCGCACACCCTGAGGGCGAAGCGGCAGGTGTCACGTGAGCCGACCACGATGCTCGGCCGTCCCGTTGGGGCTGTGTTCGGTGGCTTCTCGTCTCTGCCGTGGTGCTGGAGGAGGGCTGGCGGATGGGCTCGCTGTTCGAGGAGTCGGAAGCGCGCGAGGCGTCGTCCGGGATCGGGTGGAGGAACTGGAAGCCGAGCTTGCTGGGCTGTCGGGAAAGCTGGAGTTGGTCCGGGAGAGCCTGGAGCGGTTGCGGATCGCGCGGGAGACGGTCGCCGAGGTGCTCGCGGAGATGACGCCGCAGAAGCCGGCAGTCGCGGTCGATAGCGACCGGCCGAGCGCGGGTGATTTGGTGGCGTCGGCGTATGCAGGGGCCGAGCGGCAGGCCATCGGGGTGTTGACCGTGCCGAACTGGCAGCCTGGGATGGGGACGGAGGTCCTGCCGCAGGTGTATCGGGACATCACGGAGGCGGTGGCGGACGCTGCGCCTGCCGGAAACCTCATCCGTGCAGTTCAGGTGGTGTGCCGGTACTCGTGGATGGCTTAGCCGAGGCGGTCTGTGCGTATATGTCCAGGCGGGTGGTCTGTCCGGGGTCCAGTGGTTCGGGGGTGGCGCGCAGGGGTGCCGTCTGGTTCATCGGCTGGTGGGGCCGGTGTACGTTGTGGTGCTGCTCGAACTCGCGGAGCGCGCGGTGGAGGTGGTGCTCGTTCCAGATCAAGGTCCGGTCGGGGAGTTCGTGGCGGCAGGTCTGGACCCGGCGCTCCATGACGGCGTTCATGCGTGGCATCCGGGTGCCGGTGAGGACGACCTGGAAGACGTCCTCCAGCTACCCGACGGGACTCCCGCCACAAGTAATGCCGAGCTGATCCGGGTCGCGCATGCCATGATCCAGGCATTCGGGCAGCTCCCATAACCGACTCCGCGGTGAGCCCGCGGCCGCGGCGGCATCCACGAGCTGCTCGACATCGAAGCCGCCCGGGCTACCGCCGACACCCTCACCACCCTGCACGACGACCTAGCCGCCGGAACCGGGATCTCAGGGCCGGCCGCCCGGCGAGCGATCCACGCCGCGGCCCAGGCTCCCGTTTTCACCGGGTCCATCCGCACGCACCGCCAGACCCGGGACATCCGGGGCAACTCGGTACTGGCCGTCTACGACAACCCGCACTCGTTCGTGATGTGCGTCTACAACCGCGACCGCACCCTGTGTCATCGCATCGATGTCACCGACGCCCCGAGCCTCGACCGCCGCGAGCCGGCGTGTGCGAAAATCGCGCGCACCGACCGCCACGCCGGCGAACTCGTCCAGCACGCAAAGAAGTTGGAGTAGCAGGCCGCCTCGGAGACCGTGCCCGGCCCGCTCGCCGACCGGCTCACCCGACGCGCCGGCTATCTTCGCCGCCACAACCGCGACTGTATCCACTTCGAGGAGCCGACCGCATGAGCCCCGTCGCACACGAGCGCGACCGCATTCGTGCCGCGATGGACCGCATCCTGCGAGGCACGCCCGAGCGCTCCAACGGCGCTCTGACGATCGTCGCCCTCGCCGTCGAAGCCGGTGCACCGCGCAACGTACTCACCCAGCGTCACACCGACCTGAAGAACGAGTTCTACGACAAGGTGCGCGCCCGCGGGGGCACCCCGGACAGCGAGCAGCGCCTACGCAAGCAGGTCCGCCGGCTCAAGGAGCTGCGGGCTGCCGACGTGCAGGAGATCGCCCAGCTCAAGGCCGACGTCGAGGCCCTCGTCGGCGCACTGCACCAACGACAGTCGAGAACCAACTCCTGTACCAGCAGCTAGCAGACCGTACAGCCCCGCTCCGCCTGCTGCCTTCTCACCGCCGACCGCAGGCCCCCGTCCAGAGAGCAGGCAACCCGAAGCCGAATTCGAGCGGTGAGGAACAGCCTCCGCCCGGGAGCTCCACTCACTGCGGCCACGCCACGAGGCATTGCGTGCGCTGCCGATCCCCGGCCTCGACGGGCGGCCGGCCCGTCGCCGTCCGAGACCTAGGGTCCTACGGGAGACCGGGAGCGTTTTAGCGCACCAGGAGATCGATAGCGACCTTCAGCCGGTCGAGGTAGAACTCCCGTGATGCGGCCTGATGCTTGAGGCCGATCGATGCGCTGATCATCGTCTGTGCGACCAAGGGGGCCGCGTCTTGTCCTGACTCGACGGCGATTGCGTCTGTGATCAATTCCTCGAAACGTCGCGGCGTGGTTTCGATGATCTCTCCGAGGAGGTCGGGGTTGTCCTCGATGACCGCCGCGACGTCGCGCGTCAGCGGGCCGATGTAGCGGCCTGCCCACTGGTCGAACGCTTCGACGAGGCGCTCTGGAAGAGGGCGGTCGGTCTCGGCCAGGACGTGTTCGACCGCTGTGATGTCCCGCTCCAGGGCCTGGGTGACCGCGGCACGGAACAGAGCCTCCTTCGAGGAGAAGAGAAAGTAGAGCCCGGGCCGGGAGATGTCCGCCGCCCGCGCCACTTCCTCCATCGAAGTCTTCCGGTAACCGAATCGCGCGAACGTGACCATCGCGTAGTCCAGAACCAGGGTCCGGCGATCGGTATCGGCGACTGTCGACGGCGGGCGGCCGGCATCGGGACTGCTCATGGAACGAGCATACGAGCGAGAACCGAACTATACAAATCAAGTCTAGTACGTATAGTCGCTGCCATGACTCACGCACTCATCTCCACGCCCTTCACCGCCTCCAGCACCGCGGACGAGGTGCTGCGAGGCGTCGACCTCGCCGGCGTCCGCGCGATCGTGACGGGAGCTTCTTCCGGACTCGGGATCGAGACGGCTCGTGTGTTGGCCGCTGCGGGGGCGGAAGTGACGCTCGCTGTCCGGAACACGACTGCGGGTGACGCCGTCGCTGAGACGATCGAGAAGTCGACCGAAGGGACCCGTCCCCGAGCCGTCCGGCTCGACCTTGCCGATGGGACCTCCGTCACACGATTCGTCGACGCGTGGCGCGGCCCGCTTCACCTGCTGATCAACAACGCCGGCGTGGTCACCGGTGGCCTCGAACGGACGCATGAGGGCTGGGAGCTGCAATTCGCGACAAACCATCTTGGCCACTTCGCCCTGGCCACCGGCCTTCATGACGCCCTGGCTCTGGGAGCGGCCGACCGCGACGGAGCACGGATCGTCTCGGTCAGTTCGACGGCGCACATGCGTTCCGGCATCGACTTCGACGACCTCCACTTCGAGCGTCGCGGCTACGACCCGCAGATTGCCTACGCCCAGTCGAAGACGGCGAACTCTCTCTTCGCCGTCGAGGCGACCCGTCTCTGGGCGTCCGACGGCATCGTCGCCAATGCGGTGAACCCCGGCGGTATCGCGACAGGACTGCAGCGGAACTTCACAACAGAACAGAAGGAGTCGCTCGCCGCGGCCGAGGCCGCCGGAGTCTTCACCTATAAGACGGTCGAGCAGGGGGCCGCCACCAGCATCGTCGCGGCCGTCGCCCCCGAGTTCGCTCACTCCGGAGGCCACTACCTCGACGATGCACAAGAGGCATACACCGTGCCGAACGACGCCGACCTCGCGCAGCACCCGCACGGTGTCAAGGAATGGGCGCTCGATCCCGCCATCGCCGAGCGCCTCTGGACTGTCTCGACCGACCTACTCCGCGCCTGATCTCTCGTGGTCGCGCAGATTCTCGCCGTTGCCGAGCTCGATAGATGGGTCTGTCAAACGAACGGGTCTGGCCCGTAGTCGGTGGGGACGCCGAGCAATTGTCCTTGATCATGATCTGGTGGGTGGATATCAACTCCCTTATGACGACCGTGTTTCCGGGACTTGCGGCGGTGGTCGTCGAGGACCTGACGGACCGCGGCGACGCAGTGGTGGTCGCGGCCCGGACCCGGGACGTGGCGGTGCCGTGTCCGGTGTGCGGGACGCCGACGGCGAAGGCGCACGGGTATCACCGCCGGGCGGTGAGGGACGTGCCGGCCGACGGCCGCCAGGTCGTCGTCCACCTGCGCGTACGACGGCTGGCCTGTCCGGCCCCGGGCTGCCGGCGGCAGACCTTCCGCGAGCAGATTCCCCGACTGCTGGAGCGCCCTCAGCGCCGCGCGGTGCGTCTTGCCTGGCAGATATCCCAGGTGGCGCGGGAGTTATGCGGCCGGGCGTGCTGGCCGTGCCCGTCTCCCGAAGCACCGCGCTGCGCCATCTGCGGCGCCTGCCGCTGCCGCAGCAGGCCATCCCGCGGGTGACCGGCGTGGACGATTTCGCCCTGCGCCGCCGCCACCGCTACGCCACGATCAGCACGGATGCCGAGACCGGCCGACGCGTCGCGGTCCGCCCGACCGCGAGGCGGCCACCCTGGAGTCCTGGCTGCGCGAACGTCCTGGTGCCGAGGCCGTGTGCCGGGACGGCTCGGCCACCTACACCGAAGCCGTCCGCCAAGCCCTGCCCGACGCGGTGCAGGTCAGTGACCGATGACACCTCCGGCGCAATCTCTGCGACACAGTCCAGCCCGAGGTCCGCGCCCACGCCGGCTGCCGGACCACCGTCAACCCGCCCCGCCCCGGCAAAGTACGCGAGCAGACCACCCGCGAACGCCGGAACAAGATCCACGAGCCCCCCGGCCAGGGCATCGGCCTGCCCGACTGCTCCCGCCGCCTCAACCTGGCCCCGAACACCGTCAAACGCCACGCCCGCATGCCCGAACCCCAGGCCCTGCGCATCCCCCCGCCTACCGGCCCACCCTCCTCGACCCCTACCGCGAGCACCCGAGCCGGGCAGATGCACGGACGCGCCGGATTCGACCTCCTCCACCACCACGCATCCTCCTGCCCTGACCGCTACTCGGCGTCACCACCGACTGCGGACCAGACCCAAACGAACGGTGTAATGAGGGTGGTTGGGGTAACTGACGGGCTGCGGAGAGCCGGCCGTCGAAGGTGATGTCGAAGGCGTTCGGAACGGTCTTCCAGCGCATGGTCCAGCGGGCCTGTCCCTTGCCGGTGGGATCGAGCGACATGATCGCCGTGTAGACGCACTTCAAGGCGGCCTGCTCATTGGGGAAGTGGCCGCGGGCCTTGACCGCCCGGCGGATCCCGGCGTTCACCGATTCGATCGCGTTCATGGAGTGTTCGGGCGCGGGGGCGATCCCGGCTTCCGGGAGGATCTCCCAGACGGTGGAGGCAGCCACCCTGACTTACAGAACAAGGAGTTCGCCGTGGATGCGGCGATATCCCCAGGTGGAGTTCTCGAGGGCGAGCCGCAGCACCAGCAGCCGGATGGAGCGCACGGTCCGGGGGCGGTCCAGGTGCTTTGGCCGGGACTGGGTCGCGTGGCGGCGAGCCGGCCGGGGGCGACGGCTTTCGCGACCCAGTGGTCCAGAGCCCGGCTCATCACGTCTTGTCGGAGGTAGACGGTCCGGGGGTGTCCAGGCCGGGGTGGAGGGACTGTTCCTGTTCCTTGAACTCGCAGCGGTGGTGGACCGTGTTGCGGATTGTCGCGGGCTGCATGGTGCGCCCGCACGTTTCACATCGCACCCGGCCGCGCAGCGCGTACGCCCGTTTCCCCTGTCTTCGTTCTCGCCCGGGGCGTTCGAGGTGCTGCGGTTGCGCGGGCACGCTGCTGGCGGATCTTCTTGACGGTGTCGAAGATCTGGGTGGGGACGATTGCTTCGTGAGCGGCTTGGTCGGACCACACCCACTGTTCAGCCGGGTTGTGCGTCATGCGGGTGCGATGGCCGAGGGTGACGTCGTCGATGTCGTAGAGGTGTTCCTCCTTGCGCTGCTTGTTCCAGATCTCGTAGCCGGTGTAGCGGGGGTTGATGAGGATGGCGCGTACGGCGCCCTGCTGCCAGGCGGCCTTCGGTGATGGTCACCACTTATCTGTCAACCACTCGCTGTTTGGCCGGATCAGCCGCTGCGCAGCCGTGTTCTGTCCGATAACTTTGCGCGTTGCAGACCAGACCGGCACTTCGCCCACCAGAAGGACGGACTGCACATGGCAGATGCGAAGGACGTTTCGTACGCCAGTGATCTGGTGGACCTCGCCGGTCTCGGCCAGGACTTCACCCACGACCCGTACCCGGTTTACGCGGCGCTGCGCGCTCGGGGCCCGGTGCACCGTGTACGGATGCCCGAGGGAGCAGAAGCGTGGCTCGTCGTGGGTCACGAGGCGGGGCGTGCGGTGCTGGCGGATCCGAGCCTGTCCAAGGACTGGTCGAACGCCGCCCAGGACCTCGGTCTGCCGAACCTGGCTGCCGGCCGGCACATGCTCAACTCCGACCCGCCGCACCACACCCGACTGCGCAAGCTGGTCGCGAAGGAGTTCACCCCTGCGCGCGTGCGGGCCCTTGAGCCCCGGGTGCAGGAAATCACCGACGGACTTCTGGACGCAGCGCTGGGCGGGGCCGGTAGCCGGGCTGACCTGGTCGAGGTGCTGTCCTTCCCGTTGCCCATCGCCGTGATCTGCGAGCTGATCGGCGTTCCGGCCCTGGACCGCGAGGCGTTCCGGAAGTGGTCCAACACTGCCCTGACGTCCAGGGACGCTGATGAGCGAGTGGCTGCGGCGGGCGCCGCGAGCGAATACATTGCCCAGTTGATCGCGCGTAAGCAGCGGGAACCTCAAGATGACCTGCTGAGCGCACTGATCCGCGTCACGGACGAAGGCGGCGACCGACTGTCGGCCGATGAACTGCTGGGCACTGTCTGGCTGTTGCTGGTAGCGGGTCATGAGACCACGGTCAACCTCATCTCCAATGGCGTCCTGGCTCTGCTGACCCACCCCGAGCAGCTCGCCGCCCTGCGAGCCGACCCCTCACTGCTGGAGAACGTGGTCGAGGAGACGCTGCGCTACGACGGGCCGGTGGAGACAACGACGTACCGTTTCACCACCAAGCCCGTCGACATCGGCGGCACAGTGGTGCCGGGCGGCGGGGAACTGGTGCTTGTGGCGCTGGCCGATGCCGATCGTGATACCGCGCGTTTTCGCGATGCCGATGGCTTCGACATCCACCGTGACGCGCGGGGCCACCTGGCCTTCGGCCATGGCCTTCACTACTGCCTGGGTGCGCCGCTGGCGCGCCTGGAGGGCCGGGTCGCGATCGGTACCCTGCTGCGGCGCTGCCCCGACCTCGCGCTCGATGCCGATCCTGTCACGATCACCTGGCGGGGCGGCATGCTCATCAGGGGACCGGAGCGGCTGCCTGTCCGGCTGCGGTGACAGCCGGGCCGACCACTCCGCATGAACGGCGTGCAGTTCGGTTGGCAGGCCGCTGGGCACTCGCTGTGTGGCGATGGGCTGGGCGAGTTCTCACGAGGAGACAGCGGCGCCACCCAGTTGATCAAACTGCCTGGCGGTACTCGCTGATGAGGCCGGTGACGGCTTGTTGGCATTCGATCCGGCTGGTGGGGAAGGGGATGACGTTCGGGTCGTCGAGTGGCGCCGGTTGATCTCGGCCTTGGTGGGCCCGTGCCCGTTGAAGGGGCGGGCATAGGCAGGGAGGATCCTCTCGGCGTGGTCGCGGTCGTAGATCAAGAGTCGGTCGGTGCACTCCTCGCGTGCCGATCGCACGCATCGTTCGGCGTGCGGGTGGCAGTTGGGACTGCTCGGGGGGATCTCGACCACGGCGATGTCCTCGTCGGGCAGCCACCCCAATGGCAAACGTGTCAATTACCACATGCCCCCGCCGCGCAGGTTGGACCTTCGCTACCAGTGCCCTGATCACCGTGCCCCTCGTCCGACGAGGGACGGGCGACGGTGGCCGCTGCCGGACGGGCGAGTTCAGCCCGATGGACAAGAGCGCGCGGGCCCCGAGTACGAGAGTGTGCAAGCGGGGGGTGAGATCGTTTCCACCCCCATGGTCACCATTATTCACTTATCGCCCCATGTGTTTACTCCGGCCTCTTGACGCACACCGAAACGGAGTGCACCCTTACCTAGGGAATTTCACCCCTCCGTCGAATCATGGCGGGTTCCTAGGGTTGGCGCATGAGCGAGTCAGTGCACAAAAGAGAATGCACACTTCCTTCGGACGGCACGGCACACACATCAGAGGACTGACCAGAGCGAACGTCCCGGAATGAGCCGGTACCTTCGCGTACTCTTTCCCCACTCTTTCCCCACTCTTCTCCGTCGCGAGTTTCCATGGCCATGGCCGATCGCCATGCTCTACTGCACCATCCTGCCGATGCTGATAACGTTGTCAGGGGCGGGCTACTCTGCCGAGAATCGTTGACTCTTAGGCATCTCTTGAGTAATTCATTACGTGATCAATACTTCACGAACGTGACCGAGAGAATCTGGGGTGGGCCATGAAAGCATCCGATGTGCTGATCAGCGGTCTGGGAGCCTTTCTGCCCGACCGGGTCCCCATCGGATGGGCGGTTGAACGGGGACTGATCGACCGGACCGCCGCAGAAGAATACGGAATCACGAGTGTGACTGTCGCGGGCGATATTCCCGCCCCCGAGATGGCAGTGCGGGCATGCCGTGAGGCGCTCGAACGAGCCGACCAGAATCCAGCGTCCCTCAGCTTGTTGCTCTACGTCAGCGTTTGGTATCAAGGCCCCCACGGATGGTGTCCGCAGTACTACGTGCAGAGGAAGACGGGCGCGGGCCAGGCCACCGCGGCCGAGGTCCGACAGGGCTGCATGGGCATGTTCTCCGCTCTCGAACTCGCGGCAGGCCATCTCATGGCCTCGGCCGAGCACGAGGCCGCCCTGGTCACCTCCGGAGACAACTTCACCTCAGAACTCCTGGAACGCTGGCGTTTCAGTCCGCATTTCGTCATGGGTGACGCCGGTTCCGCCGTCGTCCTCAGCCGACGGAAGGGTTTCGCCCGGCTCAAGTCCGTCAACGCGATCACGCTCCCCGAGTACGAGGCCATGCACCGCGGGCCCGAGCCCCTGTTCCCCCCGGGAGCCGGTCTGCCGGGCAAGCTCGACTTCGGCGAGTCCAAGCACCGCTGGCTGGACGGCCCGGACCGGGACCCGGCCGGCCCTCTGAAACTCGTGGCCGCGCAGGACGAACTCATCAGCCGCACACTCGACGAAGCCGGAATCGGGATGGACGACGTCTCGCGTGTCGCTTATGCCAACGGGTCACGGGAACGTGTCGAAGGACGCGCAATGATTCCGCTGGGCCTGCCGATGTCCCTTTCGACGTGGGAACAGGGCCGCACGGTGGGTCATATCGGCGCAAGTGATCAGATGGTGGCGCTCGAACAGCTTCTGCTCTCTGGTGAACTGCAACGCGGGGACCATTTCCTGATGCTCGGTGTGGGGCCCGGACTGAATATCGCATGTGCCGTGATCGAGATCATCGAGACTCCGCACTGGTCCGCCGCCCATTCGGCGACCGCTTCATGAAAGGCGTCTCATGGATTTCAGTCTGAGCGCTGCACAGCAGGAGCGATATGCGCGAATGCGGACAGCCGCGCGGGAACTTTCCCCCGGGTCTTCCACCGCCGGATTCCATGGCGACATCTGGAAGAAACTGGCCGGCCTCGGATTATTGGGTGCGGCTGTCCCGGAGGAGCACGGTGGCGCGGGCTTCGGTGCTCTCGACACGGCCCTCCTGTACGAGGGGGCGAGCGAGGGCGGCGCGGATACGGGGCTGCTCTTCGCCGCAGCGGCCCATCTCTTCGCCTGCGTCAGGCCGGTGCTGGAGTTCGCGCTCCCGGAGACCCGGAAGGAGCTGCTTCCCGCATTGTGCTCAGGTGAACTGACAGCGGGGAACGCCATGACGGAACCGGAGGCCGGATCGGACATCTCCCGGTTGGCGACCAGGGCCACCAAGGTCGACGGCGGATATCTGCTCGACGGGACCAAGAGCTTCGTCAGCAATGGCCCGGTCGCCGATCTCTACGTCACCTATGCGACAACGGATCCCGACGGCGGCTATTTCGGTTCCACCGCGTTCGCCGTGGACCGCGATTCCCCCGGGTTGGTCGCGGGAGAGCCGATGGAGAAGTCCGGCCTGACCGCCTGCCAGGCCGGCGAGGTGCGGTTCACCCGGTGCTTCGTGCCGGACGACCGGGTGCTGGGAAGCCCCGGTCAGGGGCAACTGGTGTTCCAGACGTCGATGCAGTGGGAGCGTTCCTGCCTCTTCGCGATCTACCTGGGCCAGCAGGAACTGCTCATTCGGCGATGCGTCCAACACGTGCGGGAACGACGGCAGTTCGGAAAGCGACTCGCCGACCTCCAACCGGTCGCGGACCGGCTGGCGGACATGAGGCTGCGGCTGGAGAGCGGACGGCTCCTGCTCTACCGCGCCTGCGCCGCGATCGACGACGGCCAGGACCCCGCCCTGTGGGTCGCCATGGCGAAACTGGCCGTGTCCGAGGCCGCGGTCGCCACCTCACTCGACGCCGCCCGGATCTTCGGGGGCCGCGCCTTCCTGACGGAGTACGGAATCGAGGAACATGTGCGCAACGCCGCCCCCGCCACCACCTTCTCCGGCACATCAGACATCCAGCGTCAGCTGATCGCCCGGGAGATGGGACTGTGAGCCTCTACAGCCTGGTGGTCGACGCTGCGGCCCGGACGCCGGACGCGCTCGCGGTGTGCGACCTTTCCACCGGCCTCAGTTACGGCGAGCTGGACGCGCGCGCGGACACGTATCTGGCGGCGCTGCGCGGGCGCGGCGTCCAGCCGGGCGACCGCGTCCTGGTGTGGACGGACAAGACGGCCGAATCGGTGGCCGTGGCCCAGGCGGTGCTGCGGTGCGGCGCGATCCATGTTCCCGTCCCACGGGGCAATCCCGGAAAGCGGGTCGCCCAGATCGCCGCGGACGCCCGCCCGGCTCTGATCGTCACGGACCATGGTGATCACGTCGCCGACTCGGTCTCCGTGTCCTGCGCGGATCTCCTGGAGGAGGCTGCGTACGCTTCGGCCGCCGCCCACCATCCGGTCCGGCCGGCCGACCCGGCGTACATCCTCTACACCTCGGGGTCGACAGGGACGCCGAAGGGCGTCTGCCTGAGCCACGGGAACGCGCTTGCCTTCGTCGACTGGGCCTGCCGGGAGCTGGAGGTCACCGCGGCCGACCGGCTGGCGAATCACGCCGCGTTCAGCTTCGACCTGTCGGTCTTCGACCTCTACGGAGCCTTCCGGGCAGGCGCGTCGGTACACCTCATCGGCGAAACCCTCGCCCAGGCCGCGGAACCGCTGGTCGGCTTCCTGCTGGAACGCCGGATCACGGTCTGGTACTCGGTGCCGTCCGCACTGGTGCTGATGGCCGAGTACGGCGAGCTGCTGGAGCGCGGACCGGGAGCGCTGCGCGCGTGCGTCTTCGCCGGCGAGCGGTTTCCGCTGAAGCCGCTGAAGGACCTGCGCCGCGGCTGGCCCGGCGTCCGCATGCTCAACTGGTACGGCCCGACGGAGACCAACGTGTGCACCTCGTACGAGGTGACGGCTGCCGACCTCGCGCGCACCGCGGCCGTCCCGATCGGATCACCCGTCGCAGGCGACACGGTGTCGCTGGACGACGGCGAGATCGTGGTCAGCGGCCCGACCGTCATGCTCGGCTACTGGGGCAGTAAGCCACAGGCCGGACCGTACCGCACCGGTGACCTCGGCCGGTACGACGCCGACGGCCTGCTGGAGTACCGGGGCCGCGTCGACGACATGGTGAAGGTCCGCGGCTACCGGATCGAGCCGGCCGAGATCAACAGCGTGCTCGTCACGCACGAGGCGGTACGCGACGCGGTGGTGCTCGTCGTGGGCGCGGGTCTGGACGCCCGGTTGCACGCCTTCGTGGTCCCCGAGACCGGCTGTGCGCCCGAGTTCGCGGAACTCCGACGGCACTGCTCGGGCTTCCTGCCGCCGTACATGACCATCGACGCGTTGCACACGGTCAGCGGCTTTCCCCGTACCCCCAACGGGAAAGTCGACCGCGCCGCGCTCGGCGGCCTGGTGACGCGGGGAGCGGGCGTATGACGGGCGGAGCCTGGGAGGTCTTCTGGTCGACGCTGCCCGCCGAGCCCGGAGCCGCCCTCTGGGACTCGTCGCCCCGGCTGACCGCGGAGCGGCATCTGCCGCTGTTCCGCGGCCACGCCGACCCGTCGCTGCCCCTGCTCGACATCGGGTGCGGCAGCGGACGGCAGACACAGTGGCTGGCTCGGCACTTCCGGCGGGTCGTCGGACTGGACATCGCCGAGGCCGCGGTGGAGCTGGCCGCCGCGTCGCACCCGGCGCCCAACGTCGCCTACCGGCGCGCCGACCTGCTCGACCAGGCCACCGCGGCGGCTCTGCACGCGGAGTTCGGCGACACCAACGTCTACATGCGTGGTGTGTTGCATCAGCTCGCCCCGGACGACCGCACCAGGATGCTGACGACCATCAGGCTCCTGCTCGGCAGGGCGGGGGTCCTGTTCGCCCAGGAGCTGACCGAGCGCACCGGCTGGTACGTCGCCGAGCTGCTCGCCGACGGCGCACAGCTGCCGAAGACGGCCGGGCTGGCGGCCCAGTTCGACTTCGGCGCCCGCATCGCCCCCGCTCACGACGGGCGCCTGCGGCTGCTGTTCGAAGGAAACGGATTCGAGGTCGTCGCCGACGGCGACATCTCCCTGCACACCACGGAACGCACATCCGGCGGACCTCCGCTGGAGCTGCCGACGAGGTACATCGTGGCGCGTGCAGCGACACGGCCCTGACACCCGGAGGAACCATGACGGACCTTGATCGCTCGACGCTGCTCGACCAGTTGCTCCGCTATGTGAGAGAGGAGCTCGCGACGGGCGTGCCATCCGACCTGATCACCGCCGACAGCCAGCTGCTGGAGCTGGGGGTGCTGGACTCGGTCCGCACCGCACGCCTGTTGGCGCACATCCGCACCACGTACGGCGTGCGCGTTCCGCCGGTGCACATGACCGGCGAACACTTCCGCACACCGGCGACGATCACCGACCTGATCCTTCGCCTCGGCTCGCAGACCGCGTCCCTCTGACAGGAGAACAGATGACGTACGACTACGACATCGGCATCATCGGCGGCGGCCCGGCGGGTTCCACCGCCGCGTCCTACCTGGCCAAGGCGGGTCTGTCGGTCGCGGTCTTCGACAGTGAGTTCTTCCCGCGGGAGCACGTGGGCGAGTCCCTGGTGCCGGCGACCACGCCGGTACTGCTGGAGATCGGCGCCATGGAGAAGATCGAGGCAGCGGGCTTTCCGCGCAAGTACGGCGCCGCGTGGACGTCGGCCCACGCGGACGATGTGGACCCGCTCGGCTTCCAGGTGCACGACCACGGCCTCGGGGCCGCCGACGTGCTGTTCAACGAACGCGATCAGCTCGGCGTGGACCGCGACTACACCTTCCACGTCGACCGCGGCCAGTTCGACCACATCCTGCTCAAGCACGCGGAGAGCCTGGGAGCGAAGGTGTTCTCCGGGGTGCGGGTGCGCGGCGTGGACTTCGCCGACACCGCCCGTCCCGTGCTGCGGGTCGGACTGGGCGGGACGACCGCGGAGGTGGCCGTACGGATGGTCGTCGACGCCAGCGGACGCGGCACCCTGCTGGGACGGCAGCTCAAGGTCAAGGTGCCCGACCCGGTGTTCAACCAGTACGCCGTGCACAGCTGGTTCGAGGGACTCGACCGGGAGGCCCTGGCGAACGACGAGAACCAGGCCGAGTACATCTTCATCCACTTCCTGCCGCTCAGCGACACCTGGGTGTGGCAGATCCCCATCACCGACACGATCACCTCGGTCGGGGTCGTCACCCAGAAGGCGCGGTTCAGGGAGGGCAAGGACGATCTCGAAGGCTTCTTCTGGGACTCGGTGGCCAGCCGGCCCCTGCTGCACGACGCGCTGAAGAAGACCGAGCGGGTCCGCCCCTTCAAGGCCGAGGGCGACTACAGCTACGGCATGCGCAAGGTGTGCGACGACGGGATGGTGATGATCGGCGACGCCGCCCGGTTCGTCGACCCCATCTTCTCCAGCGGTGTCAGCGTCGCCATGAACAGCGCCCGGCTGGCCTGCGCCGACATCATCGCCGCGGCGGAGGCCGGCGATTTCAAGGCCGCCCGGTTCGAGAACTACGTGACGAAGCTGCGGCGCGGCGTGTCCAGCTGGTACGAGTTCATCTCCATCTACTACCGCCTCAACATCCTGTTCACCGCCTTCGTCCAGGATCCCCGCTACCGGATCGACGTCCTGAAACTGCTCCAGGGCGACGTCTACGACGAGCAGGAGCCGGTCGCGCTGACGAAGATGCGCGAGTTCATCGCCGCCGTGGAGGCGGACCCCACCCACCTCTGGCACCCGCTTCTGGGAAAGATGAAGGTGTCCCTCAGCTCCCGGGCGTTGTTCTGACCGCGCCGTGGGCGGTTCTGTTCGACATGGACGGAACTCTCGTCGACACCGAAGTGCTCCTGCTCGAAGCCCTGTCGGCAGTACTCGGGGCGTCGGGCGTGCCGGCCGCGGCGATCAGGCCGGAGGAGCTGCGGGGGCGCGGTGTCGCCGAGAACCTGGCCCGGTTGAACGCTCTCGCGCGAGCGCCGATGACCACACAGGAGCTGTACGCCCGTGTCAGCAGCCGCATGCTCGACCGGCTGCGTCCGGGGATCACCCCGCTGCCCGGAGCCGTCGGCCTGCTCCGGGCACTGCGGCGGGCACGCGTTCCGTGTGGGCTGGTGTCGTCCTCGTACCGGGCGATGGTGGACGCCGTCCTCCCCTCGCTCGGTGCGGCCGAGTTCGCCGTGACCGTGGCCGGTGACGAGGTGCGGTGCCCGAAACCTGACCCCGAGTCGTATCGCACCGCCGCGGCCCGGCTCGGCATCGCGCCGGGGAACTGTGTGGTCGTCGAGGACTCGTCCGCCGGGCTCCGGTCCGGACGGGCCGCGGGGTGCGTCACGGTCTCGGTCGCGCCGACAGCGGAACCGGTGGACCTCGGCGTACCGGGTCTGTCCGGACTGACCGTCGAACGGCTCGCTCGCCTGGTGGACACGGGGGCCGCGCGCACCGGCCACCGGGCCGCCGGATGAGAGGGGACAGGAGGCGATGAACCGTTGGGGCTCCTTCGGCAGCCGGCGCCGCCGGCGTGGCGACGGGCAGGGCGATGTCTGCCCCTGCGGGGTGTGCGTCGCTCGGGGCGGACCGGTGGCGCACAGCCGCGTACGGCGGCCGGCGTGCGACGCACGCTGCGGTCCCGGCACCGCCACGCCCTGAGGCAGCTCGCCCGGTTCCTGGACCCGGCGTCGTGAGACCTGCCGGGCACCGGGGTGCGGCGGACGCCGCACCCCGTCCGACTCATAGCAGAACTCGTAGTAGAACTCGTGGAAGAAAGTGGTGCATCGCCGTGAACGGACCCTGGCTCTCGCGCGTCGGGCGGGGCATGACGCCCATGCGTCTCACGTGGACACCGGCATGAAGCCGGCGAACGTGTTCCTCGCCGGCCTGGGCTGCTGGCTGCCGACCGCCTACGCGGCGTCCGAGGCGGTCGCCGCGGGCCTGTACGACGCCACGGTCTTCGCCGAGAGCGGTCTGCGCAGCGTGCTGATCGCCGGGCCCGAGTCACCGCCCGACATGGCCGTGCGGGCCGCACGCACGGCGCTGAGCCAGTCCCCGGGCGGGGCCGCCGCGATCGGTACGGTGCTGCACGGGTCGACGTTCTACCAGGGGCCCGAGATGTGGTCGCCGTCGGCGTACATCATGCGGGAGCTGGGCATCACGGGGGCCACGAGCACCGAGATCCGCAACGGGTGCAACAGCATGCTCACCGGGGTCGAGCTGGCCGCCGGCCTGCTGTCGTACCAGCCGGAGAGCCGACCGGACATCCTGCTGACCACGGCGGACAACTTCAACTCGCCGTTGTTCAACCGGTGGGACAGCGGGCCGATGGGCGTGATCGCCGCCGACGCGGCCAGCTCCGTGGTGGTCAGCCCGGCCGCCGGCTTCGCCCGTGTCGATGCGGTCGTCTCCCGGGTCTATCCGGAGTTCGAGGCGATGGCGCGCGGCAACGAGCCGCTGTTTCCCCCCACCGGGTCCGCGGGACGGCGGATCGACACCGTCGAGCGCGCCCAGCAGTTCAACGAGCGGGTGCGGGAGGTCGGCGGGATGAGCGTCGCCGACGGCTTGGCGAAAGCCTGTTCCGAGACGGCGCTCGCCGCCCTGGGCGAGGCCGGACTCGAAGCCTCCGAGCTGCGCTGGGTCCTGGTGCCCAACGGCGACGAGATGACCACCCGGAACTGCATCATGGACCCGCTGGACCTGCACGTCTCCCGCTCGCAGTGGGAGTTCGGCCGCGGGATCGGGCACGCCTCGGCCAGCGACCAGCTCATCGCCCTCGACCATCTGCTGCGCACCGGGCGGCTCGACGAGGGCGACCACGTCCTGCTGTTCGGCGGTGCTCCGGGCTGGTCGGCCGTGGCCGTGGTCCTCACCATCTCCGAACTGCCGCCCTGGACCCAGTAGTTGACGATGCCGACAGGAGGTGCCGTGTGACGGCGCAGCAGCAGCACCAGACCGCTCCGCAGCCGATCGCCATCGTGGGGATGGCGTGCGAGTTCCCCGGCGCGGACGGCGTCCCGGCGTTCTGGAGGATGCAGCTCGACGGGGTCGACGCCACGGCGGACGTCCCGGCCGACCGGTTCCCCATCGACGCGTTCTACGATCCCCGGCCGCGCACACCCGGACGGATCGTCAGCCGCCGGGGCGGTTTCCTGCCCGACATCCGGGGCTTCGACGCCCACTACTTCGGCATCTCCGGCCGCGAGGCGAGCCACATGGACCCGCAGCAGCGGCTGCTCCTGCAGACCGCCGCCGCGGCCGTGCGGGACGCCGGCCTGACGCTGGACCAGCTCGCGGGGAGCCCGACCGCCGTCGTCGTCGGACAACGGACCGCCGAGTACTGGGACATGCTGCGGGCCGCCGGGGCGCTGGACATCTACGCCAACACCGGCACATCACGCAGCGTCCTGTCCGGCCGCCTGTCGTTCTTCTTCGATCTGCGCGGCCCGAGCACTTCCGTCGACACCGCCTGCTCGTCCTCACTGGTGGCCGTGCACCAGGCGTGCGCCGCACTGCGCGGCGGGGAGGCGACCCTCGCCCTGGCCGCGGGGGTCAACCTGGTGATCACGCCGGAGGAGAGCATCACGTTCTCCCAGGCGGACATGCTGTCCGCGGACGGCCTGTGCAAGTTCGGCGCCCACGACGCCGACGGCTTCGTACGCAGCGACGGCGTCGGCGTCGTCGTCCTCAAGACGCTGGCGCAGGCCGAGGCGGACGGCGACCGCGTCCACGCGGTCATCCACGGCTCGGCGGTCGAGAACGAGGGCCGCAGCAGCGGGTATCTGATGACCCCGTCGCAGACCGCTCAGATCGACACGATGAGGCACGCCTGCTCACGCGGCGGCATCGACCCGCGCGCCGTCGGCTTCGTCGAGGCACACGGCACCGGCACGCCCACCGGCGACCCGATCGAACTGCGCAGCCTGGACGCGGTCTACGGCACCGGCGCGGGCCGCTCGACCGCGGACCCGGTGCTGGTCGGCTCCGTGAAGACGAACATCGGACACACCGAGGCCGCCGCCGGCATCGCCGCACTCATCAGGGCGGCGCTGTGCGTGGCACACGGCGTCGTCCCGCCCAGTCTGCACAGCGGCCGGCTGACCGACGCGGTGGACTGGGACAGCATGGCGCTGGAGATCCCGCAGACCGCCCGCGACTGGGGCCGGGACGGCGCCCCCCGGTACGCCGCCGTCAGCTCGTTCGGCATTTCCGGCACCAACGCCCACGTCGTCCTCGGCGAGCACCGACCCGCGGCCGTGCCGCCGCCCGCCGACGAGCCGCGGCCGCACCTGCTCGCGCTGTCCGCTCAGACGCCCGCCGCGCTGCGTGAACTCGCCGCCGCCTACGCGGACTTCCTCGGGCCCGAGGGGGAGGGCCGCCGGCACAGTCTGCGCGACGTCAGTTTCAGCACGCTGACCCGGAGCACCCATCACCGGCACCGCATGACCGTGCTCGCCACGGAGCACGACCAGGCCGCCCGACAACTGCGCAAGGGCCGGCCGATCGTCGCCGCCAAGCCCGGCGCGCGGTGGAGAACCGTCTTCGTCTTCCCCGGCCAGGGCTCCCAGTGGTCCGGGATGGGGCGCCGGCTCCTGCGTACCTCCTCGGTCTTCCGGGAGACCGTCGAGGAGTGCGACCGGCACGTCCGCGCCGAGCGCGGCTGGTCGGTGATCGAGCACCTGGCCGCCGGCGACGAGGCGGGCTGGCCGATCGACGTGGTGCAACCGCTGCTCTGGGCAGTCGAAGTCGGTCTGGCCGCGCTGTGGCGGTCGTGGGGCGTAGCGCCCGACGTGGTGATCGGCCACAGCATGGGCGAGGTCGCGGCCGCCTGCACCGCGGGCGCGCTCACCCTGGCCGACGGCGCGGCGGTGATCTGCCGCCGCAGCGCCCTGCTCAGGGAGATCGCCGGCGCCGGGTCCATGGCCGCGGTCGACCTGCCCGCCGACGAACTGCGACGGGAACTCGCCGATGTGCCGGACGTCGACGTCGCGGTGAGCAACGGCCCGCGGCGCAGCATCATCTCGGGCCGCACTCCGGCGGTGGAGAAGGTGCTGGGCGCACTGTCCGAACGGGACGTCTTCACCAAGATCGTCAAGGTGGACGTGGCCTCGCACAGCAGTCAGGTGGACCCCCTGCTGGACGCGCTGCGCGCCGCCCTGGAGCCGGTCCGGCCCCGTAGAGGTCATGTACCGCTGCGTTCGACGGTGACCGGGGAGGTCCTGACCGGCGAGGAGCTGGACGCCGACTACTGGGTGCGCAACCTCCGCGACGAGGTCCGCTTCCACGCGGCCGTCGACGCCGAGACCGCCTCTTCCCGGACGGTGGCCGTCGTCGAGATCAGCCCGCACCCCGTGCTCAGCGCGGCGGTGAAGGAGTGCCTGCCCGCGGACCGCACCGACGACCAGGTGGTGCCGTCGCTGCTGCGCGACACCGACGACCTGACCGCGCTGCTGACCTCCGTCGGCCAGCTGTACCAGGCCGGATACCCGGTGCGGTGCGACGCGCTGTTCGACAGACCGGCCGCCTACGTGGGGCTGCCCTCCTACCCCTGGCAACGCGCCGAGTTCTGGTTCGAGCCGACCGCCGGGACGGGTACGACGAGCCCCGGCTCGTACACCGCGACGCCGACGACAGGAGGCACAGGTACGCCGGCCGGGGCGGACGTCCCGGGCGGACACCCGCTGCTCGGCGCGCACACCGTCCTCAACGACGGCGCGCACCGCTGGGAGGGCCCCCTCGACCTGGCGCGCAACGCCTACCTCCTGGACCACCAGGTGCAGGGTCTGGTCATCCTGCCCGGCACCGCGTACCTGGAGCTGGCGGTGGCCGCCGCCGCCCAGGCCGTCGGTGTCGATGTCGTCGTCAAGGACGTCCGCTACGACAAGGCGCTCTTCCTCACCGCTGAGGCCCCGCCGCTGCTGCGGGTCACGCTGCGGCCGGCCGGGCGGGGGTGGGTCTTCGACGTCGCCACCGCCGACGGCACCGAATGGACCCGGCATGCCCACGGCCGGGTGGCGGAGGCGCCCGTCGGCACACGCATGCTCGAAGTCCCCGAGGACCCGCTCGGGCAGATCGCCGAACGGGTCCCCGAGCACCTCACCGGCGCCGAGTTCTACCGCCGGTTCGCGGCCCGCGGCAACGACTGGCACGGCGTCTTCCGGGGCATCGGGCAGGTGTGGCGCGGCGACGACGAGGCGCTGGCCGAGATCGTCGTCCCGGACCGCCTCTCCGGTCACGAGCCGTATTACGTCCATCCCGCGGTCCTCGACGCCTGCGGACAGGTGCTCGCGGCCACCCTGCCCGACTCGGCCGTGCCCGGCGAGCAGCATGCCTTCGTCCTGGGTTCCATCGACGCGTTCCGCCGGTACGGGCCGCTGCCGCTGACCGGCACCCTGTACAGCCACGTGGTGCGGCACGACCTGACCGCCGAGTCGTTCAGCGGTGATGTCGTCATCCGCGACGAGCGGGGCACGCTGCTGGCCGAGTTCCGCGGCCTGCGGATCCGCTGGCTCATGCGGCGGGAGGAACCCGGCCCGCTGACCGACTGGTTCTACCGGCCGAGGTGGATACCGACCCCCGCACCCGGGGCACTGCCACAGGCGGCGGCCGGAGCCTGGCTGGTGTTCGAGGACGCGGACTACGGGCCGCGGCTCGCACCGGCACACGGCGCGCGGATCGCCGTACGGCCCGGGGACAGGTACGAGCGCGGTGACGACGGGACGTATCGCGTCGACCCGTCCCGTCTCGACGACTACGCCCGGCTGCTGTACGAGGTCGGACGTGACCACCCGGAGGGCATCGCCGCCGTGGTGCACCTGTGGAGCCTGCGGGCGCCGCGGCCGGTGGGAGAGGTCCCGCTGGGCCTTGGCAGCGCGCTGCTCCTGGACCAGGCGTTGTCCATGGCACGGTGGGACGGCCCTCTTCCCCGGCTCGCCCTTGTCACCCGGGGCGCCGAGACGGTCACGGACGCGGACGGGGCGCCGGATCCGGAGCAGTACGCGGTGTGGGGCTTCGGACGTACGGCGGCGAGCGAACTGTCCGTCGTCCGGCACCTCCTCATCGATCTGGACCCGGCCCACGGCGCGGAGCAGACCGAGGCGCTGGCCCAGGAGATCGCGGCCGCCGACGGCGCCGAGGACCAGATCGCCCTGCGGGCGGGCACCCGGTACGTCCTGCGGCTGCACCGCACCTCACCGGCGTCCGGCCCCGATGACGGCACCGAGACCGAGCCGGCCCACGACCGCCGCATGGGCCCGGTGCGCGCGGCGACCGCGGCGCGGCCCCCGGCCGCCGACGAGGTGCAGATCGCCGCGGCGTACGGCGGAGTCGGCTTCAGCGACGTGCTCCAGGCGGCCGGGGCCCACCCGGACCGGGACGACGACGGCCTGCCGGGCTGGGAGACCGCCGGTGTGGTGACGGCCGTCGGCACCGATGTGCGGGGACTGGTCGTGGGCGACCACGTCGTCGCCGTCGCCCGTCCGGGAGCGGCCACGCGGGTCCTCGCCGACCGCAGGCTGACCCACCGCCTGCCCGACGGACTCTCTCTCGCCGAGGCCGCCACCGTACCGATCCCCTACCTGACCGCCTGGTACGGCCTGATGGAGCTGGCCGCGCTCCGCGAAGGGGAAAAAGTCCTCATCCACTCGGCCACCGGCGGCGTGGGGCTCGCCGCGATCCAGGTGGCCCGGCGCCGCGGCGCCGAGATCCACGCCACCGCAGGCAGCGAGCAGCAGCGGGCTCTGTTGCGAGCGATGGGCGTCACCCATGTCGCCGACTCCCGGGGCGACTTCGCCGGTCCGCTGCTGGCCGAGACCCGGGGCACGGGGATGGACGTCATCCTCAACTCGCTGACCGGAACCGCCGTCGACCAGAACCTCAGCATGCTCGCCCCGTACGGGCGCTACGTGGATCTGGCCGAGCAGGATCCGGTGGACGGCCACCCGGCCGGTCCTGGCGGCCTGCCGCGCAACGGTTCCTTCCATGTCCTCGACATTGCCGCCTTGTGCCGCGAGCAACCCGAGCGGGCCGGGACGCTCCTCGGCCGCCTGCTGCGCCTGATCGCGGTCGGCGAACTCGCGCCGCTGCCGGCCGAGGTGTACCCGCTGGACGCCGTCGGTCCGGCGTTCGACGACATGATCGGGGCCCGGCAGGTCGGCAAGGTGCTCATAGATCTGCGGACGGCCCCGGTGGCCCCGCCGACGCCCGCGCCGGCGGGGCCCGCGCCGACTCGGATGCGGCCGGACGCCACCTATCTGGTGACCGGCGGTGCCGGCGGCATCGGCTCCGAACTGGCCCGCTGGCTCGTCGCGCGCGGCGCCCGGCACCTGCTGCTCACCGGCCGTTCCGTGCCCGGCACGGCCTCGCCGTCGGGGGGCGACATCGCCGCCCTGTCGGAGGAGCTGCGCGGCCGGGGCGTCGAGGTGCAGTACGCCCCGGTGGACGTGGCGGACGAACGGTCGATGCGCCGACTGGTCGAAAACCGTCGCGCCGCCGGCCGTCCGGCGGTCCGGGGCGTCTTCCACACCGCCGGCGTGTTCATGTACAAGCCGATCGGCGACACCACCCTGCGCGATGTGGAAGCCGTGCTGCGGCCCAAGCTGGAGGGCGGCCGGGTCCTCGACCGTCTCTTCGAGGACGACCTCGACCACTTCGTCCTCTTCTCGTCCGGGAACGCCCTGCTGGCCTCGCCGTACGTCGCGGCGGCGGCCGCCGCCAACGCGGGCCTCGACGCGATCGCCCGCGGCCGCCGCAGCCGTGGCCGCGGGGCGCTCGCGGTGAACTGGGGTTTCTGGACCGACCGTGGCATGGCCGCGAGGGCGGGTACCGAACTCGGGCGGGATCTGATCCCGCGGGGCATGACCGGCTTCACCTCCGCGGCGGGGTTCGCGGTACTGGATCACCTGCTGGCCACAGGCGCCGGGGACACCGTGGTCATGCCGGTGGACTGGGCGCAGTGGCGGGTCACGTACCCGGTTGCGGCCGCATCCCCGTTTCTGCGGGACCTCGTCGACGACGCACCCGCACGCCGTGCCACCGCGGCCCCGCCCCCTCCGCAGGGAGCGGCGCGGGCCCGGCCGGAGCGCGCCGCACGGCCGGCCACGCCGACGTTCCCCGTCCCGCGGCCGGAACCCCTCACACCGCGCCCGCAGGCGTTGCCCACCTCCGGGACCGCGTCGGGGACCGCGTCCGGAACCGGGACGGCACGGGCCGGGGCGGGAACCGGACGGGAGGCCGACGGTACGGACCGTGCGGCCGGTGCGGCACCAGCCGCGGATCGGGCGGAGCTGTTCCGGGCCGGGATCGCCGCCATCCTGCACGTCGACTCCGAACACCTCGACCCGGACCTGGATCTGACCAGCCAGGGCCTCGACTCCCTGATGGCGGCTCAGCTACGGCAGGAGGTGCAACGCTCGCACGGGGTGTTGCTGCCGGTCGGCAAGATCCTCAGCCGGGCGACGCTGCGTGAGCTGACGGATCAGCTGCTCGCCGCGGCACGACCGGAGTGACGGTGACTCCCGGTCGTCGCCGGCGCTCCGCCGACCGGCGCGGCCCCGACCGGCGCTCCGGGCGAGCGGGAAGACCACCCGCAGGGGCGGCACGCCGGCCAGGACGCCCCGTCGGTCGACGACGGCCGGGACACCTCCTCACGACCACGCTTCCACGGCTCTGGCGCGGTCACGAATCACCCGCTCCGCGGCGTACTCCCGGTCGGGCGGGGTCCGGGGTGTGCGAGGCACGGCTTTTGCGGTCGTGGACCCCTCGCCGTCCCGTGCTCCGAGCGGGAGGCCGTGCCTGCCGACGCACCATCCGAACCTTCCACGGAACGCAGCACTTGCCGAAAAGGGGATGCCGGTGAGCACCGACTCCATGGTCACTCACGTCGTCGCAGCTCTCGCGCTGGTGATCACGGCCTCATGGGCCTTGGGGGCAGCGGCCCGCAAGCTCCGTCAGCCACCCGTCGTCGGGCAGTTGCTCGTCGGGATCGCACTCGGCCCGAGTCTGCTCGGACTGGCACCGGGCGGAATGTACGACACTCTCTTCCCGGAGCAGATCAAGCCGATTCTGACGGCGCTGGCACAAGTGGCGCTGGCGCTTTTCCTCTTCGCCGTCGGCTACGAACTCGATCTCGGCCAGCTTCGCCACCACCGCGCGGTGACCACCGTCTCGTTGAGCGCGTTCGCGCTGCCGATGCTGATGGGGGCCGGCATCGTCGTGCTCCTTCCCGGAAGCTTCCGCTCCGTCAATGGCGGTCACCCGATCGACGCGACCTTCACCCTCTATATGGCAGTCGCCCTGTCCATCACGGCGGTTCCCGTCCTGGCCAGCATCATCAGGGACCAGGGGTTGGCCGGCAGCCGGCCGGCCACGATCGCGATGGCAGCCGCCGGCGTCATCGACGCATTGAGCTGGCCCGTGCTCGCCGTCTGCCTCATCGGCGGCGAGGGCGGCTCCCTGGGGGACTGGTTCACCAGGATGGCGCTGCTGGCGGCCTATCTACTGGTAATGATCTTCGGCGTGCGGCGCGTGCTGGTGTGGTGGATGAACCGGCCCGGCGCCCTGCTGACCAACCCTGTCCCCATCGCCACCGCGTTGACACTGGCCTCGGCCTGGGCCACCAGCGCGCTCGGGCTGCACGTGATCTTCGGTGCGCTGTTGGCCGGCATCATCATGCCCCGCCAGCGCGACGGTGCTCCGGACAGCCAGGTACTGCGGCCCTTGCAGGAGACCGGGGGCCTGCTGCTGCCGGTGTTCTTCACCATCTCAGGAATGTCGGTGCAGCTCAGCGGACTGCACGCTTCCGACCTGCTGCTCCTTGTCGTGCTGTGCATCGTCGCGGTGGTCGGCAAGGTGGCCGCCGGCGCGCTGTCCGCCCGGGGCAGCGCCCGTCTGCCGTGGCGGGACTCGCTGCTGATCGGCGTGTTGCTCAACACCCGAGGTCTCACTGAACTCATCGTGCTGAACGTGGGGTTGCAGGCCGGAGTGATCGGCCCGCGGCTCTACGCGCTGCTCGTCATCATGGCACTCTTCACCACGGCGGCCGCCGGGCCGCTGATCGGCCCGCTGCACCGCCCGGCCGACGCCTCCCCTGACGCGCCCTCCGGATCCCGCGGGGACGGCGACAAGACAGCGGGTGCCCGCCCCGGCTCCGGGCAGCCTCCCATGCCGGACACCGAGCCGACGCCGCAGCCGTAGGACAGGTGCCGGGCGGCGGGCACGCGACCGGTACGGACACCTGCGCACGGTGGGGCCGAGCGGTTGGTTCCCAGCCCACTCGGCCCCGCCAGTGCGTGCTCGCGGAGGACCTACCGGCGCTCGGAGACGGCCGACGCGGGGCGCGCGGGGCTCAGCTCCGGCTCGGCGGAAGGCGCCGCGGACGTACGGCGCTTCGCATGGGCGTGGCCCGTCAGGAGCAGAGCCCCGACGGCGAGGTACGCCATGCCGATGCAGACCATCGCCGTCCAGCCACGGGCCTCGAACACGGCGATGCCGACGGCCGAACCGATCGCCCCGCCGGCGAACAGGGAGAAGATGTAGACCGTGTTCAGCCGGGCACGGATGCCGGCGGGACCCGTGAACACACGGGTCTGGTTGGCTATCTGGGCGCTCGTGGTGCCGTAGCCCAGCAGATTGCAGCCGATCATCAGGGCCGCCAAGGACTCGCCGCCGAGCAGGAAGACCACGAAGGCGGTGCCGGCGGAGGCCAGCGCCATCGCGTTGACGGCGTCGGGGCCGTAACGGTCGGAGAGCCGGCCGGAGTAGCGGGCCGCCAGAGCGCCGGGCACGCTGCTGAGGCCGAACAGTCCTGCCGCGGCCGGTCCGAGCTGGAGGGGCTTCTCGGACAGGTGGAAGGCGAGTGTGGCCCAGAACGACGAGAAGGCCGCGAAGCTCATCGAGCCGAGCAGGGCGGACAGCCGCAGCGCGGGATGGCGCAGGACGAGCGGCGGGATGGAAGCAAGCAGCTTCAGATAGCCGGTCGTTGTCGCACCGGCGGCCGGGCTGCGCTCCGGCATGTAGCGGGGCAGGACGAGCAGCAGGCAGCCTGTGGCCAGCGCGGCGGCGAAGTAGTCGACGCGCCACGTCCCGGTCACCTCCGAGAGAGCCCCGGAGACGGTACGGGAGAGCAGCGCCCCCAGCGTCAGTCCGGTGCCGATGGCACCCAGGGCCCGGCCGGTCCGGCCCTGGGCGGACATCGACGCGATGGTCGGCATGATGACCTGCGGGACCACTGTGGTGGTCGACAGGACGAAGGTCGCAAGGCCCAGCAGCGCGATCGAGGGCGCCAGTGCTCCGGCGAGCAGGGCCAGCGCGGTCACAGCGAGCAGGATGGTGGTCAGGCGGCGCAGCCGGACGCGGTCGGCGAGGGGGACGATCGCGATGATGCCCAGCGCGTAGCCGATCTGGCCGGCCGTCGCGATGATGCCGGCGGCCGAGGAGGAGATGCGCAGGTCCCGTGCGATCTGTTCGAGAAGCGGCTGGGTGAAGTAGATGTTGGCGACGGCGATGGCGGTGGCGGTCGCGAAGACGGGGACGGTGCCGCGCTTCACGCCCGGGACGGTGGACTGTGCACTCACAGCGGCTTCCTACGGAGTCGGGGAGTGGGGAAAGGGGGGAAGGAGGGAAGGGGAGAGGGGGGGAGGGAGCAGGGGCCCAGGTGGGACGGCGAATTCCAGGGGCCCCTGCGAGGTGTGGATCGGGTGGGTCAGCGGCGGGTGAGTTCGCCGTCGACGAGGCGCCACAGGTGCAGCGGGTTGGCCTCGCGCAGCGGCTCGGGCAGCAGGTCGTCGGGGAAGTTCTGGTAGGTGACGGGGCGCAGGAATCGTTCGATCGCGGTCATTCCGACGGAGGTGAAGCGGGGGTCCGATGTGGCCGGGAACGGCCCCGTGTGGACGGACGCGAAGGACACCTCCTGCGGCATCGAGAAGTTGTTGATCACGATCCGTCCTGTACGGCGCTCCAGAACCGGCAGGAGTTCCGCGGCGGCGGTGTGGTCGCTCGGGTCGGCGTGGAGAGTGGCCGACAGCTGTCCTCTGAAGGCGCGGGCCGCCTCGTGGAGTTGGTCCAGTCCGGCCAGCCGGACCAGCAGGACGGCGGGGCCGAACACCTCTTCACGCAGGGCCGGTTCGGCCAGCAACTGCTCTCCGGTCACCTCGTACAGCAGGGACTGGCCTTCCCCTGCGCGCAGTGGTGCCGGTCCGGCGCCGATCCGGGTGGCGTCGCGCTCCTGCATCCGCCGCACGTTGCCGATGTAGGCGTCGTGGATGCCGGGGGTGAGCATGGTCCGCGCGGCGGTCTTTTCCACCTCGGCCCTTGCCGCGTCCCGCAGTTCGTCGAATCCCGGCCCTTCGACGGCGAGGAGGACGGCGGGCTTCAGGCACGCCTGCCCGACGTTGTACTGGGCGCGCTGGGCGAGACCGGCACCGATCTCCGCGCCGCGGGCCGCCAGCGCGGCGGGCAGGACGAAGGTCGGGTTGACGCTGGTCATCTCGGTGAACACGGGAAGGGGTTCGGGACGCTGCTGGGCCCGTCGGTACAGGGCTATGCCGCCGCCCTCGGACCCGGTGAAGGTGACCGCCCGGACGAGGGGGTGGTCCACCAGTGCTTCGCCGATCTCGTTGCCCGCCCCTCGGATCAGCGAGAAGACACCTTCGTGCAGTCCCGCTTCGGCGACGGCCTGCTGGATGACGCGGCCCTGGATCTCGGCGGCCCCGGGGTGGGCGTTGTGCGCCTTGAGGATGACGGGGCAGCCGGCGGCCAGCGCCGACGCGGTGTCGCCGCCGGCGACCGAGTAGGAGATGGGAAAGTTGCTCGCGCCGAAGATCGCCACGGGTCCGAGGGCCACCTTCTGCAGCCGGTGGTCCATGCGTGGGGTGGGCTGCCGGTCCGGCCGGGCGGGGTCGAGGGCCGCCTGGAGGAACCGGCCCTGACGCACGACGGTCGCGAACTTGCGGAAGTTCGCAGCCGTGCGCAGGGTCTCCCCCTCGAACTGGGCGGCGGGCAGTCCGGTCTCCAGCGACGCACGTTCGGCCAGCTCGTTCCTGACCGCTTCGAGCTTGTCCGCGATGAGTTCGAGGAACGCGGCCCGCTCGGCCAGTCCGGTGTGGCTGTAACTGTCGAACGCCTCGTCGGCCAGGCGGACCGCGCGGTCGGCTTCGGCCGTGCCGCCGAAGGCGAACTCGGGCTCGATGACCTCGCCGGTGGCGGGGTTGAGTGCCTTCATCGTGCCCTCGGTGGCGGGCACCCGGGCCGCTCCGATCAGCAGGTCCCCGGTCAACAGGTCTCCGGCCGGTGTCATGACCGCGCCCCCCTGAACGCCGCGGTGATCTCGTCCGTGGTGGTGATGGCGTGGGCGAAGGTGGGGCCGTTCAGCTCATGGGCGGCGTGCATCATCTCAGGGAGGAAGGCGGCGGTGGCGTCCCGGACCAACGTCACGTGGTAGCCCAGCTCCGTGGCGAAACGCGCGGTGGCCTCGATGCAGGTGTTGGCCAGCAGGCCCACGAGCACCACGTGGGTGATGCCGTGCTGCTTGAGCTGGAAGTCCAGGTCGGTGTTGGCGAACCCGCTCGACCCCCAGTGCTCGTGGACCACCACGTCGCCCGGCTGCGGCTGGAAGTCGGGGTGGAACTCCCCGCCCCAGGAGCCCCGGGCGAAGTGGTGCATCTTCTGGATCTTGCGCTGCGAGGGGCTCGGGAAGTCCCAGGCGTCGTAGTCGCCCGGTTCCCAGCGGCGGTGCGGCACGAACATCACGCGCACACCGGTCTCCCGGGCCGAGCCGACCACCGAGCGCAGGTGGTCCAGCAGACCGACCTCGGTCGCCACGGGCTTCAGGTGCGGCCAGACCTTGCCGCCCTCGGAGATGAAGTCGTTGAAGGGGTCGATCATCAGAACCGCGGTGTGGCGGGGGTCGTAGGTCTCGGACATGGCTCCTCCGAAAGCTGGATGATAAGAAACATCTAGATTCAGGATTATCTTCATCATCCTGAAAGTCAAACGGGGAGCCGGGAAGATCTCCGGTAAGGGGTCCGCGGCATCGCGTGGCCGCCCAGTCCCTGCCGGTCGACGTGGCCGTCTGCGCCGCGAAAGGGTCGTGATGCGGCCGCAAGAGATCCGCGGAAGAAAGGGCCGCTGTCGCCCGATGCTCCGTCTGCGGGAGCCCTCACGGGGGCGGTGCCGCCCCCGTGAGGCTCGTTCACCAGGTACTGCGCGTACCGGTCGGGCCGGTTCGGGTCTTCCTCACCGGTGCGCTTCTCGTGCTCGTCGTGGGTGACGGCCGCGCGGGGGCCTCACCGGGGCGTGCGCCACGCCGGGCAGGCCGGGATTTCAGGCGCGGGGCTCGCGTTCGAGTGGCTGCGACAGAGCGGCCTTGGCCTGCTTGGTCGCCTCGTCGGCAAGGACTTCGCCCAGGTCGTGCGCCAGGGCCTGCATGGTCTGCTCGGCCACGTCGACCGCGCTGATCTTCGGATCGGTCACCCAGGCGCTTAGCTCGGTGTCCACGAAACCGGCGTGGACCCCGACCACCAGGGTGCCCTGTTCGCGCAGTGCCTGTCGCAGGGCGTCCGTCAGGGACCACTGTGCCGCCTTGGAGGCGGCGTAGCCGGGGAAGCCGGGCTGGCCGACCCAGGAGGCCAGCGACAGCATGTTCACCAGTGCGCCCCCGCCGTTCCGGGCGAGGACTGGGGCGAATGCGCGCGAAACGGTCCATGTGCCGAAGTAGTTGACCTCCATCGCCTGGCGCGCACCGTCGAACGAGCCGTCCCAGAGATTGGTGCCCGCGCCGCCGACGCCCGCGTTGTTGATCACGATGGAGACATCACCGGCGAGGGCGGCGGCCTCGGCGACCTGCTCCGGACTGGTGACGTCCAGCCGCAGCGGGGTGAGGTCCTCGTCCACGACTGCCGCTGGGTCACGGATACCCGCGTACACCTTGCTCGCACCGTGCTCGATCAGTGCACGGGCGAACGCCCGGCCGATGCCTCGATTGGCCCCCGTGACCAGCGCGACCGATCCCTTGATGTCCATCGTTCATTCCTTCGCTGTCCAGCGATCCGGCACGGCTTCCGCCTTCGGCTGCATGGGCGGCCGGCCGGATCTCGGGCGTGAGAGCGGTCATGCCTCCGCGGACAGGCGACTCGCGGTGGCTCAGCCCGTGGTGCCGACGGCGAGGGACGTTCCCACTCTGGATTAAGTTCATCATCCAGACTACGTCGACCGTCCTCCTTGTCAAGCGCGGGCCGACGGGAGCAGCGCCCAGGGCGGCGGACGGCCCGAGGGGATCCATCGGGTACGGCCTTGCCGGGTCGCTCGTCGGGGAAGGGGGTCGCTTGGCCCACGGAGGAGGGATCGCCCTCGCCGCCCTGCGGGGAGCGGGACCGTGCGGTGCGAGCGCAGTACGGTGGCGGGTCCGATGGCGCAGGGTGAGAATGTCCGCGTTCTTGGCGCGGTCGCTCATCGGTAATAGCCGCAGCGCGGCGAACGCGTTGGTGAGCGTCCGGCAGGCGGGACGAAGCAACGTGCTCATCCTGCCGCGGTACATGACAAGCCCTTGCGCTGGACGGCTGACATTCTCCGCAGGTGCAGCCCGTAACCGCAGAGCAGGCGCAGGCCGACGAGGACACCGCACGCGGCGTGCGCATGCCTCAGGAGTGAGTGACGAGTCCTGTTCCTTCGCTCCACTCGCCGTCGTCGGCCTTGGTGAAGACGAGGTAGTAAGTACCTGCGGGATATTTACCGAAGTCGGCTCGCTGACCCTTGGCGCACTTGAGGGTGGAACCCGTCATGACGTTGTCCTTGCCCCATAGCGAGCGGACCAGATTCACGTGGAACGACGCATGATTTCTACGATCGCAGGAGGTCACCGTGAAGGTCGAGGCGCCGTACTTCTGGTCCCACTTCTGACCTTCAAGACGATAGTTGAAGGTGAAATGCACCTTCTTCGTGGCGGCGGCTGCCGGGGTTGCCTGGGCCACGGCGATGGTTGCGACGCACAGTACCGTTGATCCGACGCGCCCGAGGCGACGCCAAATTTTTCCAGTTGCGAGCATTCACCTTCTCCTGGTCTCATGCGGCTGATGTCAGCTTGGCAGGAGTGTCAGAAGCGGTAAATCCCTCATTCGAGTGCGGAGGTGGCGGCTTGTCGGCCCACCCGAATTCATGCCTACGGGGTTGTTGATTCGCCTTCTTGGCCTCTTCCGCGTGCGACAGCGGCATGAGCAGCCCAAGGAGTCGGAGGAGGGGCGGGCAGATCATGCGCGCGGGCCCGGCACATTGGTGTGTGTGCCGGGCCCGGTCATCTGGTAGTCGATCAGCGGTCGTTGAGTCCCTTGTCCACCGCCGCCGTCAGCTCGCCGTCGGCCGTGTCGCCGTCCAGCGACCAGAACATCGCGCCGCCCAGGCCCAGCTTGCGGGTGTAGGCCGCCTTGGTCTTCAGCACCTGCGGGTCGTCGTACGTCCACAGCGTCGTGCCGTCGAAGAGCCACGCGCTGCCGTTCCGGCGGTCCCGGTGCACGGTGTACGTACCGGAGGCGGCCAGGCCCTTGAGGACCTTGTAGTCCTCGGAGCCGTCCGCGTACGTGCCCTTCGCCGGACCGGTGGCCGGCTGGCCGAGACCGTCGCCGCCGCCGCTGACCCCGGTCCAGCCCTGCCCGTAGAACGGCATGCCGACCACCAGCTTGCGCGGCTGGGCGCCCCTGCGCACCCAGTCCCGGACCGTCTGGTCCACGCTGAAGTCGCCCGGCGCGAACAGAGCCGACTGCTGGGCCGTCGTGGCCTGGCCCGACACGTGGTAGTCGTACCCCTGGAGGTTCACGAAGTCGACGTCCCGCATGATGCGCGGGATGTCGAACCCGGCGTCGATCGCGCCCGGCGCGGCCGGCACGAACGCCGACAGGTCGTAGTGCTTGGCCTTCTTGCCGCGCGGCGCCCGGCTCTTGGCGTACGCGTCGAGCTGGGTGCGGAACTCGTGCACGAGGGCGGTGAAGTTCTGCTTGTCCTCGGGCCGGTGGACGGTGTCCGTGTCACCCGGCGAACCGGGCCACTCCCAGTCCAGGTCCACACCGTCGAACAGCCCGGCGGCCGAGCCCGCGCCACCGCGCGCGCCGTCGGCCGGCAGGTTGCCCTTGATGTACAGGTCGATGCAGGACGCCACGAACTTCTTGCGTGAGGCGGGGGTCAGGGCGGCGTCGGAGAAGTGGGTCGACCAGCTCCAGCCGCCCAGTGAGATCAGCACCTTGAGACCGGGGTGCTTCGCCTTGAGTTCTCGCAGCTGGTTGAAGTTGCCGGCGAGCGGCTGGGTGTCGGTGTCGGCTACGCCGTCCACGGAGTTCTCGGCGTCGAGGGGGCGGGCGTAGTCGGCCCAGGCGTCGGCCTCGCCCGGCACGTTCCCGGTGAAGCACTCGCCGTCGGCGTTCACGTTGCCGAAGGCGTAGTTGATGTGCGTGAGCCTGGCTGCCTGACCGCTCGTGTCCAGGTCCTTGACCTGGTAGTCGCGGCCGTACACGCCCCACTGCGTGAAGTAGCCCACGCGCTTGCCGTACTTGGCGGTGGCGGTGGCGGTGGCGGTGGCGGCGTGCGACTCGGCGGCGACGGCCGTGTGGGCCGCCGGGGCGAGGACGGCGAGCAGAGACAGGGAGCAGGTGGCAACGGCCAGTCTTCCCAGGGTTCTTCGCATGGGTGGGAACGTATTGGTATGGACCATTGCCGTCAAGAGTGCCGCGGCCCGGTAGTGCCTCAAAAGGGATTCAGTGGCTGTGATCTGGGGTTTTGCCGGGCCGTCAGCTTGCTCGGGGGTACTCGTTGACGGGTCCCGCCACGGCTTGGCGGTGTCGGATCCGGGTTGTCGGCAGGGCTCCGTCCGGCCCGGGTGGGGACGGGCGGACGGGGCGAGACTCGGTCCCGCCCCGTCCTGTCAGCCGTGTGTGGGTGCCGTCAGCGCAGCGTGTACACCGTGGCGATGGTCTGCCTGACGGTGTTGCCCTGGCTGTCGGTCGCGCTGACCCGCAGTCCGACGCCCTTGGCGGCCTGGTCCCGCCGGGGGTTCTTGATCGTTGTGGTGAACGTGTTCTTTCCAGCGGCCCTCGTGGTCACCGGCTGCCAGGTGCCGCCCCCGTCGAAGGTGGTCTCCGCCTTGAGGGAGGTCACCTTGGGCAGGGCGGTGAGGCGTGGCTGGTAGTGCCGACGACGGTGATCTCGTGGTTCTCCCCGGCCTTGACGGTGTTGTCCAGGGCCAGATCGAAGTCGTAGCGCAGGAAGATCAGCGGCTCCCGGCAGGCCGCTTCGTTGCTGCCGACCACGTCACCCATGCACGGGCTCAGCTCGGGGGCGTCATCCTTGGCCGCTTCGGCGGAGGTGTACTCCCAGACCGTCCTGACGTCGTTGGTCTTCGCCTCGAACGTGTACCGGGCCGACTTCGCCGGCAGGCCGTAGGAGCGCAGCAGGCCGCAGTCGAGCGCTTCGGCCGCAGCCCCCGCGAACCGCTCCTCCGGCAGCCCGGTGACCGCGCGCAGCGTCGCGTGGTCGGCCGGGCCGGACAGCACCGACACCGCGTAAAGGACAGTGCGGGTGTCGGGCCTGAGCCGCTGGACGCGTTCGAGCATGTGGTCGCGGATCGGCTGCGGAACCTCGATACGGTCCAGTCGGCGCCGTGCCCACCCGCCGTCCCGGCGGATCAGATCGGCCCGGTCGTGCATCAGCCGCACCGATTCCTCCACCGCCAGTGGTACGCCCTCGGTGCGTGCGCGCAGAAACGCCGCGAACTCGCTCGAAACATGCCCGCCGGCCAACATCGACGAGACGAACGAGGCGGTCTCACCGACATCCAGCGGCCCCAGCGTCAGCCTGACCGGACGGGCGTCGGAGGGCAGCCGGGAGGACAGCCACAACAGCAGGGAGTCCGGCGGCACTTCGTCCCGCCGGAAGGGCAGCACCACGCTGACCGGCTGCGGTCGGCGGGAGACCAGGAACAGCAGGAATTCGAGGGTCGCCTCGTCGGCCCAGTGGACGTCCTCCAGCGCGAGGACCGCCACGTCGAGCCGACCGAGGACCTCGACGAAGGCACGGCACAGCCGGTGCCGGGCAGCGGTGGCGTCCTCCAGCGCGTCCGGAGCCGGCGGCAGGTCGTCGGCCCACTCGGGGAACAGCGGCCGCAGCGCCCCGCCCGCTCAGCCGCAGCCTGGCAACGTTGTCGACGCCGTCGCGCACGGCGTCCAGCACCGCCCCGAGCGTGTACGGCACCCGCAGTTCCAGGCAGGCACCGACCAGGGCACGCCGCCCCCGCTCCGCCTGGTACGCCAGGAACTCGCGCAGCAGCCGGGTCTTGCCGATGCCCGCCTCACCGTCGACCAGGACGACCACGGGGGTGCGTCCGAACGCCGATCCGAGCGTGTCCAGCTCACCGGCCCGGCCGACGAACCGCGGCGGGGACAGCACCGGGAGCCGACCGCCATCCGTGCGGGCCCCTCCAACCACCGCCATGTCCCCTCAGCGGGCCGCCAGTACGCAAGCGCCGACTTTATCCCCGGGAGATCATGTGGGGGGAGGCGTTGTGGCTTTCACCCGTGGAAGGGAAGCCGCCCAGGACGCCGTCCTCGCGCGGCTCGCCGTGGCGGAACCGCCACGGCGACGACCGGCGCCTGCGCGCCGGGGTCGGCGCGCTGGTAGTCGTTTCATCGGCTTCCAGAACGACCTGCGGTGCCACTGCCGTTCGGTGCCTCTTCGGCCGGTCAGCGGGACGCGTTGCGGTACTTGCGCACCGACAGCCAGGAGAACAGCGCCAGGATCAGCAGTGACCAGAGAACGGATGCCGCGACCGGATGCTGCATCGGCCAGGCGTGCGCGACGTCGGCCCCGGGGTTGCCGAACAGTTTGCGGCAGGCCTGGACGGTGGCGCTGAACGGGTTCCAGTACGCGACCGCCTGCAGCCAGCCCGGCATGGTGTCGACCGGGACGAAGGCGTTGGAGATGAAGGTGAGCGGGAAGAGCCAGATCAGGCCCGCCGAGGTGGCCGCCTCCGGGCTGCGCAGCGACAGGCCGATCAGCGCCCCGATCCAGGAGAAGGCGTAGCCCAGCAGGAGCAGCAGCAGGAAAGCGCCCAGCGCCCTGAACACCCCTTGGTGCACCCGCCAGCCCACCAGAAGCGCCACCGACGCCAGCACCAGCAGGACGAAGGCGCTCTGCACCACATCGGCCAGGGTCCGCCCGGCGAGCACCGCCGAGCGCGCGATGGGCAGCGAGCGGAAGCGGTCCACCAGGCCCTTGGACATGTCGTCCGCGATGCCGGCCGAGGCCCCCTCCACCGCGAAGGCGACCGTCTGGGCGAAGATCCCGGCCATCAGGAACTCCCGGTAGCCACCGCCCGGCACCCTGATCGCGCCACCCAGCACGTACGAGAAGAGCAGCACGAACATCACCGGCTGCATCAGTCCGAAGACCACGATCTCGGGTATCCGGGTCATCCGGCGCAGGTTCCGCCGGGCGATCACCCAGGAATCGTGTGCCATCCGGACGACTCCGCCGCGGCGCTGCGGGGTCGCGTGTCCCGCCGCTCGGCTGGTGACGATCGCCATGGTCATACGTCCTTCCCAGGGTCGGCCCCCTCGGGCGCGTGGCCGGTGAGGGAGAGGAAGACGTCGTCGAGCGTCGGCCTGCGCAGGCCGATGTCGTCGATGAGGATGCCCCGCCTGTCCAGCTCGCGGATGACGTCGGCGAGCACCCGGGCGCCCCCGCTCACCGGCACCGTGATCCGCCGGGTGTGCTGCTCCACGCCGAGCGGGCCTTCGCGGTACGGGGTGAGCGCCGCCACGGCCGCGCCGATCAGCCGGCGGTCGTGGACCACCACCTCCACCCGCTCACCGCCGGTCCTGGCCTTGAGGTCGTCGGCGGAGCCGCGTGCGATCACCCGGCCGTGGTCGACGACGGCGATGCCATGGGCCAACCGGTCGGCCTCCTCGAGGTACTGGGTGGTGAGCAGCAGAGTGGTGCCCTCCACCGCCAGCGTCTCGATCAGCTCCCACAGCGCCAGACGGTTGCGCGGGTCCAGACCGGTGGTGGGTTCGTCGAGGAACATGACCGGTGGCCGCACGACCAGTGCCGCCGCCAGGTCAAGCCGGCGGCGCATACCGCCGGAGTAGGTCCTGGCCGGGCGGTCGGCTGCTTCGGCGAGGTCGAACCACTCCAGCAGCTCCCGAGCGCGCGCCTTGGCGTCCCTGGCCCGCAGTTGGTACAGCTCGCCGACCATCCGGAGGTTCTCCCGGCCGGTGAGGTACTCGTCGACCGCGGCGGACTGACCGCACAGGCCGATCAGGCCGCGCACCCGGCCGGGATGCCTGAGCACGTCGACCCCCGCGACCTGGGCGCTGCCCGCGTCGGGTCGCAGCAGCGTGGTGAGCACCCGCACCGCGGTGGTCTTGCCGGCGCCGTTGGGGCCCAGCAGGCCCAGCACCGCGCCCTCCCGCACGTCCAGATCGACCCCGTCCAGAGCCCGTATGCCGCCGAAGGACTTCGTCAGGCCCACGGCCCGGATGCCTGCCTCCATATGCGTCTTCCTTCTCCGGGTGGCCGCCGGTCGAGCGCGGTGGGTCACCGTCGGCAGCGGAACCCCCGCTCCGCTTCCCCGACGGGAGGCAGCCCACCGCCCCGGACCTCCGGGGGTCCGCCCGGCCCGCGGCGCGCGACCGGGTCGCCGACCCGCCGGCCGGCGCCGCGGTCGCGGCCGGTGGATCGCGGTGGTCCACCCCCGCCGGGATCGTGCGCCTGTGCACCGCCCGGTCGGCACCGGTGGGCCTTCGGCCCGCGGTCCCTGCGGATCACCTGACATGGTCGGCCGCCAAGGCCCGGCCACTGGACGAGTACCCCTATTGGTCATATGTGCCCGGAATGCGAACCAGTCGGGTCTGGTGAAAACATGGAAGTCCGATCGGCGGCCGTCCCGGGTCGGACGACGGAATCCACCGGATCGTCCGCGCCGCCGGCCGGACCACAAGGGCCCCGGCCCTCGACGGCTCCCCGCCCGTCGGCAGGGCACCGCCCCATCGGCCCACACATCTCGCAGCAGGATCAGCGCCGGTCGCGGTTCTCCGCCGAATCGAGGTGGCACCAGTGGATCTCAGGATGTCGATCGAAGATCGGGAAGAGTTCCTGGCAGGCATGCACATCGGAATCCTGGGGGTGGACGATCCCCGTGGCGGCGGCGGTGGTCCGTTGCTGGTCCCCCTGTGGTACTCCTACCGGCCCGGCGGGCAGGTGACGATCCAGACAGGGCGCAAGACACTGAAGGCCCGGCTCATCCGCGACGCGGGGCGGTTCAGCCTCTGCGCACAGGACGAGGCGGCCCCCTACCGCTACGTCAGTGTGGAGGGGCCGGTGACGGCCGTGACGGACCCACTGCCCCCGGCCGAACACGAAGCGCTGGCCCACCGGTACCTGGACACGGACACCGCGGCGGCGTACCTGGCCGCCAACCGCCGGCAACTGACCGACGACGTCCTCATCCGCATGCGGCCCCAGAGGTGGCGGACGGCCGACTTCTCCGCCTTCGCCGCGGAATTCGACGCGTAGTCCTCCGGGCCCGGGCGGTGCGCGCAGGACAGACGGGTTCTTCTCGATGCTCACCGACACGAAGACGTATCCGGCCGCGGCGGCCTGGAACACCGGGCCGACGTGCTACCCGCGCGATCGCTGTCTGCACGAACTGTTCGACGCCCAGGCGGAGCTCCGCGCCCGGGCCACCGCCTCCGTACAGGACGGCCGGAGCATCAGCTACGGCGAACTCAAGATCCGCTCCGACGCGCTGGCCGCCCGGATGCACGAGTCAGGGGTGCGCCACGGCGACGAGGTCGGCGTGTGCGGAGGCCGGTCCCCGGAAGCACTGGTCGCCTTCCTGGGCGTCCTCAAGGCCGGTGCCGCGTACGTGCCGCTCGACGACTCCTCACCGCCCGGGCGACTGCAGGCGATGGCCGAGGACGCGGGCGTCCACACCGTGGTGACCCTGCCGGGCAGCATCTGCCGCATCCGGCGCGTGCGCACCCGCATCGACCTGGGCGGCCTGCCGCCCATCGCCCCGGCTGTGGTCCCGCAGGTCGACGTGGACCCCACCGACTGCGCCTACGTGATGTTCACTTCGGGCTCGACCGGCCGCCCCAAACCAGTGGCGATCCCGCACCGCGGCGTGGTCCGGCTGGCCTCCTCCGACCGCGTCTGGCAGCGTCCACGACCCGGCGAACGCGTACTGCACGCCTACGGCCTCTCCTCGGACGCCTCCACGATCGAGATCTGGTCCCCGCTGCTCGCCGGCGCCTGCATCGTGATCGCCGGTCAGGAGGAGCTGCTGTCACCGGACGCCCTGGAAGCGCGGCTGCTCGCCGACCGGGTCAGCGTCGCCTATCTGACCACCGGGGTGTTCCACCACATCGCGCGCACCAGACCGGGGGCACTGCGGTCCCTGCGGTTCGCCTCGGCCGGCGGTGAGGCGATGGACCCCCAGCTGGCCCGCGCGATCCTGGCGGCCTGCCCGGACACCACCGTGGTCAACTTCTACGGTCCGACCGAGAACAGCGTGGTCTCCACCGCACACCTGGTGCACGACCTCCCGCCCGGGCAGACGGCGGTGCCGATCGGCCGTCCGCTGGAGAACTCCACCTGCTACGTGGTGCGCCCGGACGGCGGGCTCGCGGACGTCGGCGAGGAAGGTGAACTCCTGGTCGGCGGGGACGGGCTCGCCCTGGGGTACCTCGGTGACCCCGAACTGACCGCCGAGCGCTTCGTCGACAACCGCTTCGAGCCCGGAACACGCCTCTACCGCACCGGTGACCGGGTGGTCCGGCGGCCGGACGGCCTGCTGGAGTACCGGGCCCGCACGGACCGGCAGGTCAAACTGCGCGGACATCGCATCGAACCGGACGAAATAGAGGCGCGGCTGCGGGCGGACGACGCGGTGGGCGAGGCCGTCGTCCAACTGGAGGACGGCACCCTGATCGGCTACGTGACACCGGCCCGCCCGGGTCAGGTGCTACCCGCGGACCGCATCCGCGGCAGGCTCGCCCAGTGGCTGCCCGCGGCCGCGGTGCCCGCGCGGCTGGTGGAGGTCGCGCGGTTCCCGGTGACCGCGGCGGGCAAGGTGGACCGCCGCCGGCTGCGCACACCCGCGACCGCCCGAGCCGTCACCACCCCGGTGCGGGAGGAGAACTCCGGGCCGGGACCGACGGACACACTCGCGCGGGTGTGGCACGTGGTGCTGGGTACGGACCCGGCACCCGGTGACAGCTTCTTCGACATCGGCGGCGACTCCCTGCTGGCGGCCGAGGTCGTCACCCGCACGCTGGCCGCCTTCGGACTGGACGCACGACACGGCCGCACACTGATCCACAGTCTGCTGCGCTCCCCGACCCTGGAGGACTTCAGCGCTGCCGTCGCCACCCTCACCGTCGTCAAGGACCAGCAGGGTGAGGCACTCGCCGCCACCGGCCCCGTGGACTTCCGCGCCGAGGCACGGCTGGGCTTCACCCTGCGCCCGTGCCACGGGCCGCAGCCGGACTGGCAGTACCCCAGGGAGGTACTGCTGACCGGCACGTCCGGCTTCGTCGGCGCCTTCCTGCTGGACCGGCTGCTGCGCCGCACCGGCGCCCGGGTGCACTGCCCTGTGCGAAGCCGCGACCCGGCACACGCCCGGCAGAAGGTGATGCGGAACCTGGCCCGCTTCGGCCTCACCGCCGCGGAGGCCGCCGACCGCGTCGTCTGCTTCCCCGCCGACCTCGCCGAGCCCGGACTCGGCATGGAACCGGGCCGTGCCGACGAACTCGCCGTGACCCTCGACCTGGTGGTCCACGCGGCCGCACAGGTCAACTTCCTCTACCCCTACGAGGCGCTGCGCCCCGCCAACGTGGAGGGCACCAGGCAGCTCATACGCCTGGCGGCGGGGCGCCGTGTGCCCGTGCACTTCCTGTCCACCATCGCGGTGCTGGCGGGCTTCGGCACCGCGGGCGTACGGCACGTCGACGAGGATCTGCCGCTCGATCACGCCGACCGGCTCACCATGGGCTACGCCGAGAGCAAGTGGGTCGCCGAAGAGGTGCTGCGCGGCGCCGCGGCCCAGGGGCTGCCCGTGGCGGTCCACCGGCCGTACGAGATCACCGGTGACCGGCGCACCGGCGCGTGCAACACCGACACCGCGATCTGCTCGCTGTTCCGGACGATCAGCGAGACAGGGCTGGCCCCCGACATCCCGCTGCCGCTGGACTTCGTCCCGGTGGACTACCTCGCCGACGCGGTGGTGCACATCGCCACGACGCGTCGCACGACCGACCGGACGTACCACCTGACCAACCCCTGCCCGGGCAGCCTGGGCGACATGCTCGACCGGATGGACACGGCCGGCCACCGGATCCGCCGGCTCCCCTACGAGGAATGGGTGGGCGAACTCGTCCGCCACGTCGCGCGGAACCCCACGAGCCCCACAGCCCCGTTCGTCTCGCTGTGCGTGGACCGCTGCAAGCAGGCGGACATCTCCGTCAAGGAGATGTACTTCGAGGGCACCTTCCCGACCATCGGCCGGGCCAACGTCGAGCACGACCTGGCCGCCGCGGGCCTGCACTGCCCGCCTGTCGACACGGAACTGCTCGACCGCTACCTGGAGTACTTCTACGCCACCGGCTACATCGAGCGCCCGCGGCCCCGCGACCCGGAGAGGGGGCGAGCATGACCCCACAGCCACCCGGCGCGCGGGATCCCGCCCCGGAAGCGGACGCCGCGGATGTCCTGGACTTCCCGCTCCCGCCGCCCGGGACGATGGGACCGCCCGAGGAATGCGCGCGGCTGCGCGCCAGATGCCCCGTGGCCAGGGTCAGGCTGCCGATGGACGCGACCGCCTGGTACGTCACCCGGTACGCGGACGTCCGGGAAGTGATCGCGGACCCCCGCCTGATCAGGCCGGCCATCAACGACTGGCCGGCCCGCCCCGGCCCGGCCGCCGACGACGGGCCGCGCCTGGTCACCATGGCGGAACTCGAACCTCCCCGGCACCTGGCGCTGCGCAGGGCCGCGGCTTCGGCGTTCAGCTCCCGGGCCGTCCGGGACCACGTGCCGCGCATCCGGGAACTGGCCGAGCACTTGCTGGACGCGTTCCAGGAAGCCGGCCGGCCCGGCGATCTGGTGGCCGGATACACCGAGCCGTTCCCGCTGCTCGTGCTGTGCGAGCTGGTGGGCATACCGTTCGAGGACCGGGACTGGTTCCTCCCGGTCCTGGCCGCGGCCCTCGACACCATGGTGACCTCGGAGGAAGGACGCGAGGTCACCGATCTGCTGCGCGCGTACACGGCCGGGCTGATCGCACGGAAGCGGAGCCGGCCCGGCGACGACGTCCTGACCCTGCTGGTGAGCCGGTGCGAAGACGGGACACTCACCGACGACGACGTGATGGCCTTCGGGCTGTCCATGCTCACGGTCGGCTTCGGCATCAGCAGCTTCTTCCTGGCCAACTCGGTACACACCCTGCTGGCGCGGCCGGAGCGGTGGGCCCGCCTGCGGGACCACCGCGACCTCATGCCCGGTGCCGTGGAGGAACTCCTGCGCTACCTGCCGGTGATGAACGGCACCCTGCTGCTGCTGGCCACCGAGGACATCGACGTACGCGGGCGGACGGTCCGCAGGGGCGACGCCGTCATCCCCGTGCTGGCCTCCGCCAACCGCGACGGGAGCGTGTTCGCCGACGCCGCCCGGCTCGACCTGTGCCGCGCGGACAATCCCCACCTCGCCTTCGGCCGGGGAACCCACAACTGCATCGGCGCCCACCTGGCACGCGCCGAACTGACCGTAGGACTGGAGGCGTTGCTCGACCGCTTCGCCCGGCTGCGTCCGGCCGACGGGCAGGAGCCCCGCTGGGACGACCGGTCCGTCACCAAGTCACCGCTGACCCTCCCGGTCAGCTGGTGAACCGGCCCGCCGGCCCTTCGCCCCCGACCGGGCCCGGCCCACCGCCCGTGCACACGACCAGGGGAGGCTCACCCGTGAACACGACCCCGGAACCCGCCGTCGACGTGCCCGTCATCGACATGCCCCTGCCGCCTCCGGGCACCATGGGACCGCCCGAGGAGTACGGCCGCCTGCGCCGGGAATGCCCCCTGGCCAAGGTCCGGTTGCCGATCGGCGCCACCGCCTGGTACGCCACGCGGTACGACGACGTGAAGGAACTGGTCGCCGACTCCCGGCTGGTCAGGCCGAGCATCACCGACTGGCCGCCCCGCCCCGGTCGGACCCCCGGTGACGAACCGGGCCTGATCACGATGATGGAACTGGAGGGCCCCCGGCACGCCGCCCTGCGCCGGGCGCTGAGCGAGCCGTTCAGCGTCCGGTCCGTCCGGAGCCGACTGCCGCGCATCCGGCGGTCGGCCGACCGGCTGCTCGATCCGCTCGTTAGCGGCGACCAGCCCGGCGACCTGGTCGTCCGGTTCCTGGAGCCCTTCCCCGTCCTGGTGATGTGCGATCTGGTGGGGATCCCCTGCGAGGACAGCGAGTACTTCCTGCCCAGGGCGGACGCCGCGCTGGGGGCCCTGCTCACGCTGAAGGAGGGCCGCGAGGCCACCCAGCAACTGCGCGCGTACGTCATCGCGCTGCTCGACCGCAAACGGCGCGAGCCCGCAGACGACATCCTCACCGGACTGGTCCACGCGTGCGGGCGGGGCACCCTGGACCACGAGAGCGCGGTGAGCTTCGGGCTCTCCATGCTCGTCGCCGGCTACCGGACGAGCACCATGTTCCTGGCCGACGCCGTGCTGACCCTGCTGACCCTGCCCGGCGCGTACGCCCGCCTGCGGGACCACCGCGACCTCATGCCGGGCGCGGTGGAGGAACTCCTGCGCTACGTGCCGGTGATGAACGGTGTCGTGGTCCTCCAGGCCGTCCAGGACATCGAGCTGCACGGCCGGACGATCCGCGCCGGCGACGTCGTACTGCCCGTCCTCGCCTCGGCCAACCGCGACGGGAGGACGTTCGCCGACGGCGACCGGCTCGACCTGTGCCGTGCGGACAATCCCCACCTCGCCTTCGGCCGTGGAGCGCACAACTGCATCGGCTCCCACCTGGCCCGGGCCGAGATGACCGTGTGCCTGGAAGCACTGTTCGACCGGCTTCCGGGCCTGCGTCCGGCCGAAGGCCACCACCCCATCTGGGAGGACGAGTCCCCGAGCAAGTCACCGCTCACCCTCCCCGTCAACTGGTGACCCGACGACGTCACGGCTGCCTTTCCGCACGGCGGCGCCGATGTCGTCCGCGGGACGCGGACGGCGCACACCTGACGTGAGCGCCCGGTCCGTCCGAGGCCGCGGGCCGTCCGTCGTCGACCCCGGCTTCCTGGCGGATCCGGCAGCCGGTGGAGACGGCCACCGTGACTGCCCGGTTCGGCCGTCGGCGAGGAGCCGACCCGCGCTATCGCGCCTCCGAAGGCGGGCACCACGCCTGTCCCTCGTTGCTTCCCCGACGCCCGCAGAACCCCAACTGCTGCGGCCGCTGGGCGCCTTCCACACGCTGGACGGAGATGAGTTTGTCGAGCGGAACCTGTCGGCCCACCGCACCCCCGAAGTCGATCCGGCCGCTCTCCCCGTCGAGCGCGGCGGAACCGTGGATGCCGTTCAGCGCGTACCAGACCGCGGCCGGGGTCAGAGGGGTGCCCGGGGCGGTGTCCTGGAGGCGGGCGATGGCCTTGAGATAGAGGTTCGCCGCGTCGAAGGCGAGGGCCGCGTGTCCGTCCAGAGAGGTGTCCTGAACCTGACGGCATTCGTCGGGGAACAGTTCCTTCATGGTGCTGTACAGGTCGCTGGGCCCGTCGCAGGAGGCCGAGCCGACGGTGAAGTCGAGGAACTCGTACGGGACGCGCGGGAATGCCTTGCGCCGCTCCGGGTCGGCCCCGAGGCGGGCCACGTCGTCGCCGCCCAGGAACCTGGGCGGATTCGTCCCGCAGGTGTCATTGGTGGCACCGAGCACGGTCTCGAAGTCCTCCGACCTGCCCGCGAAGAACACCAGTCCCGGGTAGCCGCAGGCCTGCTCGCCGATCGTGCGCGCACCCGGTCCCGAGGGAGCGCCGACGGGCGCGGGGGAGGGCGTGTAGCCCTGCTGGTCCACCTGGAAACCCGCCTGCCGGAAAGCCGTGACGGCGTCCGCCCGCAGGTTGGCGCTGTACTCGTCGGTCGTGTCGAGGGAGTACACGACGCGTACCGTGCGCTCGTCGAGTGCCTTCTGGTCGGCGAGATGGCCGGCGTACGCGGCGGCGATCGCGGCCTCCCGTCGGTTCTGCGGTGAGACCTGGTAGTAGAGCGCGGAGTTCTCCGGGAGTGTGTCGGCGGACAGCGTGGTGGCGACCATGGGGAGTCCGACCCGGGTGAGTGCGGCGATGGTCGTGATCGTGGCCTTGCGGCTCTGGTCGAGGCCGGTGACGCCGACGATGGTCGGGTCGGTCCGCATCATCCGTTTGACCGTGCTCGCGACATCGGCGCCGAACCGCATGCCGGAACCGGCGGCGGCCGGGAAGATCCGCAGGACGGGCTCGGTCTCCCCTTGCTTGTCGAGCTGCCGCCGCTGGGCGCTCGCCGCGCCCTGCAACTGCTCACGCGCGTACGACAGCGTGTTCGACGTCTCTCCGATGGGACTGCTGAGCAGGGCGGACAGATGGACGAGGGTGACGAGCCGTCTGCCGGGGTCGGCAGCGTGCCTGCGCTCTGCCTCCTCGTTCTGGCGGGCGATGATCGAGAGGGTCTGCCGTACCCGCGGGTCGGTGGATCCGAAGGCGAATCCGTGCGGGGCGACGCCGATGCATTCGTCGGTCGACTCCCGTTGCAGGGTCCGTGCGTCCGGGTCGGAGCGGCTCAGTCCGCAGTGCTGCCACCGCCACTCACCCTCTTTCGCGAGGCCGTAGGTGATACCGCCGGCGATCAGTACGACCGCGAGGACGAGGGAGACCACGGTGGCCGTGCGTCCGGCCCAGACCGGGGGCTGGGACACCTGGAGCCGGCGGGCCACGGACGTGCGCTCGTGCTGGGCGTCGCGCCCGGGATCGTCGTCCGGCAGCGGCGCGGGCACCCTCACCGGCAGGAACCAGAAGTCCGTGTCCCGCCCGCCCGCCGCGTTCCGCAGCCGCTCGCACCAGGCGTCGTACACGCCGAGTTCGTCCGTCAGGCTCCGGACCCGGACGGATTCGACCTCCTGCTCCGGCCGGCTCGCCACGACGAGCAACGGGTCGAAGGCGCCCGTGTCGTTGCGTACCTCGGCGAGCAGACGCAGGACTTCCAGCCCGCCGTTGTGCTCGCTGACCCCCTTCAGGAACGCCACGCAGTACGCCGTACGGCGGTACGCCCGCCGTCGCCACGGCCGCCGCCGGTAGGCGTCCCGCAGGTCCGCCAGAAACGCGTTGATCATCAACTTGCTGATCTGTTCGGGGTCTTCGCGCCCCCATCGGGGCTGGGTGAGCCGTACGGCGAACCCGATGAAGTTCCCGGGGTCGGCCGGCGCCATGTAGGGCTGGTGCAGCAGCCACCTGTACTCGCGGCCCACCCCACGCCACACCCGGAACCAGATGATCGGCAGCAGGTGCAGTCCGAGCAGATACGCCCACCACGGCACGTTCCCTTGCAACGCGACCTCGGTGCTCGGGCTGCGCATGAACCCGAACAGCCGTCGCCGCTCCAACTCACGGGCGCGCAGCCGCCGCAGCACGATCTGGCCGTGCTGGCTGTCGGGCAGCCGGACCGTGTCCGTCATCTCCAGGAACCAGTTGACGAGCCCCAGCCTCCGGAAACGTACGCTCCTGTCGTGCCCGTAGGACACGGACGAGTACTCGCCGGCCAACTGGACGAGGAGGCGCCTGCACAGTTCGGCGCGCTGCCAGTCGGGGGTCAGGTGGTTCGGGGCCGAGGGGTCACCGCGCTGGGCGACGACCTCGTCCCACTTCTGGTCGAGGTCGACCAACTCCTGGGGGACGGACCGGGGCTGGGCAGCGTGCATCGCCCCTGCGATCTGCTCGGCGAGACCATCCTGCTCGTCGCCGAGCAGTTGGATGATCGGGATGCCGTCCCGTTCCGGGACCTCGCCTGGCACTTCACCCTTGCTCGGCCTGTGCACGAGCCGGTCGAGGAGGGCGAAGAGCCGGTCGGCGTGTGCGAAGACGGGTTCCACGGGCACCATGGCTTCCTCGATCACCCGGTGGTCCACCGGAAGCGGGTCATCACCCTAACCATCAGGGGAACGCGCTTTCCCGCGTGTTATCAAGCCTTCACCTTGCGCCGGTCGCAGTGGAGCGGACGGATGAGTCGCCGTCGGGAGTCATCGCCGGGACGGACGGAGCGCGCGGGTGGCCCGGTACAGCGGCGCGGTGAGCACCCGTGCAGCATCCCAGTGACTGTGACGGCTCCGCACGCACCCTCCCGCCTGAGGCGATGCCCAAGACCTGGGGCAAGATCACCGGCACCGTTCGAGCGGTCCTGCGACTTCCCTGGCCGGTCACTGACGTCCGAAGAACTCCACCTCGGCGATGGCGACCCGGCGGTCCTCCCGGGCGGCGTAGGCCGCGTTCACCGTCAGCCGCACCCGCGTCACGTCCGTCCCCCGGACGTCGAAGCTCTGCTGACCGGGCGCGTCGCTGAGGTTCAGGCTCTCGGTGGTGCGCTCGCCCTGCGAGGAGACCAGGGTGACGGTGATCCGCGACGGCCGTGCCTGGCCGAGGAACTCGTCCGGCTTCGTCGAACTCCCGGATGTGATCAGGAGTTTCTGCAAGCGCACCGGCCGTTCGAAGTCGGCCTCCAGATACTGCCCCGTGCCGGAGCCCGGGACGGCGGGCGCCCAGTAGCGGTTGCTGAGGCTGTCGAAGGCCGCCTGCGCCCGGTGGGACGGCGTCTGGCTGGAGGCGCGTACCTGCGCGGGGTGCAGCGGCTTCGGGTCACCGGCGTTGTCCTCCGCGAAGGTGAACAACTGGGTCAGCTGCGCGCGGGCGAACCAGGCCGCGACGAGGAGGACGACCAGCACCACCGGCAGCGTCAGCCGCGGCCGGCGCCACACCCGGCGCCCGGGTCTGCTTCCGGCGGCCAGCGGGCGCCGCTCGCGGCGCGGCAGGATCCGGCGCCACCAGGGCGGCCGGGGGGCCTGGACGGGGGGCCGCGCGGGATCGAGCAGTGCACCGCAGCGTACGCACAACCGCCGGTCGTGCGGATTCTCGGCACGGCAGTCCGGGCAGGGGCGGCCGGGGTGCCGCGGCGGGGTGTCCGGCCGGGGCGGTGCTTCGGGCGGTGGGTCCGCGGGGCTGCCGGTGCGATGGTCCGGTGCGTGGCCGGGCGGGTGCCGCGGCGGGTCGTCGGGCCGCCGCGGAGCGATGTCCGGGGGCGTGGCGGGCGGCGGCGGCCCCGTCCGCGCGGCGGGGGGTGCCGGCGTGGCCGGGGCGGTGGCGTCGGACGAGGGCGGGGCCGGCGGCGGCGCCTCGGGGGGCGGGGCGACGGCCGGGCCCGCGTCGGGAGCCGGCTGCCCGGTCCGCTCCTCGTCCTCCCACGCCAGAAACGCCTGGCAGGACGTGCAGAAGCGGGTACCGGGCGGATTGCGGTGGCCGCAGTCGGGACAGATCATCACGCACCCGCCCCGTCCGCCGCCACGACCTCCACCTCGTACCCGACGTGCGCGGGCACCTCGGTGGCCACCAGCCGCTCCAGCCGCGCCCGCGTCGACGCCACGGCCTGCGCGTCCGCCACTCGCAGCCGCACCCGCACCCGGGGCAGCGCCGAACCGGGCAGCGCCGACCCCGGCTCACCGGACCAGGACGTGGCGCCGCTCTCCCTGATCTCCGGTTCGATGCCCGTCTCCACCCGGATCGCCGCGGCCAGCCCCGCCCGGGTGCCCCGCTGACGGTGCCGGGCCACCGCACCGGCCACGACGGCGCGGCGCCGGCCGACCGGTCCTTCCCCGTCCGCCTCCGCCGCCACCCATCCCGCCAGCCACGCCAGCAGGTCCTCGGGCGCGGTGCGCGGATCCAGGTGTGCGGGCAGGTTGTCCAGGGTGAGCAGCACCGGCGCCAGCACCTCGTCCAGCGCGCTCAGGAACCCCTCGACGAAGGGCTGGTCCAGATAGACCGCGGGCAGCTGATGCAGCAGCGGGTGCGGCGTCGGCAGTCCGGGAAGTGGTCCGCGCACGTCATGCCTCCCTCACCCGCAGCTGGTGTTCATAGCTGAACACCAGTGCGTGCCGGTCGAGTTCGATCCTCGTGGCGGCCTCGCCGCGCTGTCCGGTGACCGGGTCCGCCGGGAACAGCCGGACGTCCTCGACCAGGTCGACCCCGGACACCCGTTGCAGCACTGCGAACACCTCCCCGGAGTGCACCGGCCGGCCGAACGGCCAGCCCGCACCCTCCGGCCCGCCGGTCAGCGGATTGAAGTAGCCGTACAGTGCGGCCAGCGCGGCGTCCCGCAACCGGTCGGCCGCCACCCCGCGGCCCGGCACCACCGAGGCGACCACGGTGACACCCTGGTAGTAGGGCGGCTCCACGACCAGCCGGGTGCCGATCGGGCGCCGCTCGTCCAGGTACGACGCGATCATCGCGAGGGTGTCCTGAGGCGGGATCAGCTCCTGGAACCTGATCCGCCCCTGCTCGTCGTTGCGACCGGCCGGCACCACCAACAGCCTTACGCCGCCCGCCTGTTCGGGTGACTCCCCGGTCCCGGCCGGGCCCGCCGGGACGCAGGCCACCCGGGCCGCGTCCGGCGCCACCTCGCGCGCCAGCAGCTCGTAGTCGCGCGGCACCACCGCCCGGTGCAGGGTGCGCAGCGTCATCGGCCCCCGCACCCGCGCGTTCTCCACCGTCTCGCCGTCCACCCCGCCCAGCGCCGGACGGCGGTTCTCCACCCGTGCCACGAACGGCAGCGAACTGCGCAGCACCCGCAGGGCACCCCGCGCCACGTTGCCCCGCCGTCCGCCGCCCGTACGGTAGGACCGCACCCGCACCGGGGCGCCCTTCGGCGGCACCGCGCCGTACAGCCGCAGCGAGCCGTCGGGCTCCCGCACGGCCGGGCCGAAGTCCACCTGGCCGGAGTTGGGGTCCAGGGTGATGTGCCGGTCGTACGGGGTGGAGTGCGCGAAGTCGTCCACCCGCGTCCACTCCGCCCAGCCGTGTCCCTCGGCCACCTCCACGATGAACGGCTCCTCGCCCGCCACCACCGGCGGCCGGGCCACCTGGAACCCCTGCCCGGCCACCCCCTCCGACAGGCCCAGAACCTCCGCCACGACGGTTTCGGCGTGCGCGGCCTCCACCGTGCCGCCGATCGTGAACGCACTCGCCCGACGGACCGTCGGGGACGCCACATAGGCGGGCTGGCCGGCCACGGCCTCCACCAGACGGCAGCGCAGCCAGCCGCCGGTGTGCGCGGCCACCACCGAGGTGGTGTGCGCGGCGGGCACGTGCAGGATGACCTCGCCGGCCTTGTTGAACCCGCCGGTGTCGTCCTTCTCGACCTCGCACACCGCCCAGGCGGCGCCGTCCCACGCCTCCCAGAGCAGCGGCGGGCGGCGCGGATCGACCCCGACGCCGTCCACCCGGCAGTCCAGGCGCAGCACCACCGCGCAGCCGGGCACCGGCTGGGACAGCCCGACGTACAGGCAGTCCCCGGGCGTGGGCGTGCTGCCAAAACACGGCACGTCGCGACCGAGGGCCAGCTCCTCCGACCGGTCGGCGGCCGTACCGCTGACCGGCCAGGTGACGAGCTGGGACAGCGCGCACGGCACGACCGACAGATCCCGGCCGGTGGTGAACACCACCGCCTCCTCGGTCTCGGTGCGCACGGTGGCCACCTCGGTCCCGGCCGCGACGCGCACGGTGTCGGGCTGCGGCGCGGACAGCCAGAACGTGGTCTGTGTGCGGGCGGCCGTCGGCGGGTACAACCGCACCCCGATGAGGTCCAGGAAGGCCAGGTAGTTCTTGTCCGGCACCCGGTTCAGCCGGTAGACGAGCTGGTCGACCATGGTGGCGAACGCCTCGATCAGCGTGACGCCCGGATCGGAGACGTTGTGGTCGGTCCACTCGGGGCAGCGCTGCTGCACCAGCCGCTTGGCCTCGTCCACCAGTTGCTGGAAGCGCCGGTCGTCCAGGTCGGGGCTGGGGAGCGTCATGGGGACCCCTCGCCGTCCGGGATCACATAGAACGGGAAGACCAGGTTGCGCGGATCGTTGGTACCGCGCACCGCGTACCCGATGTCGATGTAGAGCACCCCGTCGTCCGCCTCGTCGAACCGCACGGCGACGTCCGCCACCTCGATGCGCGGCTCCCACCGCTCCAGCGCGAGCCGTACCTCGTAGGCGAGCTGCCCTGCCGTGCCCGCGTCCGCGGGCGCGAACACGTAGTCGCCGAGCGCGCACCCGAATTCCGGGCGCATCGGCCGCTCACCGGGCGAGGTGGCCAGGATCAGCCGGATCGACTCCTCGATCTCCCGGTCGTCCCGGACCAGCGCGATGCTGCCGGTGGCGTCCGTGCGCGGCGGGAACGCCCACCCCGCGCCGATGAACTGCCGGCCCATGCCTCACCCTCCGATCTGCACGCTCGGGCACCCGGACGTGATCGGCGAGCCACAGCCCGCCGCGTCGCCCACCCGGGCGGCCGGCCGGCCGCCGATGAGCACACTGGAACTGCCGGGCGGGGCGAGGGCGGACGGGGCGTGCGCGGCGGGCGAGGAGCACTGGTGCGCGGTGCCCACCGTGGCCGCGGGCCGCCCGCCGATCAGCACCGTGGGTTCTCCGGTCGGGCCGATCACCCCGGGATGCCCGGTGGGATCGCCGACGCGTGCGGCTGCTGGCATGTGCTGAGCCCCCTGCCTGGTCCTCATCCGTCAGTGCCGTGCCGTTCAGTTGATGCGCACCATGGGCGCGTTGACGGTCAGCGTGCTGCCGCCCCTGAGTTCGGTGCGGGTGGTGCCGTCCACCGCCACCTGGTTGCCCCGCACCTCCACCGCGCCGCCGGTGGACAGCTTCACCTGGCCGGTGCCGCCGTCCACCTGGACCCCGGTGCGGGCCGTGAGCTTCACCGAGTCACCGGTCAGCTCCAGCGTGCCGCCGCCCGCGTCCAGCGCGACCCCGCTGCCCGCCTTGATCGAGACCTGCTCCTTCGCCTCGATCTCCACCGTGCCGTCGCTGTGCACCACGATGGTGGTGCCCCGGCGGTCGAGACTGATCCTCAACTTGCCGTCGCCCGTCACGAGCCGTACGCCCTGCGGGCCGTTCGCCGTGTCCAGCAGCTCCAGCTTGTTGCCGCCGCGGGAGCCGAACGCGCGCTTGTTGACGGCGCCGCTCGTGGGGTCGACGGCCTCCGCCTCCTGACCGTCCCCCTGGCCGCCCTGACCTCCGGCCTGCCCCGCCCCGCCCTGCTGCCCCGGCTTGTCCTGACCGTTGAAGAGACCGGCGAGTACATAGGGACGGTCCAGGTGCCCCTGCTCGAACCCGACCAGCACCTCGTCGCCGACCTCGGGGATGAACGCCTCCCCACCGCCGGTCCCGCCCGCCTGCGCGGTCCGCGCCCAGTCACTCGCGTACTCGTCGGACAGCCACGGGAACCGCACCTTGACCCGGCCCAGACCCTCCGGATCCTTGGTGTCCGTCACCGTGCCGTTCGCCAGCCCCGAACACCGGGAGCCCGCCCCGGTGCCGGCCCCCGGCCCGCCGCCGGTCAGCCCGAACAGCGAACGCTCCTGCTGCCCGGAGACCGTCACCCAGGTCTCGTAGCCGCGGACCGGATCGAACACGTGCCGCGAGGACGTCACCGTGTACCGGCCCGCGAAGGGCGCGCCCACCCCGGCCAGCGTGACCGCACCACCCGCCCGCACCTCGGGATTGCCCCGGATCACCGCCTCCAGTTCGGCGAACGACCCCGCGATCCGCGCGGCCAGCGACTTCGCCGCCTGGTCCACCCGGGCCTGGTTGTCGTACGGCGCGTCCGACACCACGAAGTCCGCCGCACCGAACGGCCGCGCCACCTCGGCGGCCGTCACCCCCAGCTCCAGGGTCGCCGTCCCACCCGCGTCGGCGCGGCCGACCAGCGGCTGCTTGGCCCGTACGTCCCAGCTCCGCACCTCGACCGCCGACACCTGCTCGGCGGCGGACACCCCGGCCCGGCAGCGCAGCAGGTTGTCGCCCATCTCCAGGACCAGGGGATCGCGGTCGGCCCGCGCGGACGTCTCCGGAGCGCCACCCGCCTCCGGGGGCTTGACGACGTGCAGCCGACCGTCCGTCACATGGATCTGCGCGCCCGCCTCCTCCACCAGTGCGCGCAGGAACTCCCAGTCGCTGACGTTCGGTTGGGCCACGTGCTCCAGCACCGGGCCCGCCACCTCCACCGTGCCCGGCTGCAGCCCCGCACGCCGCGCCACCCGGACGCAGATGTCGGCGAGCGTCATGTTCTGGTAGCCGGCCACCCGACGGCCGCGGAAGAGGCGGTGCGACTCGTCCAGCCCCCGCACCACCGTGAAGGTGCCCGTGTCGTCGATCTCCACCTCCAGCGCCGTCACGCTCCCGGTGAACAGCGGACGCGGCGAGGGACCGCCACCGGCGCCGGCCAGCAGCCGCACCTGGGTACCGATCCGCACGCCCGCCTGGTCCAGCAGCACCCGACCGGGGTCGCGGAAACGCAGCACGAACAGGTCCGGCAGCGTACGACTGTCGTCCACATACCCCTCGACCAGGGTGTTCGCCACAGCCGGCGGCAGCGGACGGCCGTCGAACTCCACCACCAGGACCTTGGCGACGCTCTGATTGACCATGACCGGCCTCACCGACCCCCGTCGTGTCCGTCGCCGCCCCCGCTGCGTTCCAGCTCGTCCGGCGCGGGAAGCAGCAACTCGCGCCCCTCGGGCAGACGCATCGGATCGTCGATCCCGTTCGCCTCCGCGATCGTCCGCCAGGCGGCCGGGTCGCCGTACTCGCGCCAGGCCAGCAGCGCCAGCGTGTCCCCGGCGCGCACCCGGTGCACGCGGCGCGCGTGCAGCGCTCCAGAGGTGGGGTTCTGACCCGGGGTCTCCCCGGTGATCTCCTCCATGGTGACCTGGCACACCGCCCGGATCGGCACGCCCGAGGTGGTGAACAGGGTGTACTTCGCCTGCACCTGGCTGACGTAACCGGGGAAGCCGGTGAGCCCGCCCCAGTGGAAGACCACCCAGGGCGGCGAGGCCCGCTGCTGCTGCCGCGTCTCGCTCGTCGGCACACAGCACGCGAACAGCTTCTCCACCGCGGTCACCACGCTGGTGTCCTGCGTGTCGCTCGCGTCGAAGAACATCTCCACCGTCAGCTTGCTGGGCTGCGGCCCCTGGTACTCGGGCGGTCCCGCGCTCTTCGCCCCCTTGGCCGGAGTCCGCTTCCAGGCCGCCGCCTTGGTCAGGGACAGTTCCTTGGGATTGAACTGGAAGTCGATCCGGCCGCAGGGCGCGCCCGGCGTCAGACTGCCACCCGGCGGCGGGGTGCGCAGCTCCAGGTACGCGTGCTCCAGCTTGGGCCTGGCACCGCCCTTGACGGCACTCGTCCCCGCGCCCGCCGCGCTGAACGCCACCGGAGAGCCCACCGCTCAGCCCTCCATCACATAGCCGTGGTGGGCGATCTCGATGGTCTCCGTCGCGACCTTGGGGGACTCCGGGTTGAACGCGGGACCGGTCCAGCGCACCGGCACCACCTCCAGCAGCCCCCACTGCGCCACCTTGCGGCCGTCGCCGGTACGCGCCTCGATGTGCGCCGTCCTGCGCTTGATGCCGGTGGTCATGCTCGCGAACCACTTGGCCACCTTCTCGGTGTCCCGGGTCAGCGGCCTGGACAGCTTGATGTTCGGGTACTTCAGGCGGGTGGGCAGTTGCCACAGGTGGCCGTTGTTGCCGCCCTCCTCGCGCTGTTCGAGCACCACCTCGCAGCCCAGGCCCTCACAGGTGTTGAACGAGCCCAGCTCGATGCCGTCCACGGTGACGACGAAGCAGACGCTGACCGCCGGGTCATCGGTCACGGACATGGCGTACCTCTTCTCTCCGCACTCGTCAGTGCCTGGTCTCTCGCCCCACTCGTCAGCGTCTCGTCAGTGCCAGGTGTCGATCAGCCGGCCGGCCCGTTCCCGGTCCAGCCGCAGTTCCGCCTTGAGCAGCCGGCTCAGCGGCGCGAACAGGGCCCGGACCAGTTCGTCGTCCACTTTCGGCGTGCCTCGCCCGGAGCCGCCGGACGCCGGGTCCTGAGTCTGCTCCCCGGCGGCGGTCGATGCGGTGCCCGAGCTGTCGGGAAGGGGTTCGGGCGCCGGCTCGGTGGACGCGGCCGGAGGATCGGGCGGGTCGGGCGGTTGCGGAGGCGGCGGCTCGGAACCGGACGCGTCACGCTGGACGGCCGGGGGGAGCGGCGGCGAGCCCGGCGGCGGCCCGTACGACAAGGGCCCCACGGCCGCAGCGGGCGGCGAGTGGAACACCACCGAGCCGTCCACCATGCGCTGGGCCACGCCCGCGGTGACGGCCACCGCACCGGCGTCCGGCAGCGAGCGGGACACCGTGGGGGCGGACGCCCGTGCGGCCGGCCGCACGGGAGCCGCCGCCGGAGCGACGGACCGCTGGGCGGACGGCACCGGGGAACGCGCCGGCGCCGCTCCCTCCGCAGGCGCCGGATCCGCTCCCGCCGTCACCGCCCGGCCGCCCTCCGGCCCGGACGACCACCTCAGCGGTACGACGCGCGGCCCGGCCGCTCCGGCGCGGGCATCCGGCGCGCCCTCCGCGGCCGACTCCAGCACCCCGGAGAAGAGCGGCACCGACCGCTGCGCGACGAGCGGCACCACGGGCTCCGCCGCCGGAGCCGGTTCGGCCGGCACCGGCGTTCCGTCGGCGGCGGCCCGCTGGATCCGTACGGGCAGGGCGGTGCCGGTGCCGGTGCCAGTGGTCGGCCGGCTCGGCTCCGGTGCTGGTGCTGGGCCGGGGTCCGTGGTGCGCACGACGAGCGGACCGTCGGCGAGCAGCGGCCTGGACGGCGGGTCCGCCGGCGGGGGGAACCCGGACTCGTCCGGAGGCAGGGGACCGCCGGTGCTCTCGGCGGGCTTCCGCTGGGCCGTGGGCGGCAACGCGCTCAACGGCTCGCCCAGGCCGAAGCCGTGCGGGCGCGCGGAACCCGGCTCCGTGACCCGCTGCACCGGCGGCGACGCCGACGAAGGCGCCGACGATACCGGGGGCGGGGGGCCCTCCGCTGCCGTAGCGGGCAGCGGCCCCTCGACCGGCACGCGGTCCAGCTGACGCAACGGCATGTCAGGAGACCGGGCCGAGAGCAAGGGCGCGGCCGTGCCCACGGCGTCCGTACCGCTCGCCCCGGATGCGGGGCGCGGGCCCTCGGACGCACCCGCACCCCCGGCTCGCTGCAACGGAACGACCGGGAGCCGCAGTTCACCGCCCGGACCCGACGGGCCCGACTCCCGCGTCCGGCCCGGGGCGTTCGGGCGCACCTCACGGCTCACCGTCGGCGCCCCGGCGGCCGGGCTCGGCGCCACGAGCCCGTGACCCAGCCCGGACGGCGCCTCCGGACTCACCAGATGGCCGAGCGGAGTGAAGAACGACGTGTCCCGCCAGGTGTCCAGGGAACCGCGGAACCCCACCGGATCCGTCACCAGGGCGGGCGCGCCCACCGTACGCTGCAACGGCGGCACCTCCCGCCACCCCGGGGCGCTCACCTCCGGCACGCTCGACGCGGCAGGGTTCTGCGCACCGCCGCCACGCCGGCGCCCTCCGGTCAGCCAGGCCGGCCATCCCATCCGCGTCACCGCTCGTTCAGCCGGGCGACGTGCTGGACGTACCGCAGCCGGTCCGGGTGCTCAAGGTCGAGGATCTGGTCGAGGGACCAGTGGAAGTGGTAGGCGAGGTACGCGACTTCCTCATGGAGCCGGTCGGTCGCGTACGTCATGATTCCCCCAGGCGACCACCACCGGACAGGTCCACCGCGAAGTGCTCCTGGCACGAGGGGCAGGTGACCGCGGCGCGGGTGTGCCCCTCGGCGTTGATCCGGCGGTAGAAGTCCTGGAGGAAGGCGAGGTCGGAGGCGAACAGGTCCTCGACGACGCCGGGGTGGACGTCCTCGATCGCGCCGAGCCGCACGACCACCCGCGAGATCAGCACCACCGACAGATAGGCGGAGTTCTCCCGGACCCGGTCGTCCCGCAGCGGCACCAGCTCGTCGCGCGCGGTCGCCAGCCGCATGACCCCGCTGCGGTGCACGGTCCCGGACTCGTCCACGTATCCGCGCGGCAGCTCGAAGGGGAACTCGGTGCGCAGCGTGTCGACGGACCCGCCGTGCTCCCCCTCCGTGCCGTTCTGCGCGGAAGCCGCGATCGTACGGCGCATCAGTCGACTTCCACGCTCTCGTAGGTGATCGACAGCTTCTCCGTCAGCACGGAGGTGTCACCCGCCTTGAGCGTGCTGATCTCCAGCGACTTGGGCCACGCGTTGATCAGCTTGTAGCGCTTGATCGGAATGCCCTCGTAGTCGTAGACGATGATCGAGCCGTTGCGGCGGGCGTTGACCATCTTCCCGAACCGGGAATCCTTGATCCACCGCTCGAAACTGTTGTCCTCCGTCAGACCGCGGGTGACGGTGACCTCACCGGCCTTGGGACGCCCCGGCAACTTCTTGATCGCATACTTGCCGTCGGCCGTGTTCTGCTTCAACTCGATGACGTCCTGCTCCATCTTCAGACCGCTGACCTCGGTGATCTGCTTGATGAGCACGCTGTCGAATTCGAGGCCGAAGGAATGTCCTACGGAACTGTCCAGCTCGGGGAGCGGCATGCCAGCCTCCTAGAATCCGTCCGTCGTGAGGGCCCTCGCAGCACTCACCGTCACTCGTCGATCCCGCCCGACCCCGCCGACAGCTGGGCGAGCCGGAACACCACGAACTCCGCCGGCTTGACCGGGGCCACCCCGACCTCGCAGATGACCTGGCCCGCCTCGATGGACTCCGGAGGGTTGGTCTCACGGTCGCACTTCACGTAGAACGCCTCGTCCGGGGTCAGCCCGAAGAGGGCGCCCTTGCGCCACTCGTTGACCAGGAACGCCGAGATGGTGCGCCGGATACGGGCCCACAGCGCGTCGTCGTTCGGCTCGAAGACCACCCACTGGGTGCCCGCGAGGATCGACTCCTCCAGGTAGTTGAAGAGCCGCCGGACATTGAGGTACCGCCACGACGCGTCGTCGGCGAGCGTGCGCGCACCCCATACCCGGATGCCGCGACCGGGGAAGGCACGGATGCAGTTGAGCCCGATGGGATTGAGGAGGTCGTGCTCGCCCTTGGTGATCTGCGTCTGCAACCCGACCGCGCCGCGCAGCACTTCGTTCGCCGGCGCCTTGTGCACCCCGCGCGTCTCGTCGTTGCGCGCCCAGACCCCCGCGACATGCCCGCTCGGCGGCACGAAGGAGTCGCGGCCCACAGCCGGGTCGAACACCTTGATCCACGGGTAGTAGAGCGTGGCGTACTTGGAGTCGAAACCGGTCGTCTCCTGCCGCCACGACTTGATCTGACGCGGACTCAGTCCGGGCGGCGGATCGAGGATGGCGATACGGTCACCCATCGCCTCGCAGTGGGTGATCAGCCCGCGCTGCACCGAGACGACCGTCTCAAGGTCCAGCGCCCCCCGCTGGTAGGCGCTCATCAGGTCGGGCGCGGCCACCATCGTGACCTCTTCGACGGCCTCCAGACCGCCGAACCCGGTGCGCCGGTCGGGATCGCCGACGTACGAGTCCGTCGACAACGTGCCGGGCACCGCGACGGCCCCCGCGCCCGGCCCGGCTCCGGGCGCCGCCGCCAGCGTCACGGACTGCACCTCCGGCCGGGCCGGCGCGGCCCCCTTGCCGGACTCCTCCAGCCGGATGAGCCCGGACCGGGCCCTGACCTGGGTGGCGACATTGTCCTTGCTGCGCTTGGTGGTCACGGACGGATACGTCTCGGCGACCTCCCCGTCCCGCTTGACGACCAGAGTGAAGACGTCCTGCGGCGGATCCTCGCCCTCGGGGTCGGCGACCTCGACGGTGATCTCACCGGTGACGCCGGGCAGCGCCTTGACGACATACGGTCCGAGCCGCGCCGTGGACCCCGCGGCCCCCTCCTTCGCCGCTCGCGCACCGGCCTCGTCCTGATCCTCCTCCGCGCCGCCGATCCGTACGACGTAGCAGATCCCGCCGCCGTTGGCGAAGTACCCGTAGACGGAGGAGGCGAGATAGGTCCCCTCGACGAAGTCACCGAAGACGGTAGTGAACTGCGTCCAGTTGGTGATCAGCGTCGGCTCGTGGAACGGGCCCTTCTGCGCGAACCCGATGAAGGCGGCGACCGAGGTGCCGACCCCCTCGATCGGCCGCGACCCGGACTCCACCTCTTCGACGTAGACGCCCGGGGACAGGTACGACGGCATGTGAGTCTCTCCTTGGCCGGGGAACGCCCGCAATTCTCGCCACCGGTGCGATCACCGGGAACGGACACACGGCCGCCCACCCGTGCACCGGCCACTGCCCGATGAGGCAACGCCTTCGTGCTGTTCGGCCCAGCAGGCGCTGCCCCCACCCGTGTCCTCCCGCACTGCGTACCCCGTTCACCGCCCCCGGACCCTGGTGCGACGGCAGGGCCATGCGCGTCGCGTGCCGGCTGTCCGGGGAAGTGGTGGGCCGGGAGGGCGGATGAAGGCGGTTCCGGAGAAGGACCCCGGCGCTGCCCGTGCCAGGACCACTCCTGCGAGTACGGACGTCTCCCGTACGACGGCGCCACCGGAACGCCCGCCGGGCGACCGCCCCGCCCCCGCACCCGGCCCGCGCGACCTGCAGCGGCTGCAGCGCGCGGCGGGCAATGCCGCGGTGTCGCGTCTGGTGGCACAGCGTTACACCGCCCCGGTGAAGCCGTCTCCGGCGCAGGCGGCCGGGTTCCGCAAGGTCAAGGCCGACGTGGCGGCCAAACGCGCGAAGATCGCCGTCCACGCCCCCGCCGCGGCCGAGTCGAAGTCGGCGCAGGACGCGGCGGTGGCGCCGCCGGACGACAAGGAGGCGCAGGGCAAGGCGGCGAACGCGGAGAAGATGAACGCGGCGAAGCCGGGCGAGTTCAACAAACAAGCCTTCATCGACGCCGTGAACAAGGCGATCGAGGCGCAGGCGCCGAAGAACCTCGACGACGCCGACAAGTTCTCCAAGTCCGGCAAGGCCGACAAGATCAAGGACGAGGTCGACGGCAAGGTCTCCGACGGCAAGGAGTCCTCGGCCAAGGACATCGACACGGCGACGAAGGCCCCGCCGGACACGTCGGCGGCCAAGGACAAACAGATCACCCCGATGTCCCCGGACCAGCCCCCGCCCAACCCGGGCGCGCCGTCCGCGACGGATGCGATCCCTGAGAAGCAGCCCGCTTCCGTGACCGACTTCTCCGAAGGTCCGGCGCAGAACGACCAGGCGTTGGCGGACGCGGAGGTCACCGAGGACCAGCTCGCCAAGGGCAACGAACCGGAGTTCGACCAGGCCCTGTCCGCGAAGAAGACCGCCGAAGCGGACTCCGTCAAAGCCCCCGCGAAGGGCCGGGCGGCCGAGGCCCAGCAACTCTCCAGCGCGAAGGCGGGGGCGGCGGCCTCCGGCGCCCAGGCGATGAACGCGCTGACCGCGACCCGTGCGTCGGCGGGCAAGCAGGTCGACGGCGGGAAGGGCGAGACGAAGTCGAAGGACGAAAAACGGCGGGCCGAGGTCACGGCCAAGCTGCAGAAGGTCTACGACTCCACGAAGAAGGACGTGGAGGAGACCCTGTCCGGTCTGGACAAGAAGGTCGACACCGCGTTCACGACGGGGGAGAAGGCGGCGCGGGACGCGTTCACCGCGGACCACAAACGCCGGATGAAGGCGTACAAGGACAAGCGGTATTCGGGCTGGACGGGCAAGGCCCGCTGGGTCAAGGACAAGTTCGCCGGCCTGCCGGAGGAGGCCAACAACCTCTACCAGGAGGCCCGCAAGCTCTACGTCGCGAAGATGCAGACGGTCATCTCCTCGGTCGCCGACGTCATCGGCGCCGAACTCGGCCGGGCGAAGGCCCGCATCGCCAGGGGCCGCACCGAACTGAAGGCCGAGGTCGACAAACTCCCCGCCGACCTGCGCCAGTTCGGCGAGGACGCCGCGAAGGACTTCGCCGGGAAGTTCGACGACCTCGAAGCAACGGTCAACGAGAAGTCCGAACAACTGGTGCAGGACCTGGCCCAGAAGTACACGGCGGCCCTGAACAAGGTCGACGAGGAGATCAAGAAGCTCCAGGAAGCCAACAAGGGCCTGATCGACAAGGCGAAGGACGCAATCGTCGGCGTCATCAAGACGATCAACGAACTGAAGAACCTCCTCCTCGGCATCCTCGCCAAGGCCGCCTCCGCCATCATGAAGATCATCAAGGACCCGATCGGGTTCCTCGGGAACCTGGTACACGCGGTCGGCGCGGGCCTCAACCTGTTCGTCACCAACGTCGCCGAGCACCTCAAGACCGGGGTCGTGTCCTGGCTGCTGGGCACCGCGGTCAAGGCCGGCCTCGAACTCCCGCAGAAGTTCGACCTCAAGGGCATCATCCAGCTCATCGCCTCCCTCCTGGGCCTGACCTGGGCCAACATCCGCGCCCGCATCACCCGCAAGGGCGTCCCCGACCAGGCCGTGTCCGCCGTAGAACAGTCCGTCCCAGTCGCCCAGAACCTCGCCCGCGAAGGCCCGGCGGGCGCGGTCAAGGAAATCACCGAAGAGGCCGGCGATCTCAAGGCCACCATCCTCGAAAAACTCACCAGCTATCTGATCCCCACGGTCATCATCGCGGGCATCACCTGGATCATCTCCCTCCTCAACCCCGCCTCCGCGTTCGTCCGCGCGGTCAAGGGAATCATCGACATCGTCACGTTCATCGTGAACCAGGGCGCCCAGATCGTGGAGTTCGTCAACGCGGTCCTGGACGCGGTCATCGCGATCGCCAACGGGGGTTCGGCGGGCGTCCCCAAGATGGTCGAAACGGCCCTGGCCGCTTCCGTCCCCCTCCTCATCGGCTTCTTGGCCTCACTTCTCGGCATCGGCTCGCTTGCCAACAAGGTCAAATCCGTCTTCCACGCTGTGGCTCGCCCGGTGAACCGCGCTATCGACAAGATCGTCGGCTTTATCGTCAGGGCAGGAAAAGCCCTCTGGAAAAAGATCAAGGGTAAGAATAACGGCAAAGATCAGGGCAGCCGAAAAGACGAGAGAAAGCCCGAGGAGAAACGGAAAGACCTGCAAAGTGGGCTTGATGCGGCAGACCGACTCGCAATCAAAAAACTCCCCATCGAGGAAATAGAACCCAAACTTCCGCCAATTAAACGGCAGTACAACATGGCAGAGTTGAAGGCGGTGATCGACAGCAAGTCAGAAATCGACCAGAAAATTCACTTCGAGGGGAAGGTTAACCCTGGAGGTCAATCAACCCCCAGAACTATTCCTCTCAGGGAATACAAGAAATATAACGCAAAGAGCCTCGGTGGAGATCATTTTACCGGCCTCTTCTCCGACTTCCCCGCCGCGGCAAAAAGCTTGTATGCAACCGTCACCAGTACCACGAAACACCCGGCAAATGAAGAGTACGGGCATCCCAATGGAACTGTGCCGTTCCCGGGGGTAGGTACCGGAAGTGACAGGTATACCGTCACCGACAAAAAGACTCCTGGTAACGCAAACACGAAAAAATGGCAAGGCGCCATGGATTCTCGGCGCGACAAGATAAAGAAAGAACTCAAAAAGAAGAATCCGAGTCAGTCCAAGGACTGGATAAACAAAACGGCAATGGCCCAGGTGGAAAGGGAGATTAATGCGAAGTATGGAAATAGGTACAATGGAATGCAGTGGCAGGACTTCTATCTCGTGGGGTGGAACGAGCATCACATTCACCCTGCCAACTGGGATGGTCATGAGACATCCGGGCAGAATCTCATCTACATTACGGTGACCGAGCACTATCCATTCACTACTTATTTTGCCGACCGAAAAAACGATATCACGAATGAACTGAAGTCACAGGAGGGTCAATCCACATGAACCTCGACGACTTGGTCCAGGAAGCGCAGGGGGAAGGAGTCGGTGCCACCGCCGCCGCCGAGGAAATCGGCAGAATCGGGCCACGCGCTCTCCCGTCAATCCTTGATGCCTTGGATGAGCCATGGCCCAAGGCCGGTCAACTGGGACTCGCACTTGAGAAGATTTACTCCTCGTCGAGCCTGGATGTGATTGAAGAAGCCTTGGATTCCGATATCGATTTGGCATTCGAGGCAGCTGTCAAAACTGTCTGCTCACGGGAAGGCGAACGAGAAACGCATCTGCTGATCTCGCGCTTGACGGACGCCGAAGAACTGGTGACACGACGCGCTCAAATCGCCGAAGCTTGCGGGTACTCAAAAAATTCCAACCTTATCCTCCCCTTGGAGACAACTCTCGATCAGTCACTGATTCTTGAAAGGGAGGAAGATGAACCGCCGAGGCTGATAGTAGCCTGCGTTGTCGCCCTAGCCAGACATGGACGATTCCAGTCCGGGTCTGAATTGATCCCGCTCGTGACCGATCCTTTCCCTCCTACACGTGCGCTGGCCGCAGAGGCATTTCTCATCGCAATTTCAACAGGTATGATTTCGTTGCTCTCTGGGCTGGTGACCGACGTGGATTACGACGTTCGCCTGCTAGCGATCGAGGCGCTGTCTATGATTGGCCTCCCTGCCTGCGTCGGTGCTCTGACACCCGCACTAAAGCACGAGGATAATACCGCACGGAACAATTGTCGAATTTCGATAAACGACATTCTGGGGACGGATTTTCCTGACCGGTCAGAGAGTTACGATCGTGCGATCGTTGATTATTGGCGTGAGAATGTTACACGCTTCGATCCGCGCAAGCGCTACCGCAACGGCGTTCCTGCAACCGTTTCACAACTTATCGATCGACTGGCCCCGCAAAATCCAAGATGCGCAGAGGCGTGTCGGGAGATCACGTTTCTCACTGGCTATCAATTGAATCCTGGGGAAGTGCTAGGAGAAACTGTTCAAGTTGAACTTCTCGATCATTTTAGCTCACCCGGAGTCATCTACAGATGGGGGCGCGAAGTTCACGCTGATCAGATCCTTTAAAGATCGCCCGATGTTGCACGAGCAACGTCCACGAACTCAGTTTTGGCTCGCCCAGCGGACTGTGGCGGCTCCGGCCGGCCGAGTACCTCCGGCTCCTCCGCCCGTATCGCCTGGGCTCGAAGACATCCTGGGCCGGCGCGCCCTCATGCCTCGGCGTCCGCCCGCAGGAAGTCCTCCACCACCCGGATCAGGTCCAGCGGGGTCTCGTCCATCGCGTAGTGGCCGCACGACGGCAGCTCCGCCAGTTCGGCCCGCAGGAACCAGCGCATCCAGGTGGCCCGCTGCAACTCGGCGGACAGGGCAGGGTCCAGGGCGCCCACGACGGCGAGGGCGGGCACGGGCGAACCATCGATCTGGTCGTGGAAGTCCTCGCCCGCCCAGGAATCCAGCCAGGCCCGGAACGCCTTGGCGTCGCTGCGTTCGACCGAGCGGCGCACCATGCGGTCCAGCCAGCCTGCCGGGCGCCGACCCCCGGTGGTGGTGTCGAGGATGATCCGCCGGTTCTGCGGGGTGTGTGCCGCCGCGGCGAAGAGTTCCCACTGCTCGGGCGGGAGGGGGAGGCCGGACGCGGGGACCGGCGACACTCCCACGATTCTGCGCACCCGCTCGGGCGCGGCGGCCAGCGTCCGCTGGATGACGGAGCCGCCCATCGAGTGACCGATCAGCGAGAATCGCTCCCAGCCGAGCCGGTCGGCCAGCGCGAGCACATCCTTGGCTCCCTCGGCCGTGGTGTACGAGCCGACAACGTCCCGGGCTTCGCCGTATCCGCGCAGGTCCACCACCGCGTACTGGAACGAACCGAGGTCGAGGTCCGGCAGCACGGGGGCGTAGGCGGAGCGGTCGGCGAGCCAGCCGTGCACCGCGATCACTTTGTGAGGGCCGTCGCCGTGCAGTTCATGGGGCAGGACAGACAATGCGGTCACGCTGGCTCCCGTCGCCGTACGGAGACAAACCGGTCGGTCACCGGCCGACCCTGGACCACGGTCGTGCCAACTCCGAGTCCGCGCAAGGGGCCGGGCTGAGGGTCCACCGTCTTGCCGCAGAAAGCGCGACCTTCTCCTACTTCATGTATTAGATTGATGCCATGAGTGATGACACCAGCTACGGGGTGGGTGAGGGCCCCACCGCCAACGTCTCCGTCAGCCTCCACTCGGGCAATATCGCGGCCGTCCGTGCGCGCGTAGGGAAGCGGGGCTTCTCCGCCTACGTCGACGCAGCCGTTCAGCGCCAGATCGAGCGGGACAACCTCGCAGAGCTGACCAACGCGCACGAGGAGGAACACGGGGCGTTGAGTCAAGCCGAGGTCGCCGCCGCCCGAGCGCTTCTGCGGGGCGACGCCGATGGTGCGGAGAGCGCCGCCTGATGGCTCGGTCCGGGACGCTGGTACTGGACAGTGAAGGTCTGTCCAAGGTCGTTGCTGACGACCGGCAGGTCATGGCGCTGCTCCGTGGGGCGGAGCAGGAGGACATGCGGGTGGTCGTCAGCGTTCTCACCCTCATCGAGGCCCACCACCGGAAGGTGAACGCCGCCCGGTTCAACTGGGTGGTGTCCAGGCTGACGGTTGAGCCGGTGAGCGAGGAGATCGGGCGCTCGGCCATGAAACTGCTGACCGACTCCGGGTTTCATGGGCACAAGTACGCCATCGACGCCGTCGTGGGGGCGACCGCGTTGCTGATGCCGAAACCTGCGGTGATCCTCACCTCGGACCCTGAGGATCTGGGGCTGCTGTGCGGGGACCGGGTGCGGATCATCAAAGTCTGAGCATGAGGGTCTGCGAGGCGCCGTGCCTCACGCCAGCAGCCCCAGGTACGGCCCGAACTCCGACGCCAGTGTCAGGCGGCCCAGCTTCTGGTACTCGCGCTGGACCGCGTGGATCAGGTCCGCCATCGTCACCGGGGTGCCCGACTCGGCGGCCAGGTAGGCCGCCGTCACCGCCACCGAGCGGATGTTGCCGCCCGACAGTTCGAAGGAGTCCGCGCAGAAGTCCAGGTCCAGGTCCGCGGTGCGGGGGAGGAGCGGGCCCAGGCAGCGGTCCCAGAGGGTGCGGCGTTGGGGGGCGTCGGGGACGGGGAAGTCGACGACCAGGTCCAGGCGGCGGGTGAAGGCGTCGTCGAGGTTGGCGCGGAGGTTGGTGGCGAGGATCGCCAGGCCGTCGAAGGTCTCCATGCGCTGGAGCAGGTACGCGCTCTCGACGTTCGCGTAGCGGTCGTGCGCGTCCTTGACCTCCGAGCGCTTGCCGAAGATCGCGTCGGCCTCGTCGAAGAGCAGTACGCCGTTGATGCCGGCCGCTTCGGAGAAGATCCGTTCGAGGTTCTTCTCCGTTTCGCCCACGTATTTGTCGATGACCGTGGCCAGGTCGACCGTGTAGAGGTCCAGGCCCAGGTCCGCGGCGATCACCTCGGCGGACATCGTTTTGCCTGTGCCCGAGTCGCCCGCGAACAGGGCCGTCACACCTCTGCCCCGGCCGCCGCCCGGACGCATGCCCCACTCGCCCAGGACCCGGTCGCGGTGGCGGGCGCGGGCGGTGAGTTCGCGGAGCTGGGCGAGCGTGTCCGGCGGGAGGACGAGGTCGGACCAGGTCACCGCCGGTTCGATACGGCGGGCCAGGCGGTCGAGGCCCGCCGCGTTCTGCGAGCGGGCGCCGGCGCGGATGTGGTCCGGGAGGAGGGTGCCGCCGTCCAGCGTCGCGGTCTGAGAGGCTCCTTGGGCGGCCCTGGCGATCTGGTCGGGGGCGAGGAGGAAGGGAGAGAGGAGGTGCGTGAGGTTCAGGTGCGGGGGGATGGGGGCGGGGGACGCCTGCGTCCAGAGGGCGGCCCGTGTCGTCGGTTCCACGCGGGGGGCGTGCAGGAGAAGGGGTGGGCGGGACGACCATGCCGCGTCCCACGGCACCCGGCCGATCAGGACCACGGGGACGGGGACGTCCGTCACCAGGCGGATGATCTCCGTCTTGTCCGGCTCCCGGGTCAGGGCGTCCAGTGGTGCGCACACCAGACCGGCACCGGTGAGCCGGGCCTCGCGGGCCAGGACGCGTACCGCCTCGGCGGGGTTCGGGTCGCGGGCCAGGCGGTCCAGGTCCACGCCGAGGACACCGCGGCCCGCGCGGGCCAGCGCGGAAGCGGCGAGCGCCGTCCCCGCGCCGCCCTGCTCCTCGCGCAGGTACGCGAGCGGGACCCCGGTGGTGAGGGCGCGGGCGAGCCCGGACGGGTCGCCGACGCCCGGCACGTCCTGCCAGGGGACCAGAAGGTCCACGATGCGCGGGTCGGAGGTGTCGTCCCCGAGGAGGTGGGCCGTGACCCGGTCGGGGATGCGTAGTGCGCGGGCGAGGAAGGGGCGGTCCTGGTCCTCTACGAGCAGGAGGCCGCCGGTGCGGAGCGGTGCCTGCGGGGACAGGCGTGACCTGGCTCCCGCGTCGGCCGCGGACAGGCTGCACAGGCCGAGGGCGAGGCCGGTGGTGGGGCGGCGGCGGGTGACGTCGTCGTTCAGGTAGCCGTAGAACTGCTCGAAACGGTCGTCCAGATCCGGGACGAGCGCGATCAGCAGGATCTCGGTGTCCAGTGCGGAGAGGCCGAAGTCCTGGGCGAGGGTGCGCAGCCGGGTGGGGCGGCCTGCCGCTTGCGCTGCGTCGGCCCGTGACTCCGCTGCGGCCAGGAAGGCCGCGTCGGTGTCGTCGGGAGCGGTGACCGTGAGGTGGCGGCCGTGTTCCAGGAGGCGGTGGATCGTCTCGTCGCTCAGGTACAGGCCGCGGAACGCGTCGTCGGGCGCCGGGTCCGTGAGCTGCCGGGCGTGGACCGCCCGCCGTACGCGCTGCTCGACGAGGATCGCCCGGTCGAGGAGATGGCGTAGGCCGGGGTCGGGGACGTGCGGGTCCGCGGCTGCGGGGAGCGTCATTCCGTGTGCTCTTCCGCCACGCGCGACGCGATGCCGCCCCGGCGGGCTCCGTACACCGGCAGGTGCCTGCCATCCGGCGTCCGCTGGGTGGCGCCCGGGGGCGCGAGTTCTTCCGTGGGCATCTCGCCGAAGCCGAGCTGTACGCCGTCCTCGCCGACCTGCGGGCCCGCCGGATAGACCGGGGACTCGGTGACCGGCACGCTCACCACCAGGTCGAGCGAGGGCTTGAGCTCGCCGCCGAGGGCGCTCCACACATCGGCGAACGACCGGTCCTCGGGCGGTGGCAGCGCGACCGTCATGGGGACGGAGACGCCGATCTCACCGAGTGTGCCGGTGAGTTGTCCGGCGGGCAACGCCTCGTACCGCAGCAGACAGGACAGGAGCGAGGAGAGCAGGCGGTGCTCGTCCTCGGGGCGTTTGGTCCACGCGGTGATGAGATACGACAGCTTGAAGTAGCGCGGCGGGCGGCGCCGGGCCACGATGGTGCCCTGCTCGTCGTACTCGTTGAGCAGACCGCGCTCACGACGGCGCATGTCCTCCCGGATGTCGTACAGGTACAGATTGACGGTGGGGGCGTTGACCTTGGCGGCCCAGTCGCGGGTGGGGGCGTCGAAGACCACCGCCACCTGGCCGCCCACCAGGGCGTCCGTCCGGAACATCGTGCGCAGCGCCTCGTCGACCTCGTGGATCACGGCTCGTCCCTACCTCCGGCCCGCGAAGTCCGGTGGCTGGAGGCTGTGTTGCACGACCAGCACCGGTTTCGTCAGCCGGCCCAGGCCCCGCACCTGGGCGCGGAGCGTACGCGGCCCGGTCTGGTCCTTGCGCAGCACCAGCACCTGTGCCTCGAAGGTGCCGTCCGGGCCCACCCGTACGGCCGACTGTGCCGCCGTGATCCCCGGGTTCCAGCTGAGCGCGACCGTGCGGCCGGGAGGGAAGTCCTTGCCGCGCGCCACCACCACATCGCCGGGCCTCGCCACCTGGGGCGTGACGGTCAGCTTCGGCTGGAGGACGCGGAAGCGGGCCGTGTCGGTGTTGTTCGTGTTCCGGGGGTCGCGCGGTGAGCCGGTGACCGAGGCCCGGACCTCACCGCTGACGGCGGTGTCGTAGACGGCGGTCTGGGTGACGAGGACACGTCCGCCGGGCGCGATGGTGCAGGGTTTCGCCCGGGTGCAGTTCGACAGGGCGGACAGGGTACGCCCGCGGGTACCGTCGGCGCGCGGCCAACTGGTCGTGAGGACGACGTTCTTGGCCGCCTTGGGGCCCGCGTTGGTGAGGGTGAAGCCGGCCCGTGTCGTCAGACCCGTGTAGGTGGGGACGGGGGACGCGGTCGCGGTGACGGCGACGTCCGCCTCGTTCGGCGTGGGGGCCGGGGTGACCGTGAAGGTGGCCGTGCCGGTCCCGGTGTTGCCGGACGAGTCGGTGGCGGTGCAGGTGACCGTGGTGGCGCCGACCGGGAAGCGGGAGCCGGAGGCGGGGTCGCAGGTGACCGGGAGCGCGCCGTCGGTCGCGTCCTCGGCGGTGGCGGTGAAGTCGATGACGGTGCCGTTGCTGCCGGTGGCTTCGACGGTGCGGTCGTCGACCGTGACGACGGGGGCGGTCACGTCGTTGACGGTGATCGTGATGTGCTGCTGGTAGTCCTCGGGGGTGGGATCGCCGCCGCCATCGCCACCTCCGGTCTGGCCGCCGTTCTCGTTGCCGCCGTTGTTCTGGCCGCCGTTCTGGTCCCCGCCGTTCTGATTGCCGCCGTTCTGGTCCCCGCCGATCTGACCGCCCCCGTTCCCGTCCCCGCCGATCTGCCCTCCGTTCTGATCTCCTCCGTTCTGGTTCCCGCCTCCGTTCTGGCCGCCATTCTGGTTGCCGCCGGCCTCGCCACCGGAGCCGGTGGTGGTACCGCCGCTCCCGTCGGCACCGCCCGCCGTGATGCCGGCGATCACCCCACCGATGACCCCACCGATGACACCGGCGTTCCGACCGCCGTCGGCGCCGCCGATCAGGCCGGCGAGGGCCCCGCCCAGAGAACCACCGTCCGCCGCACCGCCCCCGGACGTACCACCGTTCGTGCCACTGCTCGTGCCGCCGTTCGTCCCACCGCCGCCACCGTCCCCACAGCCGTCGGAGCCGCTGATGGCGCCGCCGAGTACCCCCGCGAGCAGCCCTCCGTTCCCGCCGCTGTCGGTTCCGCCGACGCCGCCCGCCGCCAGCCCGGCGATGGTGCCGTCGCCGCAGCCGCCGGATCCGCTGGTCAGCCCGCCGGCCGCGCCGGCGGCGAGACCTCCGTTGCGGCCGCCGTCGGTTCCGGCGACCACGCCGCCGATGGCCCCGGCGATGGTTCCCGGGGCCGAATCCCCGCCGCCGCTGCTGCCGTTGCCATCGCCGCTGCCGCCGTCGGAGCCGCCCTGGAAGCCGTCCGTGTCCTCGGCGGCTGAGCCGGGCGCGATCCTCTGGCCGCGGAACTCGCGGGCCGGCAGCACGTCGACGGGTGCTTGTCCGCTCGGCGGCTTGCCGTCCAGGAGGAACTGGACGGTGCAGCTCAGGGTCATACCCTGCGGGGCGTCGCCAGCCACCGTGATGGTCTCGTCGAAGTCGGCGGTCTCCCCGCTCGTCACACGTCGGCTCGGCGGGTTCAGCGTGACGGAGAGGGCGGGATCGCAGCTGACCGCCTGATGGGTGACGGTGGTGGGCAGGTTGGTCAGGCCCTGGGCGACGGTGTCGGCGACCTGGTCCGCGTCGATGTTCTGGAAGAGTCTGCCGCCGGTGGCCTGGACGACGTCGGTCGCCTGGTCGGGGTCGTGGGTCGGCTCGCGGTTCTGGTCGGGGCCGTTGCCGTTGTCCCCGTTGCCGTTCAGACCGTCGCCGAGGTCGGTCGCCACGTCCACGCCGATGACCCGCGCACCCACGTACGTCAGGGAGTTGACCGCGTCGGTGAGGGTGTGTCCCTTGCTGGGGTCGTGACTTGAGGCGTCGCCGACGAGCACCACGACGGGGCTCGCGCCGTCCCGGAAGACGGTCTGCCCTTCCGCCCCGTTGCCGATCTCCCACAGCGCGTTGATCCAGTCCTCCGCGGGGCCCGGACTGTACGAACCCCGGTCGGCGGTGAGACGGTCGACGCCCCTCTGTACGGCGGCCAGGTCGTCCGTGAGTCCCTGGAGCACCGTGAAGACACGGGCTCCGTCGACCTCCTGGTCTCCGTACGTGGCCACGGCGAAGCGGGAGTCGGGCTGTTCCTCGCGCACCCGGTCGGTGATCAGGCCCAGGTTCGTCTGGACGTTGTCGATGGTGGGCTGCATGCTGCCCGTGCCGTCCACCAGCAGGACGACGTCCGGCCGGGGCGGCACCACAGGCGTACGCACACGCTTGTCCACCGCGAGCGAACCGCCCGGGTCCAGCGGCTCGTCCACCACGGCGGGGGTCACCGCCGGCTGCGGGGCGGCGGCCGGTACGTCCCCGGCGGCGCTCGTGACGACGCCGGCCACCAGGAGCAGTACGGCGGTCAGCACGCCGATGTGGACTACCTGAGGAGGCGCGCCGGCAGGTGGGCGCCGGCGCCGGAATCCCCGTACAGAACGCACTGAACACCCCACTCAGGACTCATGACCGGCCCGAACGGCCCACTCCGGACTTTCACGATCGGCGCGCTTGGACTCCCACCCTCGCGGATCGCCGGCACCCGAAGCAGAGGGGGCGAGCCAGCCCTTAGGGAAGGGCCGGCTGCCCTATGAGGCACCGCGGGAACTACCCGCGCGTGATTCTCATATCAACCCCTGTCGCAGCGCATACGCCACCGCGTGCGAGCGGTTGCGCAGGCTGAGACGGGACATGACGGCGTGCAGTACGTTTTTGATGGTGCGCTCGGAGTAGGAAAGCTTCAGGGCGATGTCGGCGGTGTCGTACCCCTCGGCCACCAGGCGCAGTACCTCGATCTCGCGTGCCGAGAGACCGGTGAAGGTGAGCCCGTGCGGTGAGAGCACCTGTCCCTGGAGCCGTCCGACCTGTTCGAGCAGGCTTCCGAGCAGGTCGGGCGGCACCCGGCCCTCGCCCTTCGCCACGGAGCCGATCACCTGCACCAGGCGTTCGGGGGTCGCCTCGGAGCGTCGGACGACGCCGACGAAGCCGCATTCCGCGGCGTTCACGAGTTGCTGTTCGTCGATGTGGGTGGTGACCAGTATCCCCCGCGCGGTACTGGTCCGCTGGATCTGGCGCAGCAGCCGTAACGCGTCCTCGTCGACGGCGTCGAGGACGACGACCACCACCTGCGGTGAGTCCCCCTCCTCCCATTCGATGACCTTGACTTCAGGCCGGGTGCGCAACTGGCTGGAGACTCCGGCCTGCGATACGGGGTCCTGGGCGCGCAGCGCCACTGTGATGCGTTCTCCGTTCGTCTGCAACACGTCGCTCTCTCCCCTCGGGCGACTGAGGGAGAACGCCAGGGATAAGTGAAAAGATCGCGAACACGACTTCACCACATTTCATTCGCATGCGTCTCCCTTTATCAACTGGCCCACAGTAATGCCCTGGATTCCACAAGGGAATTGCCGGTGCCTCACCGGGCATCGGCATTGCCCGAAAGTGTTCCTGTGCGGCCGGTCTTGGTAGGTCGTGGCGGACAATACGGTGCGCGGCATGAGTGTTTCGGCGAACCTGGACGAGTCTTCCGTCACCGTTGAGCCCGGCGGCGAGGCGGATCTTGCGGTGCAGGTGCTCAATTCGGGGACCATCGTTGAGGAGTGCCGGTTCGAGGTGGTCGGGCCGTGCGCCGACTGGGCCACGGTGGAACCGGCGAGTCTGTCGCTCTACCCGGGCGCGACCGGCAGCGCCACCGTCACCTTGCGTCCGCCCCGCACCTCGCAGGTGGTGCCCGGCGAGACACCGCTCGGACTGCGGGTGGTGCCGACGAGCGACGGCGCCGAGACGGCGGTTCTCGAACGGAGCGTGACCGTACTGCCGTTCACCGAGATCACCTCGGAACTGGTGCCGCCCGGTTCGAGCGGAGCGTGGCGCGGGCGGCACAAGCTGGCCGTGGACAGCAGGGGCAACACACCCGTCACGATCGCGTTGAGCGCGCGGGGAGCGACCGAACGGTCGCGGCTCGCCCTCGATCCGGCCGAGGTGGAGATCCCGCCCGGCCAGGCCAAGTTCGCCGTGCTGTCCGTGCGTCCCGCCAAGCGGCTGTGGCGCGGAACGCCGATCACCCATCCCTTCCAGGTGGCGGTGACGCCCCGGGCGCGGGAGGGACAGGACCCGTACCAGCCGGTGCTGCTGGACGGTTCCTACGAGCAGCAGGCCATCCTGCCCCGCTGGCTGCCCCGCGCCCTCGTCGTGGCGGTGCTGCTGGCGGCCGCGCTGGTGGGGCTCTGGTACTCGGTGCTGCGGCCCACCGTACGTTCGGCCGCCCGTGAGGCGGTCACCCCGCAGGTCGTCGAGTCCGCGGCGCGGCAGGGGAACGCCGGCCCGAACGGCGGCGGCGACAACGGACAGGGTCAGGAAGCGTCCGGCGGTGGCGGGCAGGCGGGCTCGGCCGGTTCCGGCGGCGCGTCCGCCTCCCCGGGCGGCAGCACTACTGCCGCGCCCGGTGTGCCCGGCGGGTCCGAGCCCGGTGGAGCCGCGGTGCCGTCGAGCGCCCGGGTGCAGGTGCGGGACGCGGTGGGGGGCAGCGCCACCCGGCGGACCGCGTACGCGGTCCCGGACGGCAGTACCTTCGAACTGACCGACATCGTGGTCCAGAACCCGCAGGGCGACGCCGGCACCCTGGTCATCTCCACCGACGACGGGCAACTGCTCAACCTGGCGCTGGAGAACTTCCGTGACTCCGACTACCACTTCGTCACCCCTGTCGAGGTGCAGTCGGGAGGCCGGATCACCATCGCCGTCAGCTGCCGGGAGGTGGGCAAGCCGGTCAAGGCCCCGGCGCCGTCCCAGTGTTCGGAATCCCTGTTCCTCGGCGGCAAGATCTCTACGAAGGCGCAGGCGGGCGGCTGACCCACGGCGGGTACGGACGCACCTGCCGGACCTGTGCCGTGGGTGTGCGGCCGTGCCCTTCGGTCATGCCTCGGGCGCGGGCTCCTCCTCTTCCTCGTTCCCGTCCTCCGTCGCCCGCTGCACGAACGCCCCCTGCACATCCGCCGGTTCCTCGTCCTCGTCGGCGGCCTGACGCTGCACCGGGGCGGTGGCGGCGGGAGCAGCGGACGGCGCGGCCTCGGCGGGTGCCGCGACGGGCACCGGGGCGGGGGCGGCCAGCACGCGGTCCGCGTTGGCCGACGCCTCCTGCTCGAAGCGGTCGGACGGTTCGCTCACCCGGATCCCGCCCGGTTCCTCCGTGCCGTCCACCGGGCCGTTGCGCTGCTGGATGACATGGGTCAGTTCATGGGCGAGCGTGGTACGGCCCTGGTGCGAGGCGGGATCGTAACTGTCCCGCTGGAAGACGATGTTGTCGCCGACCGTGTAGGCGTGGGCGCCGACCTCCTGCGCCGACTGGTGTGCCGCCGATCCGGTGTGCACGCGCACGGAGGAGAAGTCGGCGCCGAGCCGGCCCTCCATGTCCGTGCGGGTGTCGGTGTCCAGGGGCTGACCGCCGCCGGACGAGACCACGTCGTGGACGCTGGAACGGGACTCGCGCCGTTCCGGCTCCGGTTCGGCCTCCCGCTGGAGCGCCGCGCCGACGGCCGCGTTGCCGACCGTCCGTTGCAGGGTGCTCATCCCGGACCGGCCGATCACCTCCGTACGCCCGGTGGCGGCGGCCGTCAGCAGGTGCGGAAGATCCGCCGACGGCTGGTCGTGGGTCTCCCGGGCCGCCCTGACGGACTCGTCGTGCTCGTGTTCCTGTCCCTGATCGTGTGCGCGCATCTGCCGCTCCCCGGAGAATGCCGGACGTTCACTCCCAGCGTCGCGGGCCGGTCCGGTTCCCGTCCAGGGGCGCACGTGGTGGGGAAGGGCAGCCCGGATTGCCCCTTCGGGCAAGGCACCGTCCACGCGTGGACCGCCGCGCTTCCCGGCGCCGGCGGCCCGCCGGTCCCGGTGGCGGGCCAGAACACGTCCGGGAACCGGGCGAGGCAGTCGGGCGCCCGGCCCGATGAGGATCTCGGCGTGCCTCGTCGCGGTCGACCGGCACGCCGGGGCAGGGCAAGTCGCGCGAAGGCCCGCAGGGCCATCGGACAGGTCATCCGAACACACACGAGAACGGATCATCCCGACCACGGACAGCATCCAGATCGACACCGGTGAAGGTTTTTCGGCGTGCTACGGGGGTCCGGATGCCGCCCATGAACTCGATCACGGAGTGGCGGGCGCGGACGGCGGTGTGGTCGTCGCCCGCTGTAGCCGTGCCGGCACGCAGGGGACAGAACGGTGGGCGGCCCCCGTCCACGGCGGCTGGATTTCCGGCCGACTCGGAAACGCGAGATCCTGGTGGGACGCCGATCCCCGATCCGGCGAACAAAACGCGGGCCGGAGCGCATCTCACGCTTCGTCGAGCCCACCCCATGCTGATACGGCCCAGACCGCGACGGGTACCGTCGCGTCTTCTGAAAGGAGGCCGGGCGATGAATCTCCCGTCGTACCGTGACCGCAGCAGCGCGGCAGCAGCGCCGCGACTGCCCGGGCGGGCCAGGCACGCACGCAGACTGAGCACCACGGCCGCCGTGGCGGTGGTGCTCCTGGCGGGCTGTGGCACGGGCGCCCCCATGGCGGCGCCGCAGGCCGGTGGCTCCCGCGCGTCCTCAGTCCCGCCCGCCGCGCTTTCCGCCTCCCCGTCGCCCTCGTCCCGCGCTGCCTCCCCCGTGCCCAGCGCCGCCCCTGCCACGTCCCTCGCTCCGGACCTCACCGCCACCGCCACCACGTGCACCAACAGCACGAAGCTGGCCGGGTGGTCGAACCGCCGACTGGCCATGCTGACCATCGCCGTCCCGGTGTCGGAGACCTCGGTGTCCGACGTCACCTCCGAGGTGAGCGCCGGTGCGGGCGGTGTGCTGCTGTTCGGCAGCAAGGCACCGTCCGACCTCGGAGCCCGGCTGAAGGCCCTGAAGTCCCATGTCCCCGGTAACCGTGGCCTGTTGGTGATGACCGACCAGGAGGGCGGCGGCATCCAGCGCATGGCGAACCTCGTCGGATCGCTGCCCTGGCCCGCGTACATGGGCAAGCACTGGACCCCGGCCCAGATCCAGCAGAACGTCAAGAAGGTCGCCACCAAGATGGCGGCGGCCCAGGTGAACATGGACCTCGCGCCGGTGGTCGACGTCGACGGCAGGAACGTGGCGCCCAGCCGGACCAACCCCGACGGATGGCGGTCCTTCAGCGGCAACACCTCGGTGGTCTCCAAAGCCGGTGTCGCGTACATGAACGGGTTGCGCGACGGCGGCGTGATACCCGTCGTCAAGCACTTCCCGGGCCTCGGCGGCTCCAGCTACAACTCCGACTTCGGCCCCGCCCGCACCCTGCCCTGGTCCACCCTGCAGAAGGTGGGCCTCCCGCCGTTCACGGCGGCCATCAAGGCCGGTGCCCCGGCCATCATGGTCTCCAACAACGTCGTACCGGGTCTGACCACCAATCCGGCGAGTCTCTCCCCGACCGCCATCGGTTCCGAGCTGCGCGGCAAGCTGGGCTTCAAGGGTCTGGTGGTCACCGACTCGCTCAGCGCCAAGGCGATCTCCGCCGCCGGCTTCAGCATCCCCGGCGCCGCCGTGCAGGCCCTCCGCTCGGGCGCCGACATGGTCATGTTCGACCTGGGGGGCAATGTCGGCTCCCGGACGTCCTCGATCGCCTCGGCGATCACCAACGCGGTGGCCGACGGACACCTCGCCCGCAGCCGCCTCATCGACGCGGCACAGCACGTCCTGGCCGTCCGGCACGTGAATCTCTGCTCCTGAGCGCGCCGCCGGGCCACCGGCCCGGCACCCAGGGAGGCCGCGCACCACGGCGGACCCGGACGTGCGACACCCCGTGCGTTCCACGGTGTACGACCTGGTAATACGTTTCCCATGCTCTCTTCCCCGCCACCGCCCGCCGCCGCACCCGAGACCGTCGCCGCACCCGCGACCGCCGTACCCGTCGTCGCCGCGGACAGGGCCGTCTCGTGCACGGCGACCGCGGCCCTCGGCGGGGGCGGACGGCGATGAGGTCCCCTTCCGTATCTCTGCGGAGCCTGATACCGGCCGTCTTCCTGCCGACGCTCGTCTTCGAGATCGGCGTGGGCGCACTCGCGCCGGTGCTCGCGCTCAACGCCAGAGCGCTCGGCGCCTCGGTGGGCACCGCGGGCCTCGTGCTCGCGCTGCTCGGTGTGGGACAGATCCTCGCCGATGTCCCGGCCGGGGCTCTCGCGGCCCGGGTCGGCGACCGGAAGGCCATGCTCATCGCCGCCGGGATCGCCGCGGTGACGCTGGCCGCGGGCGCCCTGTCCAGAAGCGTCTGGCAGGTCGCGCTCGCGGCGACGGCCACCGGCGCGACCAACGCGGTCTTCAACCTCGCGCGGCAGGCTCACCTCACCGAGGTCATACCCGTCGAACTGAGGGCGAGGGCGCTCTCCACCCTCGGCGGCATGGTGCGCGTCGGCGCGTTCATCGGCCCGTTCATCGGCGCGGCCGTACTGACGGCCCGCCCGGTCCATGACGTGTACTGGCTGGCCCTCCTGTGCACGGCCGTGACCGTCGTGGTCCTGCTGATCGTGCCCGACATCGCCGAACCGGCGCCGACGGGTCCGGCGGGCGGCTCCGCGCCGCTCCCGGTGCGCTCGGTGGTACGTGCTCACCGCAAGGTCTTCCTGACCCTCGGCGTCGCCGTCGTGCTGGTGGGATCCGTCCGGGCCACCCGGCAGACCGTCCTGCCGCTGTGGGCGGAACACCTGGGCCAGAGCGCGTCGTCCACGAGCGTCATCTTCGGGATCGCCGGACTGGTCGACACCCTGACCTTCTACCCGTCGGGAAAGATCATGGACAGGGCCGGACGGCTGTGGATCGCCGTGCCCTCGATGCTCGTCCTGGGGCTGACCCAGGCGGCTCTGCCGCTCACCCACGGTCTTGTCACGCTGACCGTGGTGGCGATGCTCATGGGTTTCGGCAACGGCATCGGCAGCGGCATCCTGATGACGCTGGGCGCGGACGTGGCGCCGCCCCGAAGCCGCTCCCAGTTCCTCGGCATCTGGCGGCTGTGCGCCGACTCCGGAAGCGCGGGCGGCCCCCTGATCGTGTCGGCCGCGGCGTCCTTGGGCAGTCTGGCGGCCGGCATCGCCACGATGGGCGGCGTGGGGGTCCTCGCCGCCGCGGCTCTGCTGCGCTGGGTACCGCGCTATTCCCCGTTCGCGACGACCGGCACCCGCACGGCACGCACCGTGGCCGGGAAAGCGACGGCCGTGTCCGAGGGGGCCGAGACCTGACCGGCCGGGCGCCGCTGCCCGTGCCGCCCGGCCGCCGCACCGGCGCCGCCCGCCCCCACCGCGCACGCCGCCCACGCGCCGTGCGCGCTCACGGACCCGAATGGACATGCGCCGCCCACAGCGTGGGGGTGCCGGGGTACCGGTCCCGCAGCCGGCGGGTCGCACGGTGCAGGGCGTGGGCGCTGAGTTCGGCGCGGGGCGGGGTCGTTCCCCGGCCGGTGAGATGGCCGTAGAAGTCCGTCGCCAGCTCGATGGCCGTACGGTCGTCGACGGACCACAGGGTGCCCACGACGTGCCGGTAGCCCGCGAGCTGGAACGCGGCCGTGATGTGGAGTGCCTCGTCGGCCAGGTGCGCCGCGGTGACGCTGGTGTCGCAGGCGGACAGATAGGCGAGCGCGACGTTCAGATGAAGGTTGCTGATGTCCGTGACGGTCAGCGGCGCGCGGGTGTGGTCGGCCAGGATCAGCCGGCTGCGCCCGGGGTCGGTGCCATCGGCCAGCGCATGGCAGGCGAAGTGGACGATCTGATGGCGGTGCAGGGCCGCCAGGACCTTGTCGCGGGTCGGGTCGGCCACCAGATGGGCGTCCGGGACGAGAGCGCTGATCGCCCGCGTCTCCTCGCGGACTCCGGGCAGGGGACTGTCCGGGTCGTCCGGTACCGGCACGATCACGGTGCTCGGCGGGGCGGCGGTGGCACCACGGGCGTGCTCCAGGGCGCCGACCGTGGTGGTGTACGACGAGACGACGCGGTCCAGCACCGTGCGCGGAGCCGCCGCCGTGCCCGTACCCGCCTCGTGGTTCTCGGTGTGGTACCCGGCCGCGTGCAGCGGGAGGAAGGCCAGGATTCCGACGGGGCACCACCAGAGCCTGGGCCACGGTTCGCCGGCCGCGGGGCGGGACGTGTGGCCCAGCCGGGTCAGGACCGGTTCGGCCACGGCGTCCCACAGCCATTCCAGGACGTCGAGGATCTCGCGCTGTGCCGTGATCCGCCGCTGCGGGTCGATCCCGTGGTCCGCGGCGTCGACGTGAGCCCTGCGCAGCCGGTTCGCCCGGTCGTACGCGTCCGCCTGGGTCAGGCGCGGCAGGGGCACGGCCTCGACGGGCGATCCGGCCGCCGCGGTCAGGACGAGCGCGTCACAGCGGGTGCCGCTGGTGCTGACGAAGACGATGGGGCCGTCCTGCGCCTGACGCGCCAGCCGCGCGGCGGCCGGCGCCCGCATGAATTCCTCGAACCCGGGCCGCGTACGGATCCGCCCGAGCAACTCCTGCCACGCCTCGTGGGCTTCGCCGCGCTCCGCGGACAGCCGCCGCCCCGACCTGCGGCCCGGCCCGGCCCCGCCGCCTTCCGCGGGCTCCCGCTCCGCCGCCCGGTCCGGCGGGTCGAGTTCGGCGAGACGGGTGCGCAACCGGTCGAGTTCCCCGGCGAGTTCGGGGGCACACGCGCGCAACCGGATCTGCTCGGCGCTGCGCAGCGCCAAGACGTCGGCGGCGAGGATCCCGCGGGTCTGTTCGAGCAGTTCGACGGCTCGCACGGGCCGGCCCGCATGCAGGGCGGCGGCCGCCGCCTCACCCGGCAGTTCGTTCAGCCGGCTCAACTGGTGCTGCCGGTCGGGCCGGACGAGGCTGCGCGGAGCGAAGGTGTCCACCAGCCCGATGGCGTCCTCGATGGCCCGCAGCCCGGCCCCGGCGTGGCCGGGAGCGGCCCCGGCCGCCCGCGCGTACCGGCGGTACCCGGAGATGCGCAGGAGGGTGGTGGCCGCCTGACTGTCGCCGGCCTCGCGGTAACAGCGAAGCGCCTCGTCGAGCAGCTCCGCCGGTCCGCCCCGTTCGACCTTGACCTCAAGGGCGTGCCCGAGGTTGATCAGGAACTCCCCGCGGTCCGGGTGGTCCAGGGGGGTGACGCGCACCGCGTCGCGGGCGGCCTGAACGCCTTCCTCCAAGACCTCGGGGCTGAGCAGGGGCATCGTGCGGAACAGCCGGGAAAGGGTGCCCGCGAGGGGACTGTCGAACTGCGCGGCCTCCCGGACGCTGACGGATCCCGCGTTCTTGAACGCGATCAGCAGGACGGTCGCCAGGCTGTTGAGCTGCGCCCCGGTGCCGGGATGGTCCCGGGGAGTGAGCCTCAGTGCCTCCCGCGCCAGCGTTATCGCCTCTTCGAGCACCGCCATGTTCTCGGTGCCCTCGTACTGCATCCGCAACAGGCTCACCAGGCCGATCAGACGCCCGGCCCGGGCGGGGTGGCTGCCCGGCGTGGTCCGCACGGCCTGCCGCTGCATGTCGACCGCGTCGTCGAGCAGTTCCGGGTCCTCGGTGCGCATCCACAGGATCTGCAACGTGCTCGCCAGGTTGTTGAGGTACATGGCACGCCGGGGGTGCCCGGGCGGGATCAGCGCCACCGCCTCCCGTTCGGCCCGGATCGCCTCCTCCAGCAGTTCCATCCGGTTGACGCGAAGATAGAGGGACCGGACGGCGCCGCCGAGACCCGTCAGGTACCCGGGCCGGGCGGGGTCGTCCTCATCGGCCAGGGTCACGGACTCCCGGCCGGCTTCCACGGCGTCCTCCAGATCGCCCATGTGCGCGGTGCGGGCGAACAACCGCTGGAGTGCGGTGCCGAGATGGGCGAAGCCGGGGCGGCCACGGGCGAGCCGCACCGCCGCGCGCTCGGTGGTGATGGCCTCCGCGAGCACGCCCTGGTCCCGGGTGCGGGCGTACAGGTCCCGGAGGCAGACGCCCAGGTCGTTCAGGCGTACCAGGCGGTCCTCGTGGTCAGGTGCCGTGCGCGCCGCCGCCGCGCGGAAGAAGGTGGCGGCGGTCCGCAGGTCCTGCAACGTTCCGGAGCGTCCGAACGCGATCACCATGCCGGTGGCGCGGTCCGCCAACGCCTCCGGCCCCTCGTGCACGAGCGGCGCCAGCCCCGGTTCCGTCCGGAAGGCCGTGCGCAGCGGCTCGGGCACGAGGTCGGGATCGGCCCAGTAGACCGGCAGCATGAAGCGCAGGACCGCGTCGAGGTCACCCATGTGTCCGCGCTGGGCGAGCACGTGGGAACGCAACCAGTGGTACCGGCCCAGGGTCCGGGCCGCGACGAGGTCGGTCTCCGGTTCGACGACGGCCGCGAGGCCGGCGGCGGCGCCTTCCGCTTCCTGGGACAGGACCCGGGCGGGATCCGTGACGGAGCGGTCCAGGCGCTGCTGAAGGGCGGCGAGCGCCGCCTGACGGTCCGGCACAGCAGATCCCCCGCTCCGCGATCGGCACCTGTCCCCAGGATCGTAGCCGTGGACGGGCCGACGCGGTGTAACCTCCGCTCTGCTCGCGTCTGTTCGTGCGCGAGGAGCCATGGCCGGGCGGGGAGGGACGGTGGGCGTGGACGCGGAGGTTCGCGGACGGGTCGAGGCACTGTGCGCTCAGCTCAGTCGCTGGCCTTCGGTACGGGAGACGATCGCCGGGGGCGGGGCGGGGGATGCGCTCGACGCGTTGATGACGCTGCTGAGAGACCGTGCGGAGCCAGACCCGGCCCGGGTGGAGGCACTGCTCGACGCGATCGACCGGGCCGCCGCCCAGAGTGGTCTGGCGGGCCTGACGAGCGGAGTGCGCGGCCCCGTTCCCCCGCTGCCCCGGGGAATCCGTCCCGCCCCCGGACCGCTGGGCTGGACCTGCCCCCTGGGACGCTGCTCACGGGTGGTGCTCGCCGGCGAGAGCACGGACACCCCGGTCTGCGCCGCCGCCGGCCCCGACGCGAACGGCATGACCCCGTACGTGCCCCGCCCGGGAACACTGTGAACGCGTTCCTGGCGGAGCTGGCCACCAAGCTGATGGACCGCTGGCTCACCGCTCTGGTGGCACCCGGAATGCTCTGGGTCGCCGTGCTCGTCGCGACGACGCGGCTGGGCCAGGACGCGCCCTTCGCGTTCGAGCGGCTGAGCGCCTGGCTGGACCGGCTCGCCCGGTACCCGGCCGTGCACGCGCCCGTGGTGGTCATGCTGCTGGCGGTCGCCGTCGTGCTCGCCGGCGGGGCGGTCGGGCTGCTCGTGGGTGCCCTGGGCGGCCTGGTCGAGCGTTGCTGGGCCCTTCCCGGCGACCTGCCGCCCGCCGCCTGGCTGCTCAAGGCGCGCCGTCGCCGATGGGACCGGGCGACGCTGCGGCTGCGGACCGCTGTTCTGGGCGCCGTCGAACGCGGCGCCGACGGGGCCGACACCCGGCGTGCCGACACCTTGGTCCTGCGGCGTCAACGGCAACGCGTCCGGCTGGGGCAGAGCCGCCCGGTGCGGCCCACCCGGATCGGGGACCGGTACGCACGAACCGCCGAGCGGGTACGGCAGGTCAACGGCTTCGACGACCTCGCCCTGGTCTGGCCCAGACTGTGGACCGTGCTGCCGGACTCCCTGCGTGCCGAGATCACCGTCGCCCGGGACGGCACCAGTGATGCCGCGCGGCTGTTCGGCTGGGGCGCGCTCTACCTCGTGCTCTCGGCATGGTGGTGGCCCGCCGCCCCGCTCGGGGTGGCCGTCCTCGCCGTCGCCACGGTCCGGGCCCGTTCCACGACCGAGAACCTGGCCGACCTGATCGAGACGGCGGTGGACCTGCACAGCGCGGATCTGTCCGCACGCCTCGGTCTGCCGGCCGCGTCCTCACCCGCCGCTGCCGGACATGCGATCACGGCCCGGCTGAGCCCGCGCTGAAACGGCCGCTCCACGGCCGGTACCGCCCGCATCGTGTACGAGGCGATCCGCAGGGCTGTGGCGGCAGGGGAGAATGGGATCATGACCAGGTGCAAGAATTGCCGTGTGCGGAAGCGCCGTTGGCCCCGCTCCTGCTCCGGGTGCGGCTCGGAGCCGGACCGGGCGTCCGTGGTCGCGGAGGCCACCGACGTGGCTGTGGCGTATGGACTGCTCGGGTGGATCGGGCGAGGCGTCATGGGAGTCGTCCGGCTGGTGCTGCGTATCCTCGGCTGACGCGTTTCAGCCGGCCAGGCGTGCCGGTCGGAGGTCAGCCGGGCCCTGCTGTGGAAGCCGGCCTCCTGAGCCGCCCCCACTTCCGGAGCCGGAGCGAGGACGACTGCCGCGCATCGGGAGGACCGGGGTCGGCTGGGCAGCCGTCCGGCGCCGCTGCCCCGACGGGCGACGACACCACCGCGCTCGGGTTGAGGCCGGGCGGAGGACGCCACCGCGCTCGGGCCGAGGGCCGGACGGAGGACGCCACCGCCTCCCCGGCGCCGCCGCCTACAAGGGGATGTCCACCCGCAGTTCGGCCTGTGACGGCCGCACCAGTACGGATTGGGCGCGCGGGGGGTGGTCGGCCGCCGAGACGACCAGGGTGTGGGAACCCGGCAGCAGGCCGAGCCGGTAGCGGCCCGTTTCTTCCGTGTAGGTCTGGGCGATCCGCTGACCGCGTGCGTTGATCACGGTGATCCGGGCGGAGCAGCCGCCGGGGTGGGCGCGGCAGTACACCGTGCCGCCGACGGACACCGTGGCCGTGCTGTCCGTCCCGGCCGTGGCGGCGGCCCCGGCGGGCGCCCCGGTGGGGTGTACGGCCCCGGTGACCTGGGCGGCCGGGGACCGTACCGGGCGTGGCCCGTCCCGGTCCGCCGCCGGAGCGGGCGCGGGCCGCCGCACCGGGCCGAGTCGCCCCGGCTCCCGGTCGGTGCCGGACGCCAGGGGCAGGCCGCTCTGCTCGGCGAAGCCGGCGAGTGCCGTGTCGAGCGCCTCCAGTTCACGCAGGGCGGTCTGCAACCGCTGGGCGCGGGGACCGGGGGAGGCGGGCCGCACGTCCGCCTGAAGTTCCCGCACGAGCGGGCCGACGGGACGCCAGACGCCCTGGGCGGTGCCGTTGGCGAGGTGGTGGTCGAGCGCGCGCAGCGAGTCGGTGAAGGCATGGGTGATGAGCCGGACGCGTTCGGAGAGCCGCGGGGAGAGGTCGATGTCGATGTCCGCGGCGGCCGCGAGGGCGCGGGCGTGTCCGGCGGCCGTGGCCAGCAGTGCCAACCGGTGCTGCGGCCGGCGTCCACGCACTCCGAGCGGCATGCGCACCAGCGGCCGGGACACCTCGTTGACCTGGAACAGCGCGACGTCGACGGCTCGCGCCGCACCTCGCAGCCGCACCGGGCTGTCCGGTTCCTCCCAGCGGGCCGAGATCTGGGCGAGGAGATTCTGGACCGCCTGGACGTACCCGTGTTCCGCCTCGCGGACGATCGTCCGGGTGGACAGCGGGAAGATCAGCGCGGCGCACGCCGAGGCCACCAGGATGCCGATGCCGTTGTCCAGGAGGCGTTCGCCGAGCAGGTGATCCATGCCGCCGTCCGGCGTGGTCAGGCCGTAGAGCTGCACCAGCGCGACGACCAGACCGGTGGTCCACAGGGCGTAGGCCCGTTGCATGCCCCAGGAGCCGAAGGAGAGTCCGAGGACGATGACGGCGAGCGTCCAGTAGACGTGGTGGTGGCCGATCAGGTGGAGCAGAAGCACCCCGATCGCCGCGCCGGCGGCGGTGCCGGCCATACGATGGCCGAACTTGCGCAGCCGTTCGGGCGTGGTGTTGGTGCCGAACAGCGTGATCATCACGCCGATCAGACCCCAGTAGAACCGCTGCGGGTCGATGGCGTCGGCGATCGGACAGACGATCGCGGCGGCCACGCCCGCGTGCAGCGGGGCGCGTACGAAGGGCACGGCCCGCTGCCAGCCGCTGCCCGTGCGAGCGGTGAGCGCACGCCGCATCGGCGCGGCCGAGCCGGGGATCCGGTTGTTCTCCAGCGCGACGGCGGAATGGAACGGCACCGCGGCGGGCGTGTTCGGTGTCCGCCTGCCCAGGGTCAGCCAGCTGACCAGGGAGCCGGTGAGGGAGTCGAGGGACTCCGCGACCCGGCGGGCGAGCGCGGCGCACTCCGCGTCCCGGGGATCGGCCCGCGGGTTCCGCAGGATCGTGTCGGCCTGCTCGCGGATCATCTCCACGGCGGGCCGCAGTCCGTCGGCCCGGGCCGGCGGGGTGTCGCGGGCCAGCAGCAGACCCACCACCAGCGCCCGGCGCAGTTCTTCGGGCGGCGACTGCGCGGCGAGCGCCAGGACCGCCCTGCCGGTTCCGCGCAGGGCGAGTTCCGCGTCGAACAGATGGCGGTGCAGCAGTTCTGCCACGACGGGGTCGGCGGCGGCCTCGGGCTGCGCGAGCCGTGCGTCGATGGTGACGGTCACGATGTTCAGGCGGCGCAGGGAGCGGTTCATGCGGCGCTCCACCCGCTTCAGGTCGGCGTCGGGGTCGAGCGCGTCGACGGTGGTGTCGGCGAGGCGGCGGGCCTCCACGACGAAGGTCCGCTGGGTGCGGAGCAGGTCCTCCCGCGGCATCGGGTAGCACAGCAGCAGCCGGCCGGCCAGCACGGCCGCCGCGGACACCAGGGCGACCGCGAACGCCTTGCCCACCAGGGCGGTCGGGATTCCCGCCATGGTGCCCACCAGCAGACCGTTGAACATCATCATGCCCGTGAGCAGCCCCAGCGGGCCGAACCGGGCCAGCAGGAACGCCACGGCGAGCGCGGCGACGTTGAGGGAGATCTCCAGGGTGCGGTCGCCGTGCAGGACCGCGGCCAGCCAGAGCACCGCGGCGAACGGGAACGGCATCCACAGGATGGCCTTGGCGAGTTGCTGCCAGCTGTTGCCGGACACCGCGAAGGCGCTCATCAGGCCCATCATCCCGGCGACCATCATGCCGATCATCGACGGCACGGCGAGGGCGTGGGCCATGCCGTGGCCGACAGCGAGGGAGGTGACCATGGCGACCAGCGTTCGCCAGCCCGCCTGCAACTGCCCGAGTCCGGGGTCGGTGACCAGTACCCAGTCCCACCACCTGTGCGGACCTGCCACCCGGCGGGGGGCCAGGCCGACCCGCACGGCCCGGGGAGGTCGCGCCCCCTTGGCGGGATCGGCTTCCTGCCGGGCGGTTCCTGGGCTGGTCAAGTGGGCTCCGATCCGGTGGCTTCGGCGAGCGCGGCGACGGCCGGCCGGCTGGCGTACCCGGCGCGCTCTCCCGCGTCGGCGGTGATGGTGTGCGGTGCGTTCAGCAGGACGGCGGTCTTCCGCTGCCGCCCTGGTCGGGGCGGCCGGTGCCGGGCAGGGACGAGGGGGATCTCCGCCGTGCTCCGGCCGGCCGTACGACGTCGGCACGCGGACTTCGGAGCATCCGGCGGGGTGACCTCATCGTGACCTCATCGCGGCCGGTCCGAGACCCCGGCCCGCGGCGACACCCGGCACGGTCCGGTGAAGTCGTGTGAACGCGTACCGCACGCCGTGCCCGCCGCGCTGCCGACGCGGCGGCCGTAGGAGGGCCGCTGCCGACGCCGGAAAATGCATGCATATGGAAATTATATCTCCGGTGATTTTCCGCTCCGGCGCCGGGGCGGAGTGCGGGACTCGTCCCGCGGCGGGAAGCGGAGCCCACCGGGCCGCGGTCCGTATGCCGGGTACACCTCGGACGGTCGTGACGACCTGTTCGTACGACAGGTTCGGCGAGCACGGGAACCAGGCGTCCGGGCCCGGGCGGCCGATGCCGACGACCCTCAGCGGGCGCCGGTGCCGGTCCTCCGGTCCGGCGGCGCGAGCGGGAAAGCCGCACCGCTGTGATGGCCGGGCAGGCCACGGGACGGCGCGGCCGCACTCGGACTCGGCGTCCGGGACGTGGCTGCTCGCCTCGCGGACATCCGTGACCTCGACAGGTGCGATGCCCGGCGGGTCACGCGAGCGTGGTGCGCCGCAGATCGGTCTCCAGCACCCGGCAGACGGGGACCCGGTCCGGCTCGGGCCAGGCATACCGTGCGCACGGGTGGTCGGCGCGGGGGCAGAGCAGGACCGGCTCGTAGGGACGGTCGGTCGCCAGGCCCGCCGGTGTCAGCATCGAGACGTCGCGGGTGCGGCCGAAGACGCCGAGGGCGTCCTGGGCCGCGCGCAGCGCGCGGTGCACGGCTTCGAGCGGAGCGGCCGGGTCCGCACCGGTGCGCAGGGCGGCCAGGAGCGCGTCGAGCCGGGCCGGGCCGTCGGCCGGTCCTCGTTCCAGGGCCGCGCGGACCTGGTCGGCGTTCTCGCAGACGTACGCGATCCCGTCGGCGATCTGCTCCGGCGTACGGCTTCGGCCTGATCCCATGAGTCGTCCCCCGGACGGTCGTTGCTTCCCTGGGCCGCTGGCGCAGGGACTCGCCATCGTACGATGGGGGACCGCTGCGACAAGGGGGACCGGGTGCGTCGCGACGAATGCCTGGCGTCATTGAGCGATGTCCTGCGACGGATCAGCGACTCGGGTGACCCGTCGCTCGCCCTCCGGCCGGCCGTCGACGCGCTGGCAGCCGAACTGACCGGGCTCGTCGACGAGTCGGAGCAGTGGGATCTCGACGCCAGGTACCTGCTCGGCTGGCTGAAGTGGTACCAGTTCGAAGCCTTGCCGCAGGGCCAGGGCAGGGCGGCGGCCGTGGCGGCGCTGGACCTGCTGACGCCGGGCGCGATTACCATCGGCGTGCGGGAGTTCCCCGGACCGCTGCTGCCCGCGCTGGCGGACCGGGTCGTGGCGAGGTCGGCCGCCCTGCTCCAGCACGCCGCGGCCGGCCCGGACGTGAGCCTGCTCTCCGATGTCGTCGATCACTGGATCCACCTGGTGAACGCCACCCCGCACGGGCATCCCGACCGGCCGCAGCGCCTGACGATCCTCTGCGGCGGGCTGCACACCCGCTTCGCACGGACCGGGAACCCGCAGGACCTCAAGGACGCCCTGGCCACAGGGAGGCGAGCGGTGCAGATCGCCTCCGGGCACCGCGATCTGGGGATGTGCCTGTCGAATCTCAGTGCCGTGCTCAAGGCCCGGTACGAGCACCTGCACGTCCCGGCCGACCTGGACGAGGCCGTGGCCGTCGCGCGGCAGGCCGTTGCCGCGGCCGAGGGGCATCCGGGCCAGGGCGCGGCCCTGACGAATCTCGGCGCGATGCTGCATACCCGCTTCGGTCTCACCGGCGCGGGGGAGGACCTGGACGAGGCGACGGCGGCGACCCGGCGGGCTCTCGACACCATGCCCCCGGACAGCCCCGACCGGGCGGCCGTCCTCAACAACCTCTGCACCGCGCTGCTCAGCCGGTTCGCGCGCACCCACGAGCCCGGGGACCTGGACGAAGCCGTGCGGGCCGGCGGCGGGTCGGTGGAAGCCGGCGCGGGCCATCCCGACCGGGGGCGGTACCTGGCGAGTCTGGGCGAGGCGCTCCGGAGGCGGTACGGGCAGAGCGGCGCGGCCGCGGATCTGGACGAGGCCGTGGAACAGTTGGAGCAGGCCGTCGCCGCCTCCGCGGCCCACCAGGACGAACTGGGCGCGCGCCACGCCGAACTCGGCAAGGCCCTGCAAACCCGTTTCGAACGGACCGGCACCGTCGCGGACCTGGACCGGGCGGTGGCCGTGCTGCGCCAGGCGGTCGCCGCGACACCCCCGCAGCGCCGCGACCGCGCGTCCCGCCTGCTGGATCTCAGCATGGCGGTACGCCTGCGTTTCCTGCGCACCCGAGCGGCGGCGGAGGGCGACGAGGCGGTGGACCTGGCCCGTGAGGCCGTCGCGGCGGTCGGGGACACCGAGCCCGGCCGGCTGGCGCTGATGCTCGTCAACCTCGGCTCCGCGCTGCTGGTCCGCCACGAGCGGACCGGCTCGGCGGCGGATCTGGACGAGGCCGTCGCGTCCTGCCGCCGCGCGGTCGAGACCGCCGACGGCGGCGGCACCCTGGGCGAACTCCACCTGACCGTCCTCGACCAGGTGCTGTGGACGCGGTTCTCGCTGTCCGGTACGTCCGACGACCTCGACGAGACGGTGGCCACCAGACGGGCCGTCACCGACCGGACGGCCGTCGGCCACGCCGAGCGGAGCACACGCATGAGGGACCTCTCCGCCGCGCTGCTCGTCCGGTTCATGCGCCAGGGACGGCCGGCGGACCTGGACGACGCCATCACCGCCGACCGGGCGGCGGTGGAAGCCGCGGCGGACGACCACGAGCGCACGGCCGGTCTGGCGAGCCTCTCCAGCGCGCTGTACATCCGCTACCTGCGTAGCGGTGCGAGCCGGGACGGGGACGAGGCAATGGCCTTGGGCCGCCTGGCCGTCGAGGGACAGGACGGCACCCGGGCGGAAGGACCGATGGCGCTCCAGAACCTGTCGAAGATGCTGCTGACCCGTTCGCGGCGGACCGGATCGCTGCCGGACCTGGACGAGTCGGTCAGCCTGGCCCGCCGCGCCGCCGAAGCGTTCTCGGGGACGCCCGGGACCGGCGACGGCCGGGACGGGAGCATCCTCGTCGTCGGCCCCCGTCCCGGCGGGCACGGTCGGCTCGCCCTGGGAAGGGCCGGCGGCGACGACCTGCCGCGGCACCTCGCCAGTTGCCTCATCGAGCGGTTCGAACGGACCGGTTCGACGGCCGACGCGGACGACGGCATCCGGGTGCTGCGCCGGCATCTGAAGACCTCCGCCGTCGACCCCGCGGAGCGGGTGGGATGCCTGACGTCCCTGAGCATCGCGCTGAGGCTGCGCTTCGGGCGGTCCGGAGAACGAGCGGACCTCGACCAGGCGGTCGAGTTCGCGCGTACTGCCCTCGACACGGCCCCGGCCGACAGCCCGGAGCACGGCGTGTGCCTCGGATCGCTGAGCAACGCCCTGCACATGCGGTTCACGCGGTACCGGGACGCGGCGGATCTGGACGAGGCGGTCGGGTTCGGCCGCCGCTCCGTCGAATTCCACACGGCGGACGAACCGGACAGCGCGCAGAGCCTCATGAACCTCTGCGACGTGCTTCAGTCCTGTTTCCAGTACCTCAAGGACTGGCAGGCGATGGACGAGGCGGTGGACTGGGGGCGCCGGGCGCTCGAAGCGATCGGCACCGGGAACCGCAGCCGTCCGAAGGCGCTGCTGCTGGTGGGAACGGCACTGCACGCACGGGCCCAGCGCACGGGGGAAGCCGCCGACGGCGACGAGGCGCTGCGGGTCCTCGGAGAACTGGTCCGCTCCGAGTCGGCGCCGCCGGGATTCCGCATCGAGGCCGCGCGTCTCGCCGCCGGACTGGCGGCCGCCTCGGACCTGGCCCGGGCGGCCGACCTGCTGGAGACCGCCGTTCTCCTGTTGCCCGAACTCGCCTCGCACCGCCTGCGCCGCCACGACCAGGAGCATGCCATCGAGTCCGTCGGCGGTCTGGCGGACACCGCTGCCGCCCTCGCGCTGGCCGACCCGACGCGCCCGCCGCCGCAGCGGGCCCGACGCGCCCTGTCCCTGCTGGAGGCAGGACGCGCGGTCCTGTTGAGTCAGACCCTGGACACCCGCGGCGACCTTGCCGAACTCCACCGCGTCCACCCGGCGCTCGCGAGCCGCTACGCCCAACTGCGCGACCGGGTCGACCGGTACGCCGAGCCCCTGCGGGCCGCCGACACCGGGGCCGACACCCTCGACGCGCCCGCCGACCCGGCCGCCCGGATGACCGAACTGCTCCAGCACATCCGCACCTTGGACGGGTTCACCGCCTTCGCCCTGCCGCCCTCCCTCGACGCGTTGCGGTCCGAGGCCCGACAGGGCCCCATCGTCAGCTTCAACGTCCACGACCTGCACAGCCATGCCCTGCTGCTCACCGCGGACGACGTCACCGTGCTGCCGCTGCCCGCCCTGACCCCGCTCACGGTCATCGACAAGGCCAACACCTTCCACCTGGCACTGCGCGATGCCACCGATCCCGCCGCCGACCGCATCGCGGCCCAGCGAACGCTCACCGAGGTGCTGGCCTGGCTCTGGGACAACGCCGCCGGACCGGTCCTCGACGCGCTCGGCCACCGCACGGCCCCGCCCGAGGGGACCGCCTGGCCACGGGTGTGGTGGGCGCCGAGCGGGCGCCTGGGCCTGCTGCCGCTGCACGCCGCCGGACACCATGACCAGCCCGGCACCGGACGCACCGTCATGGACCGCGTCGTGTCCTCCTACACGCCCACCGTCCGGGCGCTGCGACACGCCCGGCAACGCCAGACCGCCGCTGGTCCGCACCGTTCGCTCATCGTCGCCATGCCCACCACCCCGGGGCTGCCGCAGCACGGGCGGCTCCAGCACGTGGCGGCCGAGGCCGGGTCGGTCGCCGGGCTGCTGCCCGACCCCCTCAGCCTGATCGAACCGGACCCGCGCTCCGCCGCCGTCCCGGGCGACCCGGCGCTTCCCACGCACGACCGGGTCCGGGCGGAACTCCCCGGACGGTCCGTCGTGCACTTCGCCTGCCACGGCGAGTACTCCCTCGACGACCCGTCGGCCAGCCGGCTCCTGCTGCACGACCACGCCCGCGCTTCGCTGACCGTCGGCGACCTGGCCGCCGTCGACCTCGAAGGCGCCCAACTCGCCTACCTGTCGGCCTGCCACACCGCCCTGAACGTCGCCGACCACCTCATGGACGAGTCGATGCACCTGGCCGGCGCCTTCCAACTCGCGGGCTTCCCCCGGGTGGTCGGCACCCTGTGGATGGTGGACGACGAGGTCGCCGTCGAGATCGCCGAGGATTTCTACTCCGCCCTGCGCGACCCGCGGACCGGGACGCTCGACCTCACTCGTGCCGCCCACGCCCTGCACCGCGCCACCCGCGGGCAGCGCGACCGGTACCCCGGCACACCGTCCCTGTGGGCCGCGCACCTGTACACCGGCGCGTGAGGCGGATCAGTCCGTCCCGAGGACGATCCGCCGGAGCGAGGACAGGTACCGTACGGTCGGATCGTTGCCGTATGACAGCGGGCCGGGCTGGAGCACCCGCGCGCCGAAGTCCGCGGAGTCCGGCCGTGGACCGTGCACCCCGTAGGGGGTGCCGTCGCCGTTGACGTCGGGGGACGTGGCGTACACCTGACCGGCGCCCCGCAGCCCGCCCGCCGTGTCCGTGCCCGCGGACGCACTGCCGAGGAATACCGTCGCGTCGACGTCCAGGGGTACGTCCCGGGCCGCGAACCCCACGACCAGGCCGCCGTAACCGTGCCCGACGACCGTGATCCGCGCCCGGTTCCCCGGGTCCCGGAACCGTGACGTCACCCGGAGTCCGGCGACGAACCCGGCCAGCCGGGCCGCGGCGCCCGCGGCCGGGGCCGGATCGCGGGCCTCGTCGGGCAGCCGGGGTGCCAGGTAGTCGGCCCAGGTGATGACCGAAACCGTGTCGTCGTCCGGTGCCGACGCGATCTGCTGGTAGAAGGACTCGGCACGCAACAACAGCGCGTCGGGCGCCGTCACGCCGATACCGGGGATCAGGACGACGACACAGCGCGCCTGGTCCGGGTCGTTCCGTGCGACGATCATCCGTCCGTCGGGGGAGAATCCGAGGAGAAGGATCCGGTCCTGGCCGGCTGAGTCGTCCGCTGCCTCTGAGTGTTCCGCCCGTGCCATGCCCCCGGAGTCTGCCGAAGGGCCGTCGGAAACACAAGGCGGCCCGCCGGAGCCGGTCATGGCTCCCGGACACCGGCAACCCTCCCTGACTGGTGCGGAGTTCGGGCGGACATGGCCGGCGGGTCGGTGCGTAGGTGCCGGGTCAGCTCCGTGCCGAGTTCCTTGGTCAGCGGCCCGGTGCGGTCGATCCCCAACTGGTCGGCGAGGCCGGTGCCGTGCAGGCGGACGGCGGCCTCCAGGAGCGTGGCATAGGTGTCCGTCGCCGCCCGGGTCCGCGCCCGGCTGCTGACGGCGAGGGCCGCGCTGATCAGCGCGGCCGGCCACCAGAGCACCGCCACGGGCAGATAGAGCAGCGACCACGCGGCCAGGGCGGTGGCCCGGGTGAGGGACTCGCGGGCGGCGGTGATCTCCGCACGGGGCGCGTCGGGCAGGATCAGCCACAGGTGGGGCCAGACGGCGGCGAGATCGAGGCGGTACTGCCGGTCCAGCCGGACGGCGACCGCCTGGATGCGGTCACCGCACCAGGTGGGCCGGTCCGGACGTTCGACGGAGACCGAGGCCATGCCGCGATGGGCGGCATGGCGGTCCGCCGGATCGGACCACCGGCCCAGGGCCAGGGCGCGGGCCGCTTCCTCGCGCTGCCGGTCGTAGTGGTGTGCGGCCGTCTCCCAGTGGTCCCGCCTGCGCCTGACCCGCAACTCGGCCGCCCGGCGCAGCGGGAGGGGCCAGGCACGCCAGTCGGCGGCGAGCCACAGCCGTTCCGCGAGGGCCCCGAGGGCCTGGGCGGCCAGTCCCGCGGCGCCGGCGCCCGCCAGCACGGCGGCCAGTACGACGGCCTGTCCGCCGGCGTCACCGACGACCGGGGTACGGGCCCAGGCACCGATCCGATCGGCGAGGCGAGCGGGATCGAAGGGGTGCGTATGGCCGAGCGCGTGGGCCGTGGCCAGCACCGCCAGGTAGAGGGCACCCGGCAGGACCAGCAGCGAGAACCACCGTTCGGCCAGCTTCTTTCCGATTTCGGACAGCAGGCCGCCCATCTCAGCACCGCCTCCCGCGCGACGGCCGGCCACCGGATGCGCCCACGGTGGCGTCCACCGCTCGCGCCGGCCGCCGCGGGGACCCCGCGCCGACCGGACGGCCGCACACCTGCGCCGAGTCGCCGCTGCGCCCGAATGCCACCTCGGGCTCGTCGGCCATGTGCTTCCTCCAGACGGACGGGCGCCGCCCGGTGCGGCGCGAGGCCGACACGAGGCGCGAGCCGGGTCGTTGCGACCCTGGAACGATAGCGCCGCGGTCGATCGTCGACCGGGTGTTCTCGTGGCCGGTCGGCCCTGCGCACGGCGACCGGCGCCCCGCCGTGACCCCCGTCCACGTGCTGCTGCGTTCCTGTGTTCCCGCGCCCACGTGTTTCCGCGTTCCCGTGTGTCCGTGTTCCCGCCGGTCCTGCTGGGTATCCCTGCTGGTCCCGTGCCCCAGTCGGTTCCGTGTCTCTCCCTCCCGTTCCGACGACCGTATGAGGAGCCATGTCCCAGCCCCGTACCGCAGTCGCCCGTCCCGTGATCGCCGTGGCCGGTCTCGGCATCGAGTCGTCCACGTTCTCCCCGGCCGTGACCGAGGCCCCCGCCTTCCACCCGCAGCGCGGCGCCGACGTACTGGACCGCTATCCCTTCCTCGCCCCCGGTGAGCCGCTCGGGGAGGCCGCCGACTGGCGTGGCGCGCTGGTCGGCAAGGCGCTGCCGGGCGGCACCGTCACGGCCGCCGCGTTCGCCGAACTCTCGGCCGAACTGCTCGTAAAACTCGGGGAGTTGGGGCTGGTCGACGGTCTCTGGTTCGACATCCACGGCGCGATGACCGTGGCCGGCCTGGACGACGCCGAGGCGGAGCTGCTCGCCCGCGTCCGTGAGGTGGTGGGCCCGGACGTACTCGTGTCGACGTCGATGGACCTGCACGGCAACGTCTCGCGCGACCTGGTGCACCGCAGCGACCTGATCACCTGCTACCGCACCGCCCCGCACGAGGACGCCATGGAGACGAAGGAGCGCGCGGCGCGCAACCTTGTAGACCTGCTGGTGAGCGGGGCGCCCCGCCCGGTCAAGGCATGGGTGCCGGTGCCGGTGCTGCTCGCCGGGGAGCAGACCTCCACCCGGGTCGAACCGGCGCGGAGCGTGTACGCGGCGGTCGAGGAGGTGGCCGCGCTGCCCGGTGTCGTCGACGCCGCGCTGTGGGTGGGGTACGCCTGGGCGGACGAGCCGCGCAACCGGGCCGCCGTGGTCGTCACCGGACCGGATCCGCGGGCGGTCGCGGACGGCGCGGAGCGGCTGGCCCGCGGCTTCTGGGCGGCCCGGCGCGACTTCGCGTTCGTGGCGCCGACCGGCACCCTCGACGACTGTCTGGACACGGCGCTGGCGGCCACCGCGCGCCCCTACTTCATCAGCGACACCGGGGACAATCCGACGGCGGGCGGCGCCGGGGACGTCACCTGGGGACTGGAACAGGTACTGGCCCGGCCGGAGTTCACGGATCCGTCCGGGCCGGTCGTCATCTACGCGTCCCTGCCGGGGCCTGCGGCGGTCGAGACGGCGGTGCGGGCCGGAGTCGGCGCGACCGTCACGGTGACCGCGGGCGCCGGGGTGGACGACCGGCACGCCGGGCCACTGACCCTGACGGGCGTGGTCCACGCGGTGCGGCACGGTGACCGGGACGCGGAGACGGAGGTCGTGCTGCGGGTGGGCAGCGTTCTGGTGATCCTCACCCGGCTGCGCAAGCCGTACCACCACGAACACGACTTCACCCGGCTGCGGCTTTCGCCGCGGGAGGCGGCCGTCGTCATCGTCAAGATCGGCTACCTGGAACCCGAGCTGTACGCCATGGCCGCCGACTGGAAGATGGCCCTCACCCCGGGCGGCGTCGACCAGGACCTCACTCGGCTCGGCCACCGCCGGATCCACCGCCCGATGTACCCCTTCGACCCGGCCATGCCCGACCCCGACCTCACGGCCCGTCTGATCCCGCCCGCCGACTCGGCCCAGGAGGCGTGACGCGCCCCACCTGCCCGGTCAGGGACGAGTGGAGCGCGCCGTGCGACGTGCCCGCGCCGCACTCGCGGCGGCCACCGCGCTCACCACCGGCCGCCAGCGGTCCAGGCCCGGCACGCGCAGGCCGACGACCTTGCCCGCGTCGTCGGCGCGGCGGAGCGCCACCGCCGCGCCGAAGTCCGGGTCGGCCTCGAAGCCGGCCGCCTCCTCGGGCGTCATGGCTCCGCCCTGGCAGCCGAGGGTGCGGGCGCTCTCCGGCGAGAGCGCGAGGCCCGGGTCGGTGGCCACGAGATAGCGCTTGGCGGGGATGTGCAGGGCGACGAGGCGGGCCACCCGCTGCCCCAGCAGCCCGGCGACGGCCGCGGCCCCGTGCTCGCCGTGTCCGGCCTCGTCACCGGGACACAGGCGGTGCCCGAGGTCGTGGACGAGCCCGGCGATCTGGAGTTCCTCGTCGTCCGGGTACCGCTCGGCGAGGACGGCGGCGACCTGGAGGCCGTGGCTGAGGATGTCCACCGGATCGCCGGTGCGGTCCGGGGTGTCCCAGGCGTCCTCGCAGTCGGCCAGCAAGGACATGAGCCCGTCCACGGACTCGACGGACTGGGTCCGGTTCAGGTTCATGCGGCCAGGCTGCCGCAGCCGGCCCAACGGCGGGTGTACGCGGATCGTCGGCACGGCGGCGGTCCACGGTGGCCGGTGCGTCACCCGGCTTGGTCACCCGGCTTGGTCACCCGGCTTGGTCACCCGGCTTGGTCACCTGGTTCGGTCACGCGGCCTGGCCGTGCGGTCTGGTGACAGGCGTGGCGGGCGGTACCGCGGAGCCGGTCCCCTCGGCGGCCCCGCCCACTCCGTGGTCAGCGGGAGAGCAGTTCCCGCAGTCCCGAGTTGCGGCGAACTTCTCGTCCCGGGCCCTACCGGCGTCCTGCCACCCCATTTTCGATCTCACCCGTGAGCGAAGATAGCACAAAACGGCATTATTTGATCAAGCCGGTTCGTCCAGGTTGTCGTCCACCGCGTCGTCCACCCTGATCAGATGCACGGACGTGCTGGACCAGTCGCCGGCCGGCAGGTCGGGGGTGAATCCGTACCCGGTCAGTACGGCCGCGTGATGCACGGTGCCGGTCGCCGTGTCCCGGTAGCGGGCGGCGGGATCAAGGCCGGCCGGCCTGAGGACGGGCCGCGGCGTGCCATGACGGGGGCCCCGCTGCCACACCAGCACGAACACCTCCCGGCGGTCCCGGGTGACGTACTGCACGGCGGTCGGCCCGTCGTCGACGGGACCGCGCAGCCGGTACTGGATGCCGTGCTGCACGATGTGACGGACCTTCTTGTACTGCGCCACCAGCGCCGCGCCCTCGGCGAGTTCCCCGGGTGTCCACCGGGTGAGGTCGCCCCCCACGGCCAGCACCCCCGCCATCGCGACGTGGAAGCGGTAACGCAGCGGCACCGAGCGGTGGGTGAGCTGGTTGGGCACGTCCGTCACCCAGGCCGCCATCACCCGCGCCGGGTAGAGCTGGCTGAAGCCGTGCTGGATGGAGACCCGGTCCGCCCCGTCGGTGTTGTCGGACGGCCACGCCTGGTCCGTACGGGAGAGGATGCCGAGGTCGACACGGCCGCCGCCGCCGCTGCACGTCTCGATCCGCAGCCCGGGGTGGTCCGCGCGCAGCCGGTCGATGACGCCGTAGAGGTTGTGGACGTACCGCGTCCACAGCAGGTCGTGGCCGTCCTGAACGGCAGGCCAGCCGGCCTCGCTGAAGGCGCGGTTCATGTCCCACTTGAGGAAGTCGATCCCGTGGTCCGCGACCAGCCGGGTCAGCCAGCCGTACGCCCACCCGGCGACGTCGTCACGCGCGAAGTTGAGCACCAGCTGGTTGCGCAGTTCGGTGCGGGTGCGGTGCGGGAAGTGCAGCACCCAGTCGGGGTGCGCGCGGTAGAGGTCGCTGTCCGGGTTGGTCATCTCGGGCTCCACCCACAGGCCGAACCGCATCCCGAGCCGGTGGACCTCCGCGGCCAGCGGGCCCAGCCCCCCGGGGAACCGCTCGGGGTCCGGTGTCCAGTCACCGAGTCCGGCGGTGTCGTCGCGGCGGCCCCGGTACCAGCCGTCGTCGACGACGTAGAGTTCCACCCCCAGCTCGGCCGCCCGGGCCGCGAGCGCCTTCTGGCCGGCCTCGTCGACGTCGAAGCCGGTGGCCTCCCAGGAGTTGAACAGCACGGGGCGCGTCTCGTGCGGGTGCGGCAGCACGTGGGCCAGGACGTACGCGTGCCAGGAACGGCTCGCCGCGCCGAAACCGCCGTCGGTGTACAGGGCCGCGAACCGCGGGGTCGCGTACTCCTGGCCGGGGCCGAGGGGCAGCTCCGTCCCGTCCTGCCCCGCGCCGCCGGTGCAGCACGTACGCCCGTCGGTCGTGCGCTGCACGACGAGGTGCCAGCTGCCGCTCCAGGCCAGCGCAGCGCTCCACACCTCGCCCCGGTCCTCGGTGGCGTCGCCGGCGTCCAGCATCACCCACGGGTTCGCGTGGTGGCTGGTGATGCCGCGCCGGCTGGTGAGCACAGTCTCGCCGTGCGGAACCCGCTCCCGGTGCAGCAGACTCTCCGCCGACCACTGGCCGGTGACATGGCTGAAGCGGTAGTCGTCGCGCGGCGGCAGCGTCCAGGCGGCGGAGTCGGCGCGCAGCGCGGTGATCGGCTCCTGTCCGGTGTTGCGCAGCACGGTCCACCGCTCGATGACGTCGCTGTCGTCGTGGACCCGGTAGTGGAGGGTGACCGCCAGGGGGTAGTGGCGGTCGCGGAACTCCAGGGCGAGTTCGGTCGTGCCGGGCGCCGGTTCGCCGACCGAGTGGCCCAGGGGTGCCCACTCGAAGGCCCGGGTGCCGTCGGCGAACCGCACCCGGAGGGAGGGCGCCCCGTACCGGGCCCCGCCGTCCACCGGCAACTCCTCGCCGGCCGGGGAGCGGCCCTCGAAGCTGCTGATCTCCCCGGTCGGGGGAGGGACCAGCCGGCCTGCCGCCGTGCGGGGCAGCCGAGGTCCCCAGGCGAGGTGGCAGGGCGCTCCCGTGTCATCGATCCGCAGCGCGTACGACGTGCGCGCGGTGGAGAGCAGCCAGACACCGGAGGCCGGGTCGAAGGAGATCTCAGACATGGGTCCTCACGTTCGGAGAGTGCCGCACAAGGAGCAGTCCGCAGCCAACCGTGCCTTTGATCAAGTGTCAACGTCCAGACGGCTTCTGCGTTTTCCAGGAGGAGCAGGGGCAAGTCGCCGACTTCGAAAGGACTTGGCTTTTTTTATTGACAGTGAAAAAGAACCAACCTAGGTTTCCGGCCATGCGCTCGACCCCCTCCTCCGAGGCGGTCCCGGCGATGACGCCGGCCGCTTCCCTGGTCTTCACCACCCTGCTCTCGCACGGCCCGCTCACCCGGGCCGAGACGGCGCGGCGGACCGGGCTCTCCGCGGCCGCCATCACCAAGGCGGTTCGTCCGCTGATGGAACTCGGCTATCTGGTCGAGGGCGCGGACGAGGGGGCGCGGCCCGCTGTGGGACGTCCGGCCAGCCTGGTCTGGGTGGACGCGGGGAGGGCGCTGTTCATCGGGATCAAGGTGACGGGCGACGAGATCATCGCCGTGCTGGCCGACCTGTGCTGCCGGATCCGGATCCCCCGGCACGTACGGCTCACGGACCGTGAGCCGGAGGCGGTGCTTCCCGCGGTCACCGCCCTGGTGCAGGAACTCCTCACGGAGGCCGACGGATTCGGGGTGCCGGTGCGGGGGCTGGGCATCGCGATCTCCGGCGATGTGGACCGCGCGGCCGGTGTGGTCCGCTACTCGCCCTTCCTGGAATGGCGGGACGTACCGCTCGCCGACATCGTCGGGACCGCGACCGGGCTGCCGGTCACGGTCGACAACGACGTGCGGGCCCTCACCGTCGCCGAGCACTGGTTCGGGGCCGGGGTCGGGCTGTCGGACTTCGCCCTGGTGACCGTCGGCGCCGGCATCGGCTGTGGCCTGGTGGTGCACGGACGGGTCGTGTCGGGCGCGCACGGCGTGGCCGGCGAGATCGGGCACCTGTCCCTCGACCCGCTCGGCCCGCTCTGCCACTGCGGCAACCGGGGGTGCGTGGAGGCGATCGCCGCGGACCCCGCACTGCTCCGCGGGGTGCGCGAGGCCACCGACCAGCAGGTGACGTCCGCGGCCGAGGCACTGGACCTCGCGCGCGGCGGCGATCCCGGTGTCCGCGAGGTCTACGCACGGGCCGGTGAGGCCATCGGCAAGGCCATCGGCTCCCTGGTGAACCTCCTCGGTCCCGAGCGAGTGATCATCTCCGGGGAGGGACTCGCCGCCTACGACCTCTTCGCCGACGGCATCCGGGACGCGTTCGCCGCGTCGGCCTTCGGCACCGCTTCGCAATGCGACGTGATGACCCGCCCCCTGCCCTTCGCCGAGTGGGCGCGCGGGGCCGCGGCCACCGCGATCCAGTCCTTCATCGGATCAGACACGTACGAGGAGGAGCGATGACGCCGCCGAGCCGCAGCCTCGGACCACCACAGGGACCCCCGGCCACCTCCGCGCCGACCGATCCCCAGCACGCCCCCCGCACCCGACCCGACCTCACCGCGGCACCCGCTCCCGCGACCGCGATCCCCGCACCGCCGGCACGCCGCACGCCGCGACGGAAGCCCCTCAGCGGACTCACCCCCGGCTCGGGCAAGGGCTGAGCCGCCGCCTCGGCACCCCGGCGGTCGGTCACCCGACAGCCACGCCCGGCGGCCCGGCCGCAACACCGCCGGCCCCTGCCCGGAACACCGCCCGTCCCCCACCGGGTACCACCGCGCGATTTCGCTCACCCACCTCCAGGAGGCCCGACCCATGCGGTCATCCTCGTTCAGAGCCCTGCGCGGAGCCCTCGCCGGCTCCCCGCGCCGTACCCTCAGAGCCACGCTGGTCCTGGCCGTGACGGCCGGACTCGCCGCGGCGGTCCCGGTCACCGCCACCCAGGCCACCGCCGCCCCGGCCCGGTCCACGACCGCGGCCGGCACGTCGACAGCCGGCATGGCGGACGCCGCCTCCGGCCTCGCCGCCAAGCCCTACATGGGCTGGTCCAGTTGGAGCATGCAGACCTCCAGCTACCCGGGCCTGAATCCGGACGGCAACTACAGCTACCTCACCGAGGCGAACGTCCTGAAGCAGACCGACGCCCTCGCCACCACGCTGAAGAAGTACGGGTACGACCACGTCAACATCGACGCCGGCTGGTGGATGGACAACAACTGGACGCCCGGGTACGACCAGTACGGCCGCCAGACACCCGATCCGGTCCGCTTCCCCCGCGGCATGAAGGCGGTCGCCGACCACATCCACGCCAAGGGCCTCAAGGCCGGCATCTACCTTCCCGTCGGTCTGGAGAAGGGGGGATACGGTGACGGCAAGCTGCCGATCTGGAACGCCCCCGGCTGCACCACCGCCGACATCGTCTACCCGGACCTGCGCACCACCAACGGCTGGGACAGCGCCTACAAGCTGGACTTCGACAAACCCTGCGCGCAGAAGTACATCGACTCGCAGGCGCAGATGCTGGCGGACTGGGGCTACGACTTCCTGAAGCTGGACGGGGTCGGCCCGGGCTCCTTCAAGTCCGGTGACAACTACAACAACGTCGCGGACGTCGCCGCCTGGCACCGGGCCATCGCCGACACCAAGCGCCCCATCCACCTCGAAATCTCCTGGTCGCTCGACATCGCGCACGCCGCCGACTGGAAGAAGTACTCCAACGGATGGCGCATCGACACCGATGTCGAGTGCTACTGCAACACCCTCGTCACCTGGGAGAACTCGGTCAACGACCGGTGGAACGACGCCCCGGCGTGGAGCCGCAAGGCGGGCCCGGGCGGCTGGAACGACCTGGACGCGCTCGACGTCGGCAACGGGGACATGGACGGCCTCACCAAGGCCGAGCGGCAGAGCTACATGACCCTGTGGGCCATCAACAAGTCGCCGCTGTACACCGGTGACGACCTCACCAAGCTGGACAGCTACGGCCTCTCGCTGCTGACCAACGAGGAGGTCATCGCCGTCGACCAGAACGACTCGCCCGTCGCGCGTCCCGTCACCCCGATGGGCGACCAGCAGGTCTGGGGGACCAGGAACTCCGACGGCAGCTACACCGTGGCCCTCTTCAACCTCGGCAACGCGCCCGCCTCCGTCACGGCCGACTGGGCTTCCTTCGGATTCACCGGCGCGGCATCCGTGCGCGACCTGTGGAGCCACCAGAACCTCGGACAGTACAAGAACAAGATCACCGCGACGCTGCCCGCACACGGCTCACGGCTGTTCACCGTCACACCCGGTGGCACCCGACCGGCGACCACCGGCTACGAGGCCGAGTCCCCGGCCAACACCCTGACCGGCAACGCCTCCGTCGCCGGCTGCGACTCCTGCTCCGGCGGCAAGAAGGTCGGCAACCTCTACCTCGGCAGCAAGCTCCAGTTCAACGACGTCACGGTGAAGAAGGCCGGCATCTACACCGTCAACGTCGCCTACGTCAGCGGCGACCCCCGCTCGGTGACCGTCTACTCCAACAGCGGCCACGGCACCAGCCTGAAGTTCCCGTCCACGGGCGACTGGGGCACGGCCGAGACCGTCAGCGTCCAACTGGCGCTGAAAGCGGGTTCCAACACCATCACCTTCGACAGCGGTGGCGACTACGCACCCGACATCGACAGGATCGACGTACCCAAGTCCGTCTGACCCCTCCCGCGGGGCCCGGTGACGACACGACCGGGCCCCGCACCCGGGGACCGTCCCCCGCCCCCACACGGTCCCGCAGCATCCCGGCGTGCCCACGGCCGCCGGATGCGCCCCCGCACACACCCGACGGCCTGTTCCCGTCGTTCCCGCAGCGCCGTTCCCCGGACATGGAGTGCACAACGTGGACATCCAGCACACCGAATCGCGCGACGATCACCCGAGCCGCAGAGGCTTCCTCACCCTCGCCGCCACCGCGGGTGTGACCGCCGCCCTCGCCGGTCTGCCCGCCTTCACCGCTTCCGCGGCCCCCCTCCGCCCCACCTCCTCGCCCCTGCTGCCGGCGGCCGCCGCCGCGAAGAACCAGCTGTGGTGGCAGGCCCCCGGCTCCCCCAACTCGATGATCCAGCAGGGTCTGCCGGTCGGGAACGGGCGCCTCGGAGCCCTCGTCAGCAACGACCCCTCCAGCGAACTGCTGACGATCACCGACGCCACCCTGTGGACCGGCGGCCTCAACGACACGCTCCAGAGCGACGGCCAGTTCCCCTACGGCCGCGCGGACTTCGGCTCCCTGACCCTGCTCGCCGAACTCACCGTCGACATACCGGGGCACGACCTGGGCACCGTCGGCAACTACCGTCGCACCCTCGACCTGGCCCAGGGCCTCGTCAACGCCTCGTACGACCTGGCCGGCGTCACCTACCAGCGGCAGATCTTCGCCAGCCGCCCCGACGACGTCATCGTCCTGTACTTCTCCCAGCGGGGCGGCGGCACCTACACCGGTACCGTCTCCCTCGCCGGCACCCACGGCGAATCCACCACCGCGGACGGTGCAGGGCGCCACGCCTCCTTCGGCGCCTCCTTCGCCAACGGCCTGAAGTACGGCGCGGCCGTCACCGCGTACAGCAGCAGCGGCACGGTCGCCGTCGACGGTACGTCGATCACCTTCAGCCGCTGCAAGGACCTCACCGTCGTGGTCGGCGGCGGCACCGACTACGCGCCCGACGCGGCCGCCGGGTTCCGCAACCCCTCCGTGGAACCCGAGAGCCTGGCGCGCACCAAGGTCCTCGACGCGGCACGGCACTCCGCGACCACCCTGCTGTACACCCATGTCGCCGACTTCCGCCCGCTGTTCGAACAGCTGGACATCGACCTCGGCACCTCGTCCGCCGCACAGCGCAAGCTGGACACCTGGGGCCGGGTCCAGGCGCGCTACCGGGACGACGTCCCCGACCCGGAACTGGAGGCCGCCTACCTCCAGTACGGCCGCTACCTGATGATCTCCGGGTCGCGGGGCAGCCTGCCGATGGGCCTGCAAGGACCGTGGCTGGACGGCAACGACCCGGACTGGATGGGCGACTACCACACCGACATCAACATCCAGATGAACTACTGGATGGCCGACCGGGCCGGCCTGTCCGGCTGCTTCGACGCCTTCGCGGACTACTGCGTCGCGCAACTGCCCTGCTGGACGGAGGTCACCCAGCGGCTGTTCAACAGCTCCAGCAACCGGTACCGAAACTCCAGTGGCGAGATCGCCGGCTGGACCGTCGCCATCTCCACCAACCCCTACGGCGGAGGCGGCTGGTGGTGGCACCCGGCCGGCAACGCATGGATCTGCCAGAGCCTGTTCGAGCACTACGAGTACACGCAGGACACCGCCTACCTCGAAAGGATCTACCCCCTCGTCAAGGGCGCCGTGGAGTTCTGGCAGACCCGCCTCATCACCACGACCGTCACCGACGCGTCCGGCGCCTCCCGCGAGGTCCTCATCGCCGACAGCGACTGGTCGCCCGAGCAGGGTCCGCTCGACGCCAAGGGCATCACCTACGCCCAGGAACTGGTGTGGAACCTCTTCAGCAACTACCGCACCGCCACGCAGGTCCTCGGCAAGGACACCTCCCACGGCGCGACCGTCGACGCCCTGCGCCGGCGCCTGTACCTGCCCGTGGTCAGCCCCAAGACCGGCTGGCTGGAGGAGTGGATGTCGCCCGACAACCTCGGTGAGACCACCCACCGCCATCTCTCCCCGCTCGTCGGCCTCTTCCCCGGCGACCGGATCCGCCCGGACGACTCCACGCCGAAGGACATCCTCGCCGGCACGACGGCCCTGCTGACCGCCCGCGGCATGAACAGCTACGGCTGGTCCAACGCCTGGCGCAGCCTGTGCTGGTCACGGCTGAAGAACGCGGAGAACGCCTACCAGCTCGTCATCAACAACCTGAAGCCGTCGGCGGGCGGCAGCAACGGCACCGCGCCGAACCTCTTCGACATCATGGACATGGGGGAGGGCCGCGGCATCTTCCAGATCGACGCCAACTTCGGCACCCCCTCCGCGGTGGTCGAGATGCTGGTCTACTCGCGGCCGGGGCACGTCGAGCTGCTGCCCGCGCTGCCCGCCGCGTGGGCGGCAGCGGGCTCGGTGTCCGGCGTGGGTGTCCGCGGCGGCTTCGTCGCCGACCTCAGCTGGAAGAACGGCAAGGTCACCCGGGCGACGCTGAAGAGCGTCGGCGGCCGTGACACGACCGTCGTCGCGGGCGGCTCCACACGGAAGATCAGCCTCAAGCCCGGACAGTCCGTCACCTTGCGCAACCTCGGCTGACGCGGACGCACCCCGCCTGACCGGCTGGTTCGGTCGGTCAGGCGGGGCGACGGCGCGCGGGCAGCGGCGCGGCGGCGCCGTTCGCGGCGGTCAGGACCACCCCCCGGCCGCTACCACGGCGGCACACGAGCCGCCGCGGTGCCCGCCCCGTACGACAGGTCAGCGGTCCCGCCCCGCCCGGAGGGAAAGGCGCGTGGCGGGCGGCGCCACCGCACCGGGCCGACGGGATCCGTGATGCCGCCCCGACCGCCTCCATCGCACCTCAGCCAGAGCCGGCGAGCCCAGCCCGCCGCGGACGACGAGAAGAGTGGAGATCGACGATGTCCCCCGACAAGGAAAGAACGCCAGCGGGTTTCCGGTCCCGCCGCAGGTCCCTGCATGCCGTGGCCGGCGCGCTGACCGCCATGGCGCTCACGCTCGTCCCCCTGAGTACCGCGCACGTGGCGACCGCCGCGACCCCTCCGCCGAACGGCAAGGGCACCCGGGTCAGCGCCTGGTCACCGAGCATGACCACCGGCGGTCCCTCCTTCAGCGACCAGACCCTCCGGATGGTGGTGCACAGCAGCGTCGCGGGTTCCGGCGCCCGGATCACCCTGTCCAACCGGTACAGCACCACCCCGCTCGACGCCACCGCGGTGGACGTGGCCGTCCAGGCGAGCGGCGGGTCGGCGGTGCGCGGCACCTTCCGGAACGTCACCTTCGGCGGTTCCCGCCACGTCACGGTCCCGCCGGGCGAAGAGGCGGTCAGCGATGTCGTCCCGATCTCGGTCAGCGCCGGGGAGAACCTGCTCGTCAGCCTCTACGTGCCCGGCACCACGGGCATGTCGACCTGGCACTCCGACGCGTTCGACACGACCTACATCGCCTCGGGCAACCACACCGGCGACGACACCGCCGACGCGTTCGGCACCACCACGACCTCGTGGTACTACCTGGCCGGTCTCGACGCCGTGTCGCCGACCGCGAAGGGCACCGTCGTCGCCTTCGGTGACTCCATCACCGATGGCTATCACTCCTCCACGGGCACCTACACCCGGTGGCCCGACTTCCTCGGACGCCGGCTGGAGGACCAGGCCGGCCCGCAGAGGCTGAGCGTCGTCGACGCCGGCATCGGCGGCAACCGGGTCCTCACCGACGTCCCCAACCTGTGGCAGGGGGTCAGCGCCCTCAAGCGCTTCCGGCACGACGCCCTCGGCCAGCCGGGCGTGCGGGACGTGATCCTCTTCGAAGGCATCAACGACATCGGCAACAACGCGGGCCCGGGCGGCGGGGCGCTGACGGCCGAGGACCTCATCGACGGCTACCGCACCCTGATCGACGAGGCGCACGCGGCCGACGTCGACGTCATCGGCGCGACCCTGATGCCCGACGAGGGCAACGGGTACCACACGCCCGCCGCCGAGGCGATCCGGCAGAGCGTCAACCGGTGGATCCGCACCAGCGGCGCCTTCGACGGCGTCATCGACTTCGACAAGACCATGCGCGATCCGGCGCACCCGGCCGCGCTGAACCCCGCCTACGACTCGGGTGATCACATCCACCCCAATGACGCGGGCATGAAGGCGATGGCCGACGCCATCGACCTACGGCTCCTGCGTACCTGACACAGGCAGGCGCCGGCCCGTCGGGAGGTGGCGCCCACGAGTCGGAACGGGACTCGTGGGCGCCACCATTCCGTTCCGGGGCAGCGCGGCGGGCCGCCGCCTCGGGGACGACCCGCCCACGCCGGTCAGCGCCGCTGAGCCGTCCGCGCCGCACCGTGCCTGCGTTGCCGGTGCCCGTATTCGGTGATGGCCTTCCACAGGTCGCGGCGGTCGACGTCCGGCCAGTAGTCGGGCGTGAAGTGCAGTTCGGCGTACGTGGCGTGCCAGGGCAGGAAGTTGGAGGTGCGCTGCTCTCCTCCGGTGCGCCACAGCAGGTCGACGTCCGGCAGGTCGTGAGGGTCAGATGCCGGGCGAAGTCCTCCTCGCCGATGGCGCCGGGATCCAGGTCGCCTGCCTGTGCCGCGCGGGCGAGGGCCGCGGCGGCGCGGGTGATTTCGTCCCGGCCGCCGTAGTTGAAGCAGAGGGTGCAGGTCAGGCCGGTGCGGGTGCGGGTGGTGGTCTCCTTGCGGCGCAGGGACTCGACGAGATCCGCCGGCAGTTTCTCCGAGCGGCCCGACCAGCGCAGATGCACATCCAGGGAGCGGAAGGGGTCGTCATCCAACTCGTGCCGCAGGAGACCCATGATGCCTTCGACTTCCTCCGTGTCGCGCCGCCAGTTCTCGGTGGAGAACCCGTACACGGTCAGATGGGACAGGCCGATCTCCAAGGCGCCGTAGACCATCTCGTGCAGGGCGTCGGCGCCGGCGCGATGGCCCTCGGACCGGGGCAGACCGCGGTGTTCGGCCCAGCGGCCGTTGCCGTCCATGACGATGGCCACGTGGGCCGGCATCGCCTCGACCCCGATCCGCGGGGGCCGGCAGCCGCTGGGGTGCCTCGGCGGCTGCCGGAATTCCGTCGCCCCTGGAGGCGGGCCCCCCGCCGTCCTGGGTCCGGTCGCCGTGGGCCGTCGTGGCGTGGCGGGCATCGTCACCGGGGTCAGGCTCCATGCCAGGGACGACCGGATACGGGCGGGGACCAGGACGCGGGCTCGCGCCACCGGTGAGGGACGGGCCTGGGAGCGGAGCAGGGCGGGGCCCGCTGCCTCGACGGCGTCGAGCTGGGCGAGCAGCAGACCGGTCAACGTGGTGACGGTGACGGCGGGGCCCGGGTGCATGCCGTGGGTCAGGCCGGGCTGGGTCACCCATCGGCGGGCGAGGCCGGTCAGTTCGGCGACCAGGGCCGCGGTGGCGGTGCTCCACCGGCCGTGCCCGAGGTCGTCCTCGGCCCCGGGGAACTGCTCCAGGATCTCGCGGGGGAGCAGGACCCGGTTCTCGGCCAGGTCGGCGGCCAGGTCGGTGAGGGTGTCGGTGAGCCGGGCGCCGTGGATGAACTGCTCGTAGCCCGCCTGCCGGTCCAGCCGCAGGAGCACCGGTGCGCCCGCCCGGTCGAAGAGGTCCCGGAACAGGTCGTACACGGGGGCGACATGGCCGCGGCTCCAGGCCCGCCACTGGGCCCAGTCGTCGAAGTGCCGGCGGTGCACGTCCCCGAGGGACACCACCATGCCGTCCCGGAGGCCGGACAGATCCAGATGCCACCGGGTGGCGGCGTCCACCAGGGCGAGACGAACCGGGTCGGTACTCGTCCCGGAGACCAGATCGGCCTCCAGCGCGGTGATCCAGCTCTCCGCGCGGGCGGCCCGCTCGGCATCTGTGGCATCCCGGTCGTCGATGAGATCGTCGAGGTTCGACACCGCTGCCCAGACAGCCCAGCACGCCGGGCGCAACACGCGGGGCAGCAGGCGGATGAGGGCGTACGCTCCGGGATCCTCCCCGCGGGTCACACGGCGGCAGGCGCGATAAGCGGCCCGCACGGAGGCGTCGGTGTGGCCCGCGGGCAGGGGTGCGGGCCGGTCGGCACCCGCCCCCGCAGGGTCAGCCGCCGTACCTGCCGACGTACCTGCTGCCGGCCGTAGCGGACGCCGGTTCCGACGGAGGCGTTCTCGAACTCGGGGCATGCCCATGTATGACTCCAGCTGACGACATGTGCCGGCCGACAGGTGTGGGTGCCGCGAACGTGTCAGCCGGCGGCCGGAGTACCGGCGTCGGCCGTCCGGTCCCCGCTCGCCCGGCGTGGTCCCGGCAGGGACGGCCGGCTCGCCGGTGGCAGGGCGTTGCGGGTGCGGCGGTGGAAGGCGAGGAGACCGGTCAGTGCGGCAGCGGCGAACCAGCCGGCCTGGATGGCGATGTGGTCGGGTACGCCGCTGGTGGAGAAACCCGCGGCGGTGCTGGCCTGCATGGCGCCGTAGGAGGGCAGGAAGCGGATGACGGGGCTTTCGCTTCCGGAACTGGTGATGGGGTTCTGCAGGCCGAGATCGATGATGCTCGTCATCAGGATGGCGAACATGCCCTCGACCTCCCGGCGCATCACGGCGCCGAAGCCGACCCCGAGGACGCCGTAGGTCATGGCCGCGCTGAACAGGGCCAGGGCGAGCAGGAAGGGCTGGCGCGGCGTCCAGATCAGGCAGGTGATGGCGGTGGCGTAGGCGGACACGGCGGCGGAGGCCAGGGCGAGGGCGGCGACCTTCGCCAGGACGAGATGCGTGCGGGGATAGCCGGCCATGGCCAGGCGGCGGTCGAAGTCGTGGCCGGCGAAGGTGGCGGCGAACATCATGAACCCGGTGATCAGGGTGACGGCGTTGAGCGCGCCGCTGATCTCGGTGATCTCGTTGCCGCGCGGGGCCAGCATCTCCCCGGTGGCCCGCAGCCTCATCCGGGCCGGGGAGTCGGGCATGATCAGGTACGCCAGCATGGTCCACAGCGGGATGAACACGGCGACCAGTGCCATCGCGAACCGATTGCGTACATGCTCGGTCAGCGCGTACCGCGTCGCGGTGACGAACAGCGCCGGCTGCCGCCTCATGCCGCGCTCACGGCGAGCCGGAGCTGTCCGTCCCTCAGGCGCCAGAGTTCGTCCAGCCGTTCGGCGTCGTACGCGAGATGCGAGACGACCAGGACCGAACGCCCGGCGTCGCGCAGCCGGGCGGCGAGAGCCCAGAACCGCTGGTAGGTGTCCCAGTCGAAGCCCTGATAGGGCTCGTCCAGCAGCAACACCTGCGGGTCGTGCATCAGTGCCAGGGTCAGGTTCAGTTTCTGCCGGGTCCCGCCGCTGAGCACCCCGGCGCGTACATCGGCGTACTCGGTGAAGCCCAGGACGTCCATCGCCTCCTCGGCGTGGCGCAGGTCGGACAGGCCGAAGGCGGTCCGGAAGAACTCCAGGTGCTGGCGGACGGTGAAGGCGTCGTTGAGCACGGTGTGCTGCGGGCAGTACCCGAAGCGGCCGTGGTGGCGGACGGTGCCTCGGGTCGGGCGCAGCTCACCCGAGAGGATCCTGAGCAACGTGGACTTGCCCGCCCCGTTCTCGCCGACGATCCCCACCACCGCACCGGGACGCAGATCGAAGCCGACCCCGCGTAGTACCGGACTGCGGCGGTAGGCGTGATGCACTTCCCTGACCTTCACCGGGTCGCTCCACCGGTGACGTCCAGGCCGGTCCGTACGGCGGTCACGGCCCGGACAGCCCGGCGCCCAGGACACCTCATAGCCCCTCCAGCAGGTCGGTCGTGGGTGGCCCGGCACCGCCGCGCGTGCGCGAACGGCGCGATGTGGTGGGCGAGTTGGTGCCACTCCGTCCGGGCGCCGCAATGACCGTACAGTCGGCTAAATGTCTTTTTGACGTGCCGGTCGGCTAATCCCCTCGATCGGGTGACGATACGTGTTCGACGTGTCCCAGCCCCGGCCTCGGCCGCCCACGTGTGGCCGGGGAGGGCCGCTGCCGCCTCCTGTCGACCGCAGTCACACCTGCCTCATGCCTGGTGCGGTGTTTCCACTCAGCCCCGGTCCGTGCTCAAGCCGGCCGCGAACGCGGGCCCGCCCTCCGTCCTCGCGGAGTCCGGGGCGGTCAGACCTCCGAGTCGACCGGGCGGGCGGCCGGTGCCCCGGCGCGGTCCGGCGCGGTGGCGTGGTCCGGTGCGGTGGCCGGAACGGGAAAGGTGAGCCTGCCCGCGAGGTAGGCGAAGACCGGGCCGAGCGCGTTCATCGCCACCACCGACACCCACGCCGCGTAGGGGTTGCCCGCGTGGAAGCCGAACCCGCCGAAGAAGGTGGCGAAGTAGGAGGCGAAGCCGAGGAACATGGCCGGCACCAGAGCGAGGACCCGCAGCCGGCCCGCGTACATCAGGACGCTGTTGACCACCAGGATGATCAGCGCCAGCACCGCGTCCTGTGCGATCCGGCCGCCGCCGAGGCTGCCGCCGAGGTGCTGGTCGAGCAACACGATCACCAGGGCGAAGGCCGATCCGGCCGGCATCGCGGCCCACATCCGCCGTGCCACGGCGAGGCCGGGCCCGCCCGCCAGGAAGGTGCCGGCCCAGGAGATGAAGATCGCCCAGGGCGGCAGGTCGAGCGCGGTGCCGCCGATGAACGCCGTGGTCGCGGCGAGGACGGAGGCCGCGATCTCGTGGGGGATCCGTTCACGCATGGCTCGGCTCCGTGGTGCGGCTGTTGCGGGGAAACAGCAGATCGGTGTGGCGGACGGTGCGGGCCACGACACGGCCCGACTTGATGACGGCGGTGCGGGCGGGCCGGTCCAGCAGGGCGTCGGCGACGCGCCGGGTGTCCAGGACGACCAGATCGGCGCGTGCTCCGGCGCGCAGTCCGTAGCGGTCGGCGATGCCGACGACCTCGGCCGCCTCGGTGGTGGCCATCGCGAGCACCCGCGCCAGGTCCTGAGGGCTGGACAGGTGGCTCGTCTGCGCCAGGAACAGACCGATGTCGAGCATGTCGGCGTTGCCGTAGGGGGTGAACGCGTTGCGGATGTTGTTGGAGGAGTAGGCGCAGGTGACACCCGCCTCCCACAGGTCACGCACGGGCGCGATCCCGCGCCGGACGTTGTGCGCGTCGGCCCGTCCGCCCAGGTGCATGTCGGTGGCGGGCAGCGGTACCACCGCGACGCCCGCCGCGGCGAGTTCGCCCAGCACAGCACGCCGGTCGGCGGGTTCGCGGCCGGCCAGGGACGTCATGTGGCCGAGTGCCACCCGGCCCCGCAGCCCGGACTCGACGGTCACCTCGGCTATGTACTCGGCGAGCGCGAAGCGGGGGTCCTGGGTGTCGTCGGCGAAGTCCGCGTGCAGGTCGGCGGGGACACCGAACTCCCGGGCCAGTTCGAAGACGAGGTCGACATGGCGCCGGCAGTCGTCCACGGTGGCCTCGTTGTACGTGCAGCCGCCCACGACGTCCGCGCCCGCCCGCAGCGCCTCCCGCAACAGATCGAGGGTGCCCGGAGCCTGGAGGATGCCCTCCTGCGGGAAGGCGACGACCTGGATCTCGACGGCGTCGGCGTACTCGTCCCGCAACTCCAGCATCACCTCCACGCCCAGCAGCCCGACGATGGGATCGACGTCGGGGTGTGCCCGCAGCAGCGTGGTGCCGTTGGCGATCGCGCTGTCGAGCACGGCCCGGGCCCGGTCGCGGACGGTCCGCGGTGTGAAGCCGCGTTTGAGCGCCCCGGTGACGGCGATGGCCCCGGCGAGTGTGCCCTCGGTGTCGGGCCTCTCCCGGTCCAGCAGGGCCTTGTCGAGGTGCACGTGCGACTCGATCAGACCGGGGATGACCACGCGTCCCTGACAGTCCAGTTCCTCGGCCGGTGCCGCGGCCGCGGCGAGCCCGGGTCCGACGGCGGTGATCAGACCGTCCTCGATGAGGATGTCGCAGGTGGGTTCGTCGTCCGCGAGGCGCGCGCGGCGCACTATGAGGTCGGGCATCCTTCGTCTCCTGGGGGTGGTGTCCTGCGGATGCGCGGGAACGGCGGGGCGCGTCCGCGGGGGTGCCGCGTGCTGGGCGGTGTGGTGCCGTGCGCAGCCGTCGGCGCGGAGAGCTGTGTACGGCGGTCGGCGGTCGGCGTGGTGCCGGGTACGGCGGTGCCGATCGCCTCGCGGGGTCCTGTCGTCGTCCCTCTCCGGCGACGTGCTGCGGCACTGCGTGCCGCATGGGAGCGACCCGATGTCGACGACGGGCCCAACGCCTCTGCGGCCAGGGGGTGTTCAGCTGAACGAGTAGATCGATGTGTCTGATGCCTGCGCGACGCTGCAAAGGCCGGATGGTCGGACCAGGGCCCGACCTCAGGCACCCTACGGGCGCGTCGCCACGGGAGTAAACGGACGACGGCGATGGTTACGGGCGTTTCACTTGACGGAAACAGAGAACGCGGGCGGCGACCACGTGTGAGTCGGGCCGCGCTGGGGTGTGCCGTCCGCCGAAGGTTCCTGCGCCGCCCGCCGCGGGTCCCGGTCCGCGGCGACAAGTCGTCCCGCTCGGCGTGGAGTTGGGGGCCTGGGCCGGTCCGGGCGGCCGCCTCTCGCTGCTCCGCTTCGGTCGGGTCGGGGCGGGCCGGGTGCCGGAACCGGTCTGCGCCGAGCGGCCGGCCGGTACTCCCCGACGTCATACGGAGGGTTGTCTTCCTCTTATCTCTATAGCATCATGCCGAGTCAGGACGCGATTCCTATAGGAAATGGGGTGCGGTGTGGAGGGCAGTCCGAGCAAGCCGGCCGACGAGTCACCGGGTTCCACCGGGCCGGAGCCGGTCGCGGTGGTGGGGCCCGGCTCCGTCGGGCTGGCACTCGCGTCCCGGCTCGCGCTCCAGGGACATCCGGTGACGCTGTGCGGGCGCCCCGGTTCACCCCCGGTGCCGGCGGTCACGCTCACCGACCGTCAGGGCACCCGGACCGTCGCGGTGGACTGGCAGGACGAGCCGTCCCGGGTCGGCCCGTTCCCCTGGGTGGTGGTGGCGACCAAGCTGCACCAGGGCGACGCGACGTGCGACTGGCTGGCCCGCCTGGTCGGCACCGACACCCTGGTCGTCGCCGCGCAGAACGGCGTGGAACACCGCGAACGCCTCGCCTCCCGGGTCGGGGCCGGTCAGGTCGCCCCGGCGCTGGTCCACTTCAACGCCGAACGCGGCGGCCGGGACCGGGTGGAGATCCGGCAGGACGGCCCGGGTCTGGTGGTCGGGGACGACCCGCCAGGACGCCGGGCCCGCCTGCTGCTCGAACCGACGGGACTCGGGGTGGAGACCGTCACGGACTTCACCACGGCGGCTTGGCACAAGCTGATGGTCAACGCCGTCGCCAACCCGGTCACGGCCCTGACCTGCCGACGGGTCGAGGTGTTCGGCGAGCCGTCCGTCCGGGAACTCGCGCGCACCATGCTCGGCGAGGTGTGCGCGGTGGGCCGGGCCGAGGGGGCGCGGCTCCCGGACGACGCCGTCGACGACGTCCTCGCCTGGATCGACGCCCGTCCGGCCGGCGCCGGTTCGTCGATGCTCAGCGACCGGCTGGCCGGCCGGCCGATGGAGTACGACGGGCTGCTCGGTGCCGTGGTGCGCCGCGCGCGGACGCACGGGCTCGCGGTGCCGGTGTGCACGGCGGTGCTGGCGCTCGTGTAGGCGGCCGACGAGGCGACGAGCAGGGCCTCCACCACCTGAGGCGCCCCGGCCGGAGCCCCCCGGCCGAACGGATACCGGAACAGGCCGCGGACACCGCGGCGACGAGGCAGGAAAGAAGCAGACAGCGCATGGCGAAAGTGATCAAGGCAGAGGCGTACCTCGCGGACATCGAGGTGGAGACCGTGCGTACGGACGCGGCACAGGCGTTCCTCAAGCAGGAGACCCTCTTCGTCGAACTCACGGCGGACGACGGACTGACCGGCACCGGCTACTCGTACACGATCGGCACGGGTGGCAGGGCGGTGCTCTCGATGCTGCGGGAACACCTGCTGCCCACACTCGTCGGACACGACTCCCGCGAGGTCGAGGCCGCGTGGCGGAAGATGTACGACAGCACGCGTGCCACCATGGTCGGTCCCATCACCGCGCTGGGGCTCGCCGCGGTCGACCTCGCGCTGTGGGACCTGCGCTGCCTGCGGGCGAACGAACCGCTGTGGCGGGTCGCCGGCGGCCACCGCCCGGCGGTCCCGGTGTACGACACCGAGCGTGGCTGGCTCCAGCTCGACGAGGCCGCACTGGCGGCCGGTGCGCTGGAAGCGCGTGAGCAGGGGTTCTCCGGCGTGAAGATCAAGATCGGCAAGCCCACCGCGGGGGAGGACGCGGCCCGCATCCGCACCGTCCGTGAAGCCGTCGGGCCCGGCCTGGAGATCATGGTGGACGCGAATCAGGTCTTCACCCCGGCCGAGGCCGTGCGCCGGGCCGCCCGCCTCGAACCGTACGACGTGAGCTGGTTCGAGGAACCGCTGCCCGCCGACGACGTCGCGGGCCACGAGCGCCTGGCCGCGTCGACCGCGGTGCCGGTGGCCGTCGGCGAGTCCGTCTACTCGCTCGCGCACTTCCGTGAATACCTGCAACGCGGGGCCGCGGGAATCGTGCAGCCCGACGTCTCCCGCATCGGTGGCATCACGCCCTGGCTGAAGGTGGCACACCTCGCGGAGGCGTTCGGCGCCGAGGTCTGCCCGCACTTCCTGATGGAGATCCACGTGAGCCTCGCCGCCGCCGTGCCCAACGGCCGTTTCGTCGAGTACATCCCCCAGCTGCGCGCCGTCACCACCCGCCAACTGCGGATCACCGACGGACTCGCCCAGGCCCCCGCCGAGCCCGGGCTCGGCATCGCCTGGGACCGCGACGCCATCGACGACCGGCGCGTCGCCTGAGCCCGTCGCCCCGCCCGCCGACGCGACGTCCCACCTGTCGCACCACCCGCGGCGACTCCCCGCCCGCCCCGGCTCTCAGCCCCAGCTCCCAGCCCTTGCCCCGCAGTCAGGAGGACGACGATGTCCACCAGCCTTGTCAAGGAATCCGCAGCAGCGGCCTCGACGCACCGCCGCAGAGTTCTGCTGGCCTCGCTCGTCGGCTCCGCCCTGGAGTGGTACGACTTCTACCTGTACGGCACAGCCGCGGCCCTGGTCTTCGGCAAGGTCATTTTCCCTTCCTTCGACACGACGGCCTCGCTGCTGGCCTCGTTCGGCACCCTCGCCATCGGCTATCTCGTCCGTCCGCTCGGCGGCCTCGTCTTCGGCCGCCTCGGCGACCTGGTCGGCCGCAAGAAGGTGCTCATCCTCACCCTGCTGATCATGGGTGGCTCGACCTTCGCCATGGCGTTCGTGCCGACGTACGCCACCGCGGGGGTGTGGGCCCCGATCATCCTCGTCGTCCTGCGCGCCGTCGAGGGCCTGGGCGCCGGCGCCGAGTACGGTGGCGCCGCGATCCTGGCCAGCGAATTCTCCGCACCCCGGCGACGCGGTCTGTACGGCTCGGCGCCGAGCGTCGGCGTCTACATCGGCATCCTCATGGCATCCGGTGCCTTCGCGCTCGTCACCCAGCTCCCGGAGGACCAGTTCCTGGCCTGGGGGTGGCGCATCCCCTTCGCGGCCAGCGCGGTGGTGATCGGGGTGGCCCTGTTCATCCGGATGCGGCTGGCCGAGAGCCCGGCCTTCGTCGAGGCGCAGGAGCGCACCCGGGAGGAAGTGGTCTCCCCGGTGCGGGACGTCCTCAGCTCGGAATGGCGGGCCGGCCTCGTCGTCTTCGGGTTGCAGACCGCACAGAACGTGGTCGCCTATCTCAACCTGACGTTCCTCGCCGCCTACCTCACCGGCACGTTGAAGCTGTCCAGTTCGGTCGGCCCGGTGGCCGTCACCGTCGGTACGGCCGTGACGGTCCTGACCCTGCCGGTCTTCGGCCGGCTGACCGACCGGGTGGGCCGCAAGCCGGTGGCGCTGGCGGGGGCGGTCTTCTCCGCCGTCTTCGCGTTCCCGTACTTCTGGGTCGTCGACCACGTCCGGACCCCGCTCGCCATCACCCTGGTGGTCGTGGTGAGCATGGGGATCGGTGTGGGGTGCATGTTCGCCCCGCAGGCCGCGTACTACACCGAGTTGTTCACGGCGCGCTCCCGGTTCACCGGGCTCGCTCTCTACCGGGAGATCGCGGGCGCCGTGACGGGCGGCCTGACACCGCTGATCGCGGTCGCCCTCGTCGCGGCGGCGGGGGGCCGCTCCTGGGGCGTCTCGCTCTTCGTCATCGGTGCCTGTGCGATCGGTGCCCTCGCGGTGGGTCTCGGCCCCGAGACCCGCGGCCGGGACCTCTCCGTGACCACGGTCGCCGAACTGAGTGCCTCGACCGGCACCTACCGCTGACCCCACGACAGATCCGGCGACCGGGCCGAGCCGGTCCGGGCGGCTCGACGAGCAGAGGAAGAAGCAGCATGCGCATCGACCGAACCGGCGGTCCGGGCCGGAAGGCTCCGGCCGGCGAGGGCCCCGGACCGCAGGACCGGGCGCGCGGCGCGGAGGGAGTCCGATGACCGACGACAGGAACCCCATGAGCCGGCCCTCGGCCGCCGAGTTCGACGGCAGCGTCGCCGTGGTGACCGGCGGTGCCTCCGGCATCGGCCTGGCCACGGCACACGAACTGCACGCCCGCGGAGCCCGGGTCGCCGTGCTCGACCTGGCCGTCCCGGACACCCCCGGGTCCCCCTTCCTCCACGTTCCCTGCGACGTGCGGGACGACGCCGCGGTCCGTGCCGCCGTCGACACCGTGGTGGCGCGCTTCGGGGGCCTGAACGTCCTGGTCAACAACGCCGGCATCGGTGCGCAGGGAACCGTGGAAGACAACCCCGTGGACGAGTGGCACCGGGTGCTCGACGTCAACGTGGTCGGGATGGCGCGGGTCTCCGCCGCGGCCCTGCCCGCCCTGCGCAGGGCCGCGGCGGGCGGCTCGGGGCACGCGGCGATCGTCAACATGTGTTCCATCGCCGCGACCGCGGGACTGCCCCAGCGTGCCCTCTACTCGGCCAGCAAGGGAGCCGTACTGGCCCTCACGAGGGCCATGGCCGCCGACCACCTGCATGAGGGCATCCGTGTGACCTGCGTGAACCCGGGCACGGCGGACACCCCGTGGATCCAGCGCCTGCTCGCCGCTGCGGACCACCCCGACGAGGAGAGGGCGGCCCTCGCGGCCCGCCAGCCGAGCGGGCGCCTGGTCAGTGCCGCCGAAGTCGCCCACGCCGTCGCCTATGTGGCGAGCCCCCGCTCGGGTGCCACCACCGGCACCGACCTCGCGGTGGACGGCGGCATGCAAGGGCTGCGACTGCGCCCCCGGTGACACGTGTGCGGGAACCTGGAGTGTGGCCCTCCTCAGCGAGTACCGCCCCGTCGGTCCGACGGGCGCGGGGGCGAGGTGTGCGGGCGGTGCCGCACCCGGCTGGAGCGCAGGTGTGCCGCCATCGCCTCCGCGGCCCGCTCCGGACTGCGCCTCACCACCGCGTCCAGGATCCGCTGGTGCTCGTCGATGGTGGGGCCGGCCGCTCCGGGGGCGCTGTTCAGCCGGAACATGTGCAGGTGGGCATGGAGACGGCTCACCGCGTCGGCGAGCAGGGGCCGGCCGGCCGCCCGTGCCAGCGCGTCGTGGAACTCCTGGTCCAGCAGCGCGAAGCGACGGTAGACCGAGTAGTTCTCCCCGGTGTCGGGATGGCGGCGCATCCGCTCGACGACGGACGCCAGCAGCCGCAGGTCGTCCTCGCTCGCGTTCTCCGCGGCGAGCGACGCGGCGCGGGGTTCGAGCAGCAGCCGCATCTCGAACAGGTCCGTCAGCGCATCGGGGTCGAGCAGGTCCGTGGCGCGGTAACCGGCGTTCGGGCGCTTGACGACCAGGCCGTCCGACTCCAGCCGGGCCAGCGCCTCGCGCACCGGGGTCGCCGACACATCGAGCTGACGGGCCAGGCCCTCGATGCTCACGCGGGCCCCGGGTGCGATCTCGTGGTCCATGACCATGGCCTTGACGGCTTCGTACACCCGGTCGGTCAGCACATCCTGTCGGTTCCTGTCCGTCATGCCATGGATCATAGAGAATCCGCTGCTCAGACAGTGACCGGAGGCTGCCCGGCGGGCGGCGCACGAGGCACCCGGCGCGGGCCGGTGAACGGCGGGCGGGCCGGTCCTCGCGGACCGGCCCGCCCTTCGTCCCTTCGCTTCCCGCGCTACTTGCGCTTCAGGGTGAAGTTGCTGGTGACCGTCGCTCCCTTCGTGAGCTTCACCGTCGTCATGGTCGGCTGGTAGCCGTCCTTGGCGACGATGACGGTGAGGGGGTTGTTACGGACGTCGAGCCACAGGGCGTACGTGCCGTCGGAGGCCGTGGTCAGCGTGTACGCCGAGGCCCAGCTGTCGATCTGCACCGTCGCCCCGGCCAGCGGCGCGGTGGTGCCGGTGGCGGTGGCCCCCAGGACCTTGCCGGTGATCTTGCCCCAGGTCTTGGGCGGGTTGACGTGCAGGCTGACCGGGACGCGCGGCACGGAGTAGGGCGTGTCGGTGCCCAGGCCCAGGTAGGCGGTCAGGTCACCGGGCTGGGTCACCTCGGGGACCGAGGCGTCCAGGGAGACGGTGACGGTCGCGCTCGCACCGGGCTTCAGGGTGAGCTGCTGGGTGCTCTCGCCCAGCCAGGTGACGTCGCCCGAGCCGGTCTGGTCGTAGCCGGGCAGCAGCTCGACCCTGGGCGTCGGGGTGCCGGGAGCGCTGCCCCCGCCGACCTTGTAGAAGCCGGGGGCGCCGCCGCCGCGGTACGTGGCGACGGCGGGGTTGGGAAGCGCGCTCCAGGTGCCGGACTGGGGGTCGAACGCCTGGCTCCGGTTGGTCAGCGCGTTGTTGCTGACACCGCTGGCCAGCAGCAGCCGGCCATTGGCCGCGGTGGAGGACGAACCCCACTGCGTGGCAGGCATGTCCGCGAGCTGGGACCAGCTGTCGGCGGCCGGGTCGTAGACGTAGGTGTGGGCGATGTCGTTGTTGTTCGAGCCCAGACCGCCGGCGCAGTAGAGCAGGCCGTCGATGGCGCCGCACGCCTGCCAGGAGATCGGCTCCGGATAGGCGGCGATCATGGACCAGCTGTCGGTCGCCGGATCGTAGACACTGGCGTCGGTGGTGCCGCAGGACGTGGCGGCGCAGCCGCCGACCATGTAGAGCTTGCCGTCGAGGACGGCGGTGCCGGAGGCGGCGTACGGCTTGGGCGCGGACGCGCCGGTGGTCCAGTTGTCCGAGCCGGGGTCGTAGATCTCCAGCTTCGGGTCCGGGCTGCCGGTCGGGCCCCAGCCGCCGGCGGCGTAGAACTTGCCGTCGATGAAGCCGTGCGCGGGGTCCTCGCGGGTGTCGGACGCGCTCGCCAGCTTCGTCCAGCTGCCGGCGACCGGGTCGAGGACGTACATGTCCTTGCTGTCGGCCGATCCGGTGTACCCGAAGGCCGAGTAGATCTTGCCGTCCTGGGCGCTGACGGCGTTGTCCATGATGGCGGCCGGGAAGTCCGGGGCCGCCTGCCACGGGGCCGTCGGCCGGGGCGGCGGTCGGCTTGGCCGTGCCGCCGGTGGCGTGGGCCTTGCTGGACAGCGCGGTGAAGTCGCCCTTGACGGTCTGCGGCGCGGCACCCTTGCCCTGCTGGGTGAAGCCGCCGGCCTGCTCGCCGAGCTTGACCGTGGCGGGCGCGCCGCCGGTGTTCTTCACGGTCAGGTTCTGCGTCCTTGCGCCGCCCCAGGCGACGGTGGCGGCGACGGAGGCGGGCGTGACGGTGATCTTTCCGGCCTGGAGCGTGAAGTCGGCCTCGACCGTGCGTGCTGTCGGCGCCGACCTGCACCGTCTTGTCCAGCGAGGTGTACTTGCTCTTGGCCGCGGTGAAGGTGTGACCGCCGAAGGTGGTGGAGAACAGCGAGTAGAAGCCGTCGGTGAGGTTCGGGTCGTCCGGGGTCGCCACCGTCGTGACCTGCTCGGCGGGCTTGTCCTGGCTGGTGACGGTGGCACCGGCCACGCCCGCGTCGGTGTTGGCGTCGGTCACGGTGCCGACCACCAGGGCACCCGGGGTGGGTGTGACCGCGCGGTCGCCGACGAAGACGTTGTCGACGGCCCAGAACCAGCCGAAGTGCGAGGCGAAGCGGAAGCGCAGCTGCACCGCGGGCTTGTCGGCGAAACCGGCGAGCGGGACGGTGATCCGCTGACCGGTGAGGGACGCCCCGGCGGTCCACACCTTGGTCCAGTTCGCGCCGCCGTCCGCGGTCGCGTCGACTTCGGCGGTCTGGTTGCTGAACTGCTGGTACTGCGTGTTGAACGCCAGCTCCGGGTCGTCCTTGCCGGTGAAGTCGTAGACCGGGCTCACCAGCGAGGAGTCCTGGGTGGCGGCGCCGCCGAAGTGGTCGCTGTCGGCGATGGCGAACGCGCCGTCACCGCCGGTGTGGTTGCCGCGGTTGCCGGGGTCGTCGAACTCCCAGCTGCCGGTGGTCCCGTCGGCGTTGACCACCTGCCAGCCCTCGGGCGCGGCGTCGGTGGCGTCGAAGGGTTCGGTGCTGCCGGTCTCGTCGACCCGGTACCCGGGCGTGCTGCTCGCCCACGAGTCGACGGGAACCGAGAAGCCCACGGTCTGCGCGGCGTCACCGACGTCGATCTTCTTGGTGACGGCCCGGTAGCCGGTGGTGGCCGTCGCGACGTGCAGGGTGTAGGTGTGCCCCTCGGGCAGGTCGAGGCTGTAGGAGCCGGTGGCCGGGTCGGTCCACACCGAGCCGGGGACGCCGTCCGCGGTGATCTTGGCGTAGAGCGGCCAGCCGTGGCCGGAGCCGTCGGTGACCTTGCCGGCGACGGTCCGGCTGGGCACGGGGGTGAGGGAGAAGCTCTTGGTCAGCGTGGCACCGTCGTCGACCACGACGCCGTCGGCCGAGCCGGTGGCGTAGCCGAACGCCTCGACGGAGATGTCGTAGTTCCCGGTGGGCAGCGTCAGGGAGTACGCGCCCGAGGCGTCGGTGTGCGCCACGTTGGTGCCCGCGGTGACGGTCGCCCCGCTGACCGGCTTGCCGGTGGCACCGTCGGTCACGTTGCCGGAGAGCACGCCGTGCGGACCGCTGCGGAACGCGGACAGGCCGGTGGGCGTGCCGAGGCCGGTCGGACCGTCGTAGCCGGTGGTGCCGTTGCACAGGTACGCCGGGGAGCAACTGCCGTTGCTGCCGGTGGTGATGTCGTTGATCCCGGTGCTCGCCGCGTACGGGTAGGAGTTCGGGTAGGTGCCGGCGACCGGGGTGCCGGCGACGGCGTACACGGACGCGATGATGGGCGCGGAGACGCTGGTGCCGCCGTACACCGCCCAGCCTCCGTTGCCGTAGGTCTGGTAGACCGCCACGTCCTCCGCGACGGCGGAGACGTCGGCGAGTGCCCGGTTGGCACAGCCGGTGTCGTGCTGGAAGGCCGGCTTGGGCTCGTACAGCGAGCAGCCGGAGCCGGCGAGGCTCCAGGCGGACTCGGTCCAGCCGCGCGGCGTGGAGGCGTCCCGGGTCAGCGTGGTGCCGCCGACAGCGGTCACGTACTGCGAGGCCGCCGGGTAACCGACGCCGTAGGCGTAGTCGCCCGTGGACGCGGTGATCGCGACACCCGGGTGGTTGTAGTGGGCGTCCAGCGTCGTGGTCTCGGACGGATCCTCACCGCCCCCGCCGCGGTAGTCGGTGCCGTAGGAGTTGGAGACGAACTTCGCGCCGAGCGCGACCGCCTCGTCGACCGCGGCGGAGAGGCTTTCGAAGCTGTTGTCGTCGGCCTCGACCAGCAGGATGTGCGCGCCTGGCGCAATCGCGGAGACCATGTCGAGGCCGAGCGAGATCTCCCCGGCCCAACCCGGGTCGGGGGTGGGGTAGTTCGTTCCGCCGCGCTGGTCGACCTTGCTGAAGCAGCCGTTGGCCGTGGTGCAGGCCGGCAGCCCGTACTGCGCGCGGTAGACGGCGAGGTCCGCCTCGGCGGTGGGGTCGTCGAAGGCGTCCACGATGGCGACGGTCTGCCCGCTGCCGCCGTCGGTGGGCAGGTCGTAGGCGCTCTGGAGATCACCGGCGCCGTAGCCGTTCGGTGTGTCGGCCGCCCGTATCAGGCCCTTGACCGACCTGACGTCGGTGCGGCGCTGGGCGAAGCAGGTGAAGTGATTGCGTTCGGGGACGTCGCAGGCGGACTCGAAGCGGGGGTGGCTGTCGGTGGTGGAGGTGGTCGAGGCGGGGGAGACGGAGACGGCCGCGGATCCCGCGGCCGAGACCGGTGCCTGGAGGCCGAGCACCGCCATCGCGCCCTCCAGCCGCGACGAAGCGGAGGAATACCGGGCGGACTCGCCCGAAACACCTTTGGCCGGATCGCGGTCTCGGCGGAGCACCACCGATGCGACTTCCGGCCACCCGCCCGCGGACCCCGCCACCTGTCCACCGACCCGGCCACGGCCGCCGGGAAAGCCCAGCGGCCCCGTCGGCACGCACACGTCCCATGTCCTCGACCGGGACAACACCGATTCCGGTCCACGACTGCGGTGAGCGGACAGCGGAAAGCGAAAAGCAGATGGGTGCGGCGGTCGGCCCGCACGGTCCCGAGGCGCGGGGAAAATCGCGTGGTGCGGACCGTGCCTGGCACCTGGGCGGGAAAGGCCGCGGGGCCATTGGTGTTCGGACCGTCGAAGAATTCGAACGATTCGAACGTCGTCGGCGGGGGGTGCGGGAGGATTTCCTCACCGAGGTGCTCCCGCCGATCGGATCGGCGGACGCGGGAGCACCCCGCTGCGCGTCGAAAGCGTTCATCACCCCAGTTCAGTGGCCGGCCTCGCGGTAGCCCGCCCCTGGCCGTCACCGTCTGGTCGAGCGGGCCGAACGGTCACACCGGCACCGTCCCGACCGGTTGGATCGCCGTGTTCCGTGAGTGGGGTCCCGCCCCGCCCTCGTCCTTCTTTCTATCCAGTCCCATAAGGAACTCTGGCCCCTGGGAAAAGAAAAGCCGAGCAAGTCGAAATTTCGTCAAGCAATGCGAGGGATGTTTTCCGGACTTCATGTCGCGGGGGAACCACGAAATCGTTTCGCCACATCTACGATCGCAAGCTATGACCGACATACCTCGGGACATGTCCGCCGACCGTGCGCGCTGGCAGACATGTGTCAAGCTCGCCCGCGAACTCCTCCTCGTCGGATCCGACGGCGAGGATCTCAAACTCAGCTATCTCCACACCCTGATCGACACGGGACACCTCGGCCCCACCCGCCACCCGCGCAAGAAGATCCTCGTCATCGGCGCCGGTGTCACCGGCCTCGTCACCGGCCGATTACTCAAGGACGCCGGCCACGACGTCACCATCCTCGAAGCCAACGCCAGCCGCGTCGGCGGGCGCATCAAGACCATCCGCGCCACCGAGCACCACCAGCCCTTCGACGACCCCGCCCAGTACGCCGAGGCCGGCGCCATGCGGCTGCCCGACTTCCACCCGCTGGTCCTGGCCCTCGTCGACAAATTCGGGCTCGGCCGCCGCCAGTTCTACAACGTGGACGTGGACCCCACCACCGGCAGCGGCTCCGACACCCCCGTACCGCCGGTGACGTACACCTCCTTCACCGGCCGGACCTGGACCTACGGCGACGAGAGCCCCGACTTCCGCGAGCCCGGCAAACGCGGCAACTCATGGATCCGCGCCAACCGGGTCCAGGTGCGGCGCACCGAGTACGACACCGCCCCCGAACGGATCAACGAGGGTTTCCACCTCACCGGGGACGAGGTCCGCGCGCCCGTCGTGAAGTTGGTCGACGACGCGCTGGAGAGCGTGCGCGACTACTACTCCGACGTCGTCGACGGCCGACGCGTCAACAAGCCGTTCGACGCCTGGGTCGAGGGCTGGGCCCGGGTGATCCGCGACTTCGACGGTTACTCGATGGGCGGATTCCTGCGCGACTACGCCGGGTTGAGCGACGAGGCGGTCGAGGCCCTCGGCACCCTGGAGAACATGTCCTCGCGGCTCCACCTCTCCTTCTTCCACAACTTCCTGAGCCTGGGCGACATCAACCCCACCGCCCGCTACTGGGAGATACCCGGCGGCAACTGGCGCCTGCCGCACGCCCTCCATCAGGGTCTGCGTGACGAGGTGCAGCTCGGTCACCGGGTGATCCGGCTCGAATACCACGACCCCAGCCGCGACGCCGACCCCGAGGGCACCGGTGCCGTCGGACCCGACGGGTGGGGCGTGGCCGTGCAGACCGTCGCCGAGGACAATCCCGCCGGCCCGACCCGCCTGTGGACCGCGGACCTCGCGATCGTCACCATCCCGTTCTCCGCCCTGCGCTTCGTCGAGATCGTCCCCTCGATGTCGTACAAGAAGCGCCGCGCCATCATCGAGACCCACTACGACCAGGCCACCAAGGTGCTGCTTGAGTTCAGCCACCGGTGGTGGGAGTTCACCGAGGACGACTGGCGCGAGCAGCTCGACAGCATCGCACCGGGCCTGTACGAGTTCTACCGGCAGCACACCGAGGCGGACACCGAACCGGCCATCACCCTCCCCGACCCGGACGCCGGTCTGCTCGGCGCCGCCGCCAAGAGCGCGAGCGTCAGCGAGGAGATGCGGACGCTCAACCGCAGCATGCCGCTGCGCGGGCCCGCCGTCCGTCCCGCCACCCACTGCTTCGGAGGCGGCTCCGCCACCGACAACCCCAACCGGTTCACGTACTACCCCTCGCACCGGGTCGACGGCAGCACCGGCGGGGTGGTGCTCGCCTCGTACTCCTGGTCCGACGACGCCGCCCGCTGGGACTCCATGCGGAACGCGGAACGCTACGTCTACGCCCTGCGCAACCTCCAGGCCCTGCACGGCCGCCGCATCGAGGTGTTCTTCACCGGACTGGGCGCCACCAAGAGCTGGGCCCGCGACCCGTACGCCTTCGGCGAGGCCGCCATCTACACCGCGCACCAGATGACCAGCTTCCACCTGGACGTCTCCCGGCCCGAGGGCCCGGTGCACTTCGCCGGCGAGCACACCTCCCTCAAACACGCCTGGATCGAGGGCGCCCTGGAGAGCGCCGTCCGGGTCGCCCTCGCCGTCCACCGGGCGGCCCCCGTCACCGTCCCGGGCCCGGGACACGAGGAGGGTTCATGACCGGCCCGTGCACGGTCGGCCGCTACCTCGCCCTGCGGCTGGCCGAACTGGGCATCACCCATCTGTTCGGCGTCCCCGGCAACCACCTGGGCCCGTTCCTGACCACCCTGCGGGCCGAGGGCGACATCGAGTGGGTCGGCACCCCCACCGAGGGCGGCGCGGGCCAGGCCGCCGACGCCTACGCCCGCATCCACGGCGTCGGCGCGGCGGCGGTCACCTACAGCGTCGGCGCGTTCAACCTGCTCAACGCCTGCGGCGGCGCCTACGTCGAGCAGGTGCCCCTCATCGCCGTCAACGCCTGCCCGCCGTACGAGCAGTGGCAGAACTACCGCGCCCTCGGCCTGCTCACCTCACACATGAGCACGCGTCCGGAGAGCAACCTGGACGTCTACCGGCAGGTCACCGTGGACGCGCAGGTCATCTCCAACCCGGGCCTGGCCCCCGCTCAGATCGACGCCGCGCTCACCGCGTGCCTCACCGAACGCAGGCCGGTCTACCTGGAGGTCATGGAGGACCTGTGGGACGAGCCCTGCGCCGAGCCCCGGGGCGCGATCGTCCGCGGCGAGCGGCCGTTCAGCGCGCGCAACCAGACCATGCTGGACGACGCCGTGAGCGCGATCATGACCCTGATCGCGGCGCACCCCGGTCCGGACGGCACACCCCGGCCGATCCTGTGGGCCGGTGAGGAGATCGAGCGGTACCGCCTCGGTGATCCGCTCACCGAACTGGTGGAGGTCACCGGCGTCCCGTTCTGCACCAGCCTCGGGGCGAAAGCGGTCGTCGACGAGGACCTGCCGCAGTTCCACGGCGTCTACAACGGCCGGGCCAGCCACCCGGACGTGCACCGGATCTTCAAGGACTGGGCCACCTGCCGGATCGGGCTCGGCGCCTGGTCCACGTCGAAGAACCTCGGCGGCGAACAGAGCGTCGGCACCGACTGGGTGATGGCGGCGCACGGCGGCGTCAGCGTCGGCACCTCCTACTTCCCCGACGTCCAGCTCGACCGGCTGCTGCCCGCTCTCCAGGACGCGCTGGTCAAGGGCTACGGCCCCAGCGGGCTGGCCGCCGACTACTACGCCGAGGCCCACACCCACCAGCCCGCGGCCTCCGCTGTCCGCCCGGCGGGCCTCGCCGACCACCGCGCCGCCCTGCGCACCGGCGCCGCGCCGTCCCGGAACGCCGAACGACTCACCTACGACGGCGTGTTCGACCGGATCAACCACTTCCTCGGCCTGGAGACCCGGCAGAACTGGACCGTCGTCTCCGACGCCGCGTTCTCCCTCATCGGCTCGATGAACCTGTCCCTGCCCGCCGGCGGATTCCTGTCGCAGATCAGCTGGCTGTCCATCGGCTGGTCGGTGGGCGCGGCCACCGGCGCCGCACTCGCCCCCGAGCGGGGACACGCCCGGCCGATGGTGTTCGTCGGTGACGGCGCCTTCCAGGAGACCTGTCAGGAGATCTCCACCCACACCAGGCTCGGGCTGCCGTCGGTGGTGTTCGTCATGGACAACGGACACCTCTACGGGATCGAGCAGATGCTGGTGCACCCGTCCTACTACGCGAAACCGGACACCGCGGAGCCGGGTTCCGCGGACCGGAGTTCCGCGGAGCCGGACGGTGCCGAGTCCGACGGTGCCGGCCCGGACGGCCCGGACTTCTACAACGTGCTGCACCCATGGCACTACGACCGTCTCGCCGATGTCTTCGCCGGTCCGAAGACCCCGGCGAGCGGGGTCAGCGTCGCCCACACCGTCGAACTGGACGACCTGCTGGCCCGCCTCACCGACCCGGCCGACCCGGTCAACGCCGGACCGCTGCTGGTGCGCGTCCGGCTGGACCGGCACGACTACCCGCGCGCGATGGCGTACAAGGTGCCCGGCCAGGCCGCCGCGGCGCCCTTCACCACAGTCGAAGACCAAAGGGGCAGGTAATGGCTGATCTCAACGTGCTGATCGCGTTCGACGCGGCCACGATGGTCGAGCAGTATCCGAGCGCGTCCAGGAACCCGGACGCGCCGACCCTGGTCGACGAGCGCCTGATCTACATGACGACACGCCACGACCACATCATCGGCACCTCGGGCGCCGAGCTGAACCTCCGGGCCGAACCGGGGGACACCATCCGGTGGCGGGAGACGACGCTGTCGCTCAACACCGACTACAAGGCCCTGCTGTACCGGTACGTGAGCAGCGACACCCAGCACCAGCTCATCCGGACCCCGGAGATCGAGGTGATCGACGGCGTCTACCCGATGCCGACGGAGGGGACCGAGGGCAGTCCGCAGTTCGTGACGCAGACCTACCAGGACCACTACTGGCGGACGACCGTCCGGAGGGCGGGCAAGGTCGTGTACCACTTCTACTTCCAGGTCCTGGACCGTCACCGGCAACTGAAGGGGTATTTCCAGTGGGACCCCTTCATCACCATCGACAACCCCTGACGGTCACGAGGTGAGGGTCGGCGGCCGACGCGGCCGCCGACCCGCCGGCCCTCCGCCGGGCGGGGCGGTCGCGGTGAGTCCCGCGAGCAGGGTGACCGTGCCGCGAACCCGGCCGTGCCCGTCGGCGGCACGGGCCGACCTACAATGGGGATCATGAGCCGTTGGCAGGAATTGACCGGGGGGAGTTCCGGGCAGGACTACGCCGCACGGTTCGCGGCCCTGGCCCGTGGCGGGCAGGACGTGCACGGTGAGGCACGGCTGTGCGCCGCGCTCGTACCCGTCGGGGCGCGGGTGCTGGACGCCGGCTGCGGTACCGGACGGGTCATGATCCGGCTGGCGGAACTCGGGTACGACTGCGTCGGCGTGGATCTTGACGCGTCGATGCTGGCCGTCGCGCGGCAGCAGGCGCCGGAACTGCCCTGGTTCCAGGCCGATCTGGCGACGTTCGAGCCGGACCGGCTCGGCATCGCGGCGGACTTCGCTCTCGTGGTCGCCGCCGGGAACATCTTCCCGTTGCTCAGCGCCGGCACCGAGGCGACGGTGGTCGAGCGCCTGGCCGCGGCCCTGCGCCCGGGCGGTCTGCTGGTCGCCGGCTTCGGCCTGGACGAGGCCCACCTGCCGGTGCCGCCCGGCATCACGCTGCCGGAGTACGACGACTGCTGCGCCGCGGCCGGTCTCACCCTCGTCGACCGCTTCGCCACCTGGGACGCCGGCCCTTACGACGGCGGTGGCTATGCCGTCAGCGTCCACCGCCGGTGAGGACCCGCGGAACACCTTGATCACCCGCGCCCCGGCGGCGCGCCGCCGAACCGCGGCGGATCTCGCGGGCCCGTTCAGCCCTGCGCCCCCCTGAACGACGCCAGGACCTGTCGGGCGTGTGCCGACCACCCGGCGGCCTGTGCCGGGGCGAGTGTGGCGAGGTGTTCTTCCATCTCGTGGACGGTGCGGGCGGAGCCCGCGTCGTCGCCCCTCGTGGCCTGCCAGGAGGCCAGCGCCAGATGGGCACTGGCCCAGGTGCCGAGGTGTGCGGTTCTGCCCCGTTGGAGCACGAGGACGCGCCCGTGGTCGACGGCCAGCCGGAATCCGCGGGAAGCCGCACCGTCACGCCGGCAGTTCATCGAGGAGACACCCAGCAGCATCGCTGTCCGGGCGCATGCCTCGTGCACCTCGTCCCGCGGGTGCTGCCCGGCCAGCCACAGCAGGCTGCCGCACATGTCCTCCAGCGCCTGGGACACCTGCTCCGGCTCCAGGAACGGCCTGTTCCCCGACATCAACTCGTCGCGGCGGCGGGCGAACGAGGCGAGCAGCCGGCGCAGGTGCCTCGGCTTGACGCTCCGGACCTCCGCCAGATCCGCGAGCCGCAGGTCCAGACCCCGCAGCATGAGCGAATGGGCGTCGGTGCCCAAGGACGCGGGGATCTTCGCGGCGTCGGGATGCAGGAGACCCTGCCAGCGGTAGTCGTTCTGCTCGGCGAACTGCCGCCGGGCGGTCGCCAGGGCGTGCGCCGCGCCGTCGAGGTCCCCGGACCGGTGCAGCGCGACGGACAGTGCACCGCGCAGCCGGGTCGTCTCGGCCACGAGGTCGGTGCGCCCGCCGTCGATCAGACGCTGGTAGTCCTCCAGCGCCCGGGTCGCGAGGGGCAGCGCCTCGGCGACGTGGCCGAGGCGGACCAGACCGTTGGCCCGGCGCTGGCGGGCGTCGGCGAGGCCCTGGAGCGAGCCCTCGCCCCGCCGGAAGAGGGATTCCGCCAAGGTGGCGATGGTCTCGGCCACCGCCAGCGCCTCCTCGTGCTCGCCCAGGTTGCCGAGCGCGGCGTTCAGCGTCTGCAGGCAGCCCACCCGGGCCCTCTCGTCCTGCGGCCGGGTCGACGCACCCAGCAGGTCCAGCGCGGCCCGCGCCTGTCGGCAGGCGACCTCGGGGGCCCCGCTCCTGCGGTGCAACACCGCTCGCCCGTTGCGGATCAACGACCCGACCAGGTGGGTGTCCGCGTCCTGCGCGGGGGCCGCGTCGAGGATGCGCTGCGCCTGGTCGAACTCCTCGGCGGCGGCTGCCGCGTCGCCCGCCTCCAGGAGGGCGGTGGCGAGTTTCTGCCGGGCGTCGGCCCGTTCGATGACGCAGCTCCGCTCACCTTCGGCGGCACTGACCCGGTCCCAGACCTCGACGGCCCGCCGGGCCAGGGCGACGGCGCTCCGCGGGTCCTCCAGTCCCCGGGTGAGGGTCGATTCGTGGTCGTGGGCCTTGGCCAGCTGACGGGCGTACTCCATCCGGCCGTCGCGCAGTACGGTCTCCTCCAGCACGGAGCGGGCCGACCGGTAGGCCGCGAGCGCCTCCTGGGGTCGGTCGGCATGCTCATGGCACTGCCCGGTCAGGAACAGGGCGTGCCCCAGCTCGCCGGCGAGATCGTGGTGGCCCTGCTCGTGGACCAGGGGCTCGTACCGGTCGACCGCCTCCTGGGCGTATGCCGCCTTGTCCTGCGGGCTCTCGGCCGTGCCGGCCCTGTTGAGACGGAGCCGCGCCCGGACCGCGTCCAGGTCGGGGCGGCCGGGGGAGACGGCGGCCTCGATCAGCTCGTCGGCTTCGCCCCACGAGGCAGCCGCCTCGGCGTGCCGTCCGGCCAGCTCCAACTCCCCGGCCCGGTTCGCCAGCGCCATGGCCAGGCCCTCGTCGTCGCCCGCGGTGCGCATCTCGGCGACGGCCCGCTCGAACAGCCTCAGCCGCTCGCCCGGATCGGCCACGGCGTTGGCCTTCGTACCGAGGGCCATGCCCCGGATCGTCGCCGTCTCGGACGAATCCTCCATCGTGGCCGCCGAGTCGACGATCAGGTCACAGATCTCGATCGACTCCGCGGGCGAGCCCGACAGACGCACGACGATCGCCAGGGAATGGAGCACCGTGAGCCGCAGGGCGCGGGCGTCCGCCGAATCGAGGGTCTCCAGGGCCCGGGCGCTCGCCCGGTAGGCCAGCACGGCTCCGGGCAGATCGCCCAGACCATGGCGGACCCGGGCCGACTCCGCGGTGATCAGGGCTCGCAGGTGGGCCGCATCGGGGGTGTCCACGGTGTCGAGGACGCGAGCCGCCTCGGTCAGCGCCCGCAGGTCCTCCATGGTCTGCGAGGCCCGGCTGCCCCGGCCGCTCGGCCAGAAGCGGACGGCGTCCCCCGGGTCCCGGCCGGCCGCCCGGTACGCCTGACCGAGCAGCCCCCGGGGGTCCCGCCAGGACGCCCCGCCGGGCAGTCGGCGCACATACCCACCCGTCACGGCGGGCCGTGCGCCGCCGCTCGCCGACGGCCGGGACGGAAGCGGTTCGCCGTCCAGCGTGATGCCGCATTCCCGCGCCGCCGTCCGCGTCAGGTGGTGCGCCACCTCCCGCAGCGACCCCGGGCGGTCGGCCGGGTCCGGCCGGAAGCAGGACCGCAGGAGTCCGGCCACCCCGTCCGGCATGGCGACGGGCCCGCCGGAGTCGTTCTCCCCGTGCAGGAACATCTCCAGCGCGGCCCCGGCGACGGTTCCCGAGGGCCAGGTACGGCCGCCGGTGAACATCTCCAGTACGGTCACCGCCCAGCTCCACACGTCGGCCGGCCGGCCCAGCGACCGGCCCTCCGCCTGTTCGGGGGAGGCGTAACCGGGCGTGACGCCCTCGGCGACGGCCCGCAGCGCCGGCGGCTGCTTCTCCGGGGAGTCCGCCATCACCTGCCGCAGCACCGAAGCGAGGAGTTCGCCGGCGGCCTCGTCGATACCGTCGCCGGGCCGCGCGAGGGCCCGCACGACGAACTCGGTGCCGATGACGTCCTGAGAGTCGCGTTCGGTGATCGCCGCCAGTCCGAAATCGGTGATCCTCGCGGTGGCCCGGTCGGTGAGGAGCACGTTGCCCGGCTTGGTGTCGAGGTGGAGCAGGCCATGGGCATGCGCGGCGTCCAGACCCCGGGCGGCCTCCACGGCGACCCGCAGCACGGTGTGCAGCGTCCGCCGCGGATCACCGGCGTAGAGGCGGCCGTCCGCGATCCACTCGGCCAGGGATCCCCCGCCGACGTATTCGCTGAACACCGCCATCCCGTTGCCGACGGTGCGGGTGAAGTGGCACGGGACGATGTTCGGGTGGGGCGGCAGGCTGATCCAGCGCTGCGCCTCGGTGAGGAAGCGGCCCTGCTCCACCGGATCGTCACGGCGCACGCGTTTGACCGCGTAGTGCTCCCCGGTGCGCCGGCTCACCACCAGGACCACCTCGCCGAACCCGCCGTGCCCGAGCCGCCGTTCCACGACGAACTCCCCGAGGACCGTCGTCCCCTCCTGCCACGGTCCGTCACCGCTCGCACGGGCGGACCCGGACGGCCGTCCGGAGCGTGAGCCGTAGGTCGGCATGAGCGAATCCTTCCGGGTGGGGAACGGAGGGGAGGGCGGCTGCCGCGGGTGGTCGGGGGCCTCGCCTACACGGCGGCCAGCGCCGCGCCGAACGCGGCGGCGGTGGGGAAATGGATGCGCGGGGTGTCCCGCAGGGCGTCGTCCACCACGCGGGCCAGCCGCGGCGGTACCTTCCGCCCCCGTGCGGCCAGCGGCACCGGCGGGGTGTTCCACGCGGTCAGCCAGGGGTCACGCCCCGGCGCGAAGTCCCGGGGGACCTGCCCGCTCAGGACGAAGTACAGCGACGCCGCGACCGCCCACACGTCCACATCGGGTCGGGCGTACTTGAAGTTGGCCACCTGCTGCCTGGGCATGAACGCGGGTGTCCCCGCCGACGCACCGGTGCGGGTCACTCCGCTCGCGCCGGCCAGTTCGTACGACTTGGCCAGGCCGAAATCGGCGATCTTGACCTGGAGGTCGCCGCTCCCGCCTTTCAGCAGGAGGTTGAGCGGCTTGATGTCACGGTGCACGACACCGGTGACCGGCACCTCCCGCCCCTGGGCGTCCACGGCCCCCAGCGGTGCCGAGTGCGCGTACTGGAGGCCGTCGAGCACGTCGAGGAACAGCCCGACGGCCGTCTCCGCCGGCAGCGGCCCCTGACGGCGGACGAGGTGATGCAGACTGCCGGACTCGCACAACTCCATGACGAGGAAGTACCGGCCGTCGGCGTGGCCGCTGGCCAGAGTGCGCACCACATGGGCGTGGACGAGGGCCTCCGCGGTACGCAGTTCCCGCAGGACGCGCGGGTCCGCGCGGGGCGGAGCCGACGACGCGTCACCACCGGACCGAAGGACCTTCACGGCGCACCGCTCGCCGCTCACCCGGTCGACGGCCTCGTACACCGCCCCCATCCCGCCGCGGCCCAGCGGCCGGCCGGCCGCCCACCGGTCGAGGACGAACGGCTGGCTGGTCAGGTCCATCGGCGCTCTCCTTCTCCGCGTGAATCGCAACCAACACCGCGATCCGCGCCGACTCGTATAGTAGGGGGACCCTCTTGCGGACCGGGCGCATTCGCGAACAAACCCCGCGCCGAGAGGGGAACTCGGCGTACTGCCAGGGCGGTTCAGGGAGGACCAGGAATGTCCAGGGAGCACTCGGCGGATCCGTTCAGTACCTTCCTCAACGCGACCAACCGGTCGGCCGCGTCGCCGGGGCCGGACCAGGGGCAGTCCACCCCGCCCCTGCCGCCCGTCGCGTCGTCGGTACTGCGCGCCCTGCCCGGAACGGCGCACGCGCAGGTCGGCCGGGTGGGCGGCGACCTCGGCCTGACGACGCTCCAGATCGCGGACGCCGTATCGCTGCTGGTGCGCCTGGAGTTGGTGGTGGTCGGCCGGGACGGCACCGACGACACGGTGGAACTCACCGCGAAGGGCCGGGCGTTGCTGGAGGAGCTGTAGCACCCAGGTTCGGCGGCCGACCGGAAGACGCAGCACCCGTTGGAGTACGCGGCAGGTGAGAGGGGCGCCAGATGCAGGACTTCGTGGCGGCGGGCGCGCTGGGGGCGCTGGTCGGAGGGGCGGAACTGGCGTCGCGCTATCGCGACCGCCCGTCGGCCCTGCTGGGCGTCGCCAGCGCGTGGCTCTACGTACTCCTCAACGCGGCGGCGAGCAGCGGGGTCCTGTGGGTCGTCCACGTCTTCGGCTGGAGGTTCGGGACCGCGTCCGCCGACCAGGCGGCGGCACTCCAGGTGCTCGTCTCCGGGCTGGCCGCCCTCGCTCTCTTCCGCAGCTCGTTGTTCACGGTCCGGGTCGGCGACCAGGAAGTCGGCGTCGGTCCCAACCTCATCCTCGCCATGCTCCTGGGCGTGGCCGACCGGGGTGTGGACAGGATGCGGGCCAAGGACCGCTCCCAGCAGGTCACCCGCGTCATGCGCGGAGTCCGCTTCGACAGGGCCCGCGTCGCCCTGCCGGCCTTCTGCCTGGCCCTGCTGCAGAACCTGCCCGAGCAGGAACAACGCGACCTCGCGGCGGCCGTCGAAGCGCTGGGCACCAGCGAGATGACGGACACCCAGAAGTCCTACGCGCTCGGTCTTCTCCTGATCAACATCGTCGGCCCCGAAGTGCTGCAGAGCGCCGTGGGCGCGCTCGCCGAGGAGATCAGCGAACCGGCGCCGCCGGCCGCCCGGACATCACCTCAGAGCCGTACGGGCACGGACTCGATCACCGCCTGAGCACGCGGGGGTCGCCGGACCTCAGCCTCGAAGGCCGGTGTTCTGGCGTCGGCGTGTCCTGAGCGCGGCGGCCACGAACGACGCGACCACCGGTCGGCGGTCCTGCTCGTTCCAGGCCAGCACCAGGCGGCTGGGCGGCGCGTCGGTCACCGGGACGCACACCAGACCGGCCGGGACCGTTTCGACCAGCGAACGGGGCAGCACCCCGATCATCCGGCTCACCGCGATCATCTGGAGCATCTGGGTCACGTCGGCGACCTCGGGACCGGTGCCGTCGCCCTGGGGTATTCCTCTTCCGCGGGGCAGCGTCTCACCCTCCAGGTCGGACATGAGCACCGAGGCCCGCCCGGCCAGCCGGTGCCCGGACGGGACGATGACCACGCGGTCCTCGGCGTGCAGCGACTCGTGGGCCAGGCCGTCGAGATCGTCGAAGGGTACGTAGAGCAGACCGACGTCGGCCCGGCCGTCGCGCAGGAAGTCGGTGCGGTCGGCGGGGCCGCTGAACAGGATGTCCACCCGGCGGGCGTCGGGCCGGCGGGCGTACTCGGCCAGGATCCCGGACAGCAGCCCGGCGTCGCCGCCGGGCTTGAGGACGAGCCGCAGGTGGGCCTGGACGGCACCGGCCCGCCGGGCTTCCTGGACGGCGGCGCCGACCGCGTTGAGCGCGTGCCGCCCGTGCTCCTGCAACGCCTTCCCGGCCGGGGTGAGTTCGACGTGCCGGCTGGAGCGGACGAACAACTGGACGCCGAGCCTGGTCTCGATCCGCCGGATCGCCTTCGACAGCGCCGGCTGAGCGATCGACAGCCGGACGGCGGCCCGGCCGAAGTGCAGCTCGTCGGCGACGGCGATGAAGTAACGCAGCTCTCGGGTCTCCAGCTCGATCATGCCTCCAGGTTATCGCTGAATATCGAACAGATCTTGGACGCCGTCGGCGTACGCCCTCAAGAATGGGCACATGATCAACCACACGATGATTGTCTCCTTCGACCAGCCGCTGCCCGACGCCGAGCTGGATCAGTACCTCGCGGATATCGAACGGGTGATGCTCGACAGCGGTCTCGTGCAGTCGGTCGTGGCCCGGCGCCACCTTCCGATCCCCGGCGAGGAGGCCATTCCGGCGCTGATCGCGACCGCGATCGTGCAGTTCGCCGTGGCCGACACCGACACGCTGACGAAGTCGTTCACCGCGCCCGGTCTGCACGAGCTCATCGAGCACTGGCAGGCGCGGCACCCGTACAAGGTCGCCTGGGCGAACCACGAGCCGCTGGCATGAGCGAGGTCTCCGTCTCCCGGAAGGTGGGACTGGTCACCGGCGCCGGCAGCGGGATCGGCCGTGCGACGGCGCTCCAGTTCGCCCGCAGCGGTGCGGCGGTCGCCGTGCTCGACATCGACGCGGGCACGGCGGCCGAGACCACCGAGATGATCAGGAACGACGGAGGGGAAGCGCTCGCCGTCACCGTCGACATCGCCGACGAACACTCCGTACGGGCGGCCGTCGAACGCACGGTCACCGCGTACGGCGGTCTCGACTTCGCCGTGAACAACGCCGGGACGGCCTCCCACCACCGGCGACTCGACCAGCTGACCCCGGAAGAGTTCGAGCGGGTGGTCCACGTCAACCTGACCGGGACCTTCCTGTGCATGAAGTACGAGCTGCCCCTGCTCACGGGCGGCGGCGCGATCGTCAACATCGCGTCCAACGGCGGCCTGTACGCGATCCCGCACGCCCCCGCCTACGTGGCCGCCAAGCACGGCGTTGTCGGGCTCACCAAGGCCGCCGCGGTCGACCACGCCCCGGACGGCATCCGGGTCAACGCCGTCTGCCCCGGCCCGACCCGAACCCCCATGTTCGAGGAGGTGGCGGCCGGCACCGACATGATCGCCCAGCAGGAGGCGATCACACCGCTCGGCCGGATGGCCGCGCCGGAGGAGGCCGCGGCGGCCGCGGTCTGGCTCTGCTCGGACGCCGCGTCCTACGTCACCGGGATCGCGCTGTCGGTCGACGGCGGCCGGCGGGCCTGAAGGACATCGGGGCCGGGGGACGGTGATCCGCGGGAGCCGGGCATGTGCGCCGGCCACCACGACCACGGGCTGCCCGGGGTGATCGTGGGTGATCCGGGGCCACCGGCCGAGGCCGCGCCGATGGGCGACGGCCGCCGGTGAGCCGGCCGGCCGTCGCCGGGTGGCCGCTTCGCGCGGATCATGCCGGTGCCGCTCTCCCCGCGGGGAGAGCGGCACCGGCATGATCCGTCGAGCCGTGGCGGCGCGTCAGTCCAGCGGTCCCGGCTCCGGCTTGCTCTGCTGCCCGGTCTCCTCGTGGCTGAGGAAGAGGTCGAAGCCGTCCTGCCCGGTGCCGTCCACCCGGACCGGGGCGGCCACCGGCGGGTAGCCGGAGGCGACCAGGGTGTACTCGGTGCCGGCCAGGTCCGGGAAGGAGTACTCGCCGTCCTCGCCGGTGGTACGGGTGGCGACCACGCTGCCCGCCGGGTCGAGGAGCGCCACCCGGGCGTCGGCCAGCGGCGTGCCGTTCTTGCTGCGTACGGTGCCGCGCACCACGGCGGCCGGGGCGAGGAACACGTCCTGTGCGGTCGCGATGTCCCCGACGGCCAGCGCCAGGGCGGTGGGCCGGTGACCCTCGGCGCTCACGGTCAGGACGTACTCCCCGGCGACCAGGTTGGCGAAGCGGTAGCCGCCGTCGGCACCGGTGATCGTGGAGTCGGCCACCTCTCCGTACGGGTCGGTCGCCACCACCAGGGCGCCGGCCACCGGCTGGTCGCCGGAGCGTACGGAGCCGGCCAGACCGCCGTTGCCGGCCAGCACGAGGTTGTATTCGAGGGAGAACTCGCCGACCGAGAGGGTGGCCACCTGCGGCTGGCGTCCGGTGGCCGAGCCGACCAGGACGTACGAGCCGGCGGTCGGGACGTACACCGCGTAGCGGCCCAGCGAGTCGGCGGTGGAGCGGCCGAGCTGACGCCCCGTCGGATCGATCAGGGTGACCACGGCACCCGGCACCGGTGCGCCGCCGCCGTAGGTCGACACCTGGCCGCTGACCATCACGTCGGTCGAGACCGGAAGAGGCATGGTGCTCGTGGTCCCGGGCTGGGCCGGCGGCTCGGCCGCGGCCGGTGCGGTGCGCTCGGGGGCGGCGTCGGCGGACCTGCCCGCGGCCTGCATCTGGGCCATGGGGCTGCCCTTGCGGTAGAGCGTCACCGCGAGGAGGGCCGCGGCGACGAAGAAACCGGCCGCCCACCAGTAGGAGGTGGCGTAGCTGTGCAGCGCGGCGTTGGCCTGAACCAGCGGAGTCACCGGCAGATGGTGCTTGATGTAGTCGGTCGCCGAGGACGCCGCCAGGGTCGAGAACAGCGCGGTGCCGATGGAGCCGCCGACCTGTTGCATGGTGTTGATGGTCGCGGAGGCGACACCCTGGTCCTGCGGGGCGACACCGAGGGTGGCGAGGCTCATCGCGGGCGGCATCACCATGCCGATACCGGCGCCCATCATCAGCAGGGGCGGCAGCACATCCGCGGTGTAGGTCGAGTGCAGACCGAGACCGGTGAGCCAGACCAGACCGCCGGCCGCCAGCAGCGCACCGACCGGGACGATCGGCTTGGCGCCCAGCCGCGGGACCAGCACGATCGTGGCCAACTGTGCGAACACCATCAGCATCCCGATCATCGGGAGGAAGGCAAGACCGGTCTTGACCGGCGTGTAGTGCAGTGTTTCTTGCAGGTAGTAGGTCAGGAACAGGAATATCCCGAACATTCCCGCACCGGTGACGAACACCGAGAGGAAGGAAGCCGCGCGGTTGCGGTCGGCCAGCACGCGCAGCGGCAGCAGCGGATGCTTGGCCCGGCTCTCCCGGACGCCGAAGGCGGCCAGCAGCACGACACCGGCGGCCAGGAACGCCCAGACCATCCAGTTGCCCCACGGGTGGGTCTCCGCGTTGGCGAAGCCGTACACGAGGGAGAACACACCACCCGCGGCGAGCACCGTGCCCCACAGGTCGAGGCGCGGGCTCTCGCTCTTCGAGGGACGGCGGATGAACACGGCCGCGCCGACCACCGCGAGGACCGCGATCGGCAGGTTGACGTAGAGGGTGTACCGCCAGTTCAGGTGCTCGGTCAGCACACCGCCCAGCAGCAGGCCGACGGCGCCGCCGCTACCGGCGATCGCACCGTAGACACCGAACGCCTTGGCGCGTTCCTTGGCATCGGTGAAGGTCGTGGTCAGCAGGGACAGCGCGGCGGGTGCGAGCAGCGCGCCGAACACGCCCTGCACCGCACGGCCGACGATCAGCATCGTCAGGTTCTGCGAGGCGCCGGCCACCGCGGACGCCACGGCGAACCCGATCAGACCTATCAGCAGGGTGTTCTTGCGGCCGAAGAGGTCCGCCAGCCGGCCGCCGAGCAGCAGCAGGGAACCGAACGCCAGCGAGTAGGCGGTGACCACCCACTGCCGGCCGTCGTTGGAGAAACCCAGGTCCTGCTGGGCGGACGGCAGGGCGATGTTCACGATCGTGGAGTCGAGCACGACCATCAGCTGGGCGAGGCCGATCACGCCCAGCACCAACCACCGACGCTGGGAGTGGTGGTGTTCCGCACCGTGGGCTGACGAGGACCTCGCCGGTGCGGCGTCGGCGCGCGCGTCGACAGAAGTGGATGACATGTGTGAGGTCCTCCGGAGTTACAGAATCAGTTGCGAACGAGCACCGGAAGGACCACGGTGTCCAGGAAGTGCTTGAGGTAGTCGGTGTCGGCTTCGCATCGCTCGACGAAGGGCCGGGCGAAGACCGCGCCGACGAGCATGTGCGGGAGGTAGAGGGCCGTCGGGGAGTCCGGCGCGATCTCGCCCCGGGCCACGGCCCGCTCGACGATCTCCCGCAGCATCTGCAGCTCCGGCTCGATGACGGCCTCGTGCAACGCCTCGGCCAGGTCGGGGTTCTTGTGCACGGCGGGAGCGATGACCTGGCTGAGTTCGACGTCCTTGCGCGCGCCGGTGAAACGGCGGGCCAGCTCATGGAGGTCGCCCGTCAGCGAGCCGGTGTCCAGGCTGCTGAGATCGAAGGGTTTGCAGTGCCTGAGCGCCGCGGCGACCAGTTGGGGTTTGCCCTGCCACTGCCGGTACAGCGTGGCCTTGCTGCACCGCGACCGGGCGGCGACGGCGTCCATGGTCAGGGCGTCGTAGCCGGACTCGCGCAGCTCGTCGAGAACGGCGTCGTAGAGCTCACCCTCGCGCTCGGGGGTGAGTCTGCTCCGGCGGGGCGTCGCCTCGGTCCTGGCGGCTGCCCGTATCGCGCCCATCCGACGACACCTCGCTTCTTCGTGTCCAGGGGCTGTCGATCCATTAACGGATCGAAACTGTTTCGTACTCGCCGAGCGTAGGTTCCCGATGAGTGAAATGCGAACAATCGTCTGGCTCCGAGGAGGGCGCATAGGAGCAGAAGGGGGCCCACACGTGTCGCGGCGGTGGACGACCGCGCGCATGGGGCCCGTGTTCTCCGGTTCTCCGTGGCCGTACGCCGTCGGAGAGCGTTCGGCCAGGGTGTCCGCTCTCACACGTCGCCGCTCCCGCTCGGGCAGCCGATGCCTGGGGGAACCGTGCCGGCCACCGGGTTTGCCGGCGTCCCCACACCTTCGATCCGGACCTCCACCCGGTCGCCGGGCACCAGTGGCCCCACTCCGGTGGGGCTGCCGGTGAGCAGGGCCTCGCCCGGCCGAAGGGGTGTTCGGCGGGTGACCGAGGACAGCAGCGCACCCACGTCGAAGACCGTGTCCACGGTGGACACCTCCTGGACCGCCCGGCCGCCCACCACCGTACGCAGCCGCAACGCTCCGGCGTCGAGTGCCGCGACCCTGCGTCCGGCCCGTGCGGCGCCCGGCGTGTGCGGCGCACCGGCGTGCCGACCCCGCTGGGGCACGGGCGCCGCCGGAGTTCCCCGGCGGCGCCCGTCTTCCTCAGTCCTCCACCCACATCCTGCGGACGTAGGCTTCGTGATCGTCCAGCAGGCCCGCTTCACGGTCCGGCTCGCGGACGACGGTGCCGCCGCCCTTTTCCAGCATCACGATCGAGGCGAGCAGCAGGCCGCGCAGCAGATCGTGCATGAGGACGTTCTTGGTGGCACAGCAGGTGTCGTACAGGCCCTGGGTGAACGCCTGGAACGTGCTGATGTCGACGTCCGCGCCCCCGCGTTCGTTGGGCGTCAGTCCCGTGGGCAGTTCCAGCAGTTCACCGGCCCCCGGGCGAGGGACACATAGAGTTTTCCCACCTTCAGCGCCGGGTCCCAGAGCGTCCTGGTCCGGTCGGCCGTCTCGAATTCGTAGCTCAGTGGTCCCACCTCAGTCTGATGTCCTCGTCAGGGCACTGCTCGCGCAGATGCTGGATCCGCGCCTCGACCGCCGCCCTGAACCGTGGATCGATGTCCGAGTGGGTGTAGCGGAAACCGATCGGAGCGTTCGCCCGCCGCCGGCAGCGCGGGCAAGCGCTCCGGCGGTTCCCGACCGAGCGGACCGATCAGATCCCTCTCTGCGCGGTCCCCCGCACCTGCGGCTCGTTCTCGTGCACTTTGACCTCGAACCAGGTGGTCTTCCCGCGTCCCGCCGGTGAGCTGCCCCAGGCCGCGGAGAGGGCCTCGACGATCAGTAGTCCCCGTCCCGACTCGGCCTCCACGTTGCGCGCCTCCTCATCGAGCAGCATGGTCGGCACCGGCGGGTACGGGTCGCTGTCGCGCACCTCGACCCTGATGCGGTCCGGATAGACGCGCAGCCGCAGGTCCACCTCGCTGTGGGCATGGATCAGCGCGTTCGTCACCACCTCGGAGACCAGGATCTCCATATCGTCGAGTGCCGGCAGCAGATCCCAGGTTCGCAGTACGCCCCGGAGGAAGCGACGGGCATGGGCAACGCCGTGCAGGTCGTGCCGCTGCACCGACATGCGCGCGACCCGCGCCCGGTCGCGTGAAGACCCGCCCTCGTACCGCATCAGCACCAGGGCGGCGTCGTCGCCGCGGGCCTCCGGGGAGCGGTCGCCGCCGACCATGGCGTCGGCCAGCCTTTCCAGATCCTCGCCGCCTTTGCCGGTCAGCAAGCCGGCCAACTGCTGCACCGCGGCGTCGTAGCCGAGCCGCCGCACATCCAGCAGGCCGTCGGTGAAGAGCGCGGTCACCGATCCCGGACGCAGCTCGGCCGCCGCCTCCTGATACGTGGCCGACGCATCGACCCCCAGGGGCGGCCCGGCCACCAGCTCCGGGCGCAGCACGTCGTGGCGGTGCCCGATGAGCGGCCCGGGGTGGCCCGCGCTTGCGATCGCGGCACCGCCGGTCGCCACGTCGACCCACACGCAGCAGCACGTCGCGAACAGGTCGGTGTCCAGGCCCGACAGCAGCCGATTGCTGCGCTCCAGCACGATGGCCGGGGCGTGCCCTTCGGCGGCGTAGGCCCGCACAGCGCTGCGCAGTTGGCCCATCAGTGCGGCGGCCTCCAGGTTGTGGCCCTCCACGTCGCCCACCACGAGGCCGATGCGCCCCTCGGGCAGGTTCAGTACGTCGTACCAGTCGCCGCCCATCTCCACACCCTCGGTCGCCGCATAGTAACGGGCAGTGGTGACTGCCTCGGGAATGTGCGGCAGGCCGCCGGGGAGCAAGGTGCGCTGGATTCTGCGCGTGAGAACATGCTCGACCTCGTGAGACCGGGCGCGCCCCAGGGACTGCGCGACCTGCTCCAGCATCAGGGTCAGCAGCGCGGTCTCCGCGGCCGACAGTGGTCGCCGCGCCACAGCGAACTCAATGGTGCAGCAGCCCATCACACATCCGCCGTACAGCAGAGGGAAGTAACCTCTCGCCCGCCGGTCGAGCTCGACCTTGACGTCCGGATACACCTGCGCCAACTCCGCGCCCGAGGCGAACATCCGGACCCTGGCGGTGCTGATCGTGTCGGTCTCGGGAGTGCGGCGCGACAGTGGCGTCCCCTCGATGTCGCGGACCACCTCGCGAGGCAAGCCGACCGCCCCCACCACGTGCAACCGCGCCTTCTCGGCCAAGGACAGCACCGCGGCACTGCCGCCGAAGGCCCGCACGACCCTGGTCTGCACTATCGCGAGGATGTCGGACACCTGCGCCGCGCCGGTCAGCTCCGTGGCGAGCCGCTGCAACTGGTACAGGTAGCTGCTGCGGGCTGCCGCCATCGCGACGGCTTCCCGCAGCCGCCGCCCCAGGTCCGGGTCACCGGCGGCGTGCTCCGGTTCGGCCGGGATGAACACCGGGACCACGGGGGCCGTGACGGCTTCTGCTCCCCCGGCCAGTTCCTCCAGCTCGGCGGCCAGCCGGTCGGCGACCGCCTGCAGATACTCGCGCTCCTCGTGCCGGACCGGCCGCGGTGGCACCCACCGCAGGCCGATAGTGCCGAACAGGTTCCGCGCGGTCCGGATCGGCACGGACGCCACCGCCATGGGAAACGGGATGGTGATCTGCATCGGCAGCGGCGACCGGCGAGCGCCCTCCCACATGTCGGCCTCGTCGAACACCATGAGCTTGCCCGTACGGTACGACCACGTCGTCGGCCACCACAGGTCATCAACGTTGAAGCCGGCCGCGATGCCGAAGCTCAGGGGCGAGTCCACGACCATGGACGCGGCGAGCATACGGCGGTTCTCGGTCGGGAGGTAGGCGGAACAGGTGCTCGCGCCCAGCCTGTAGTAGACGTCCAGCAGTGCGGACGCGATGGCGCCACCCTCACGCGTACCCGGTTCGATGATGCCGGACGGCGGCTGAGTGAAGGGTTCCCGGTCCATGAGATCCACTGTTCGGCTCAGGTACGGAAGATGCACTCGTAGCGGGTACACCCGTTCCGCTCAGAATAATTACATTGCGGAGTAAGATTTTCACAATCGGACAAGCGCGGCGACATTTAGGCTCATCAGTGGACACCGACTGACTAGTCCCACCTCCGCACGGCCCCCTCCAAGCGTCCGCCCGCCTTCGATGCGTTCTTCGGACCTACCGACCTGCCGCTGTGCGCGGACGGACCGACTCGGGGTCTGGTCGGGTCGTCACCGATCGCCGAGCACCAGCGCGGCCACGGCTCGCTGTATGGCGCATCAGCCGGCCGTACAAGTCGCCTTGGCCGCCTGCCCGCATCCACGACTTCCGTTGTTCCGCAGGAAGCGGGCACCTCGTCCCGATTCCGCGGGGAGACAGGCATGTTGGGGCCTCAGAAGGGCACCGGCCGGACAGGACCCCGCTACGACGACGCGGCAACCGAGAGCTTCCGGGCCGTCGCGGAAGTGGAGATCGGCACCCGCGCTCGCGGCCGAGTGGGCGGCGTCGCCCGCCGCGTCGGCGGCCACGGCCGCCTGGTCGGCGGCATCGGCGGCGAGGTCGGCACCCTTGGCGGCGTCGCGGGCGTCCTCGGCCGCCTGCCCGGCGGCAGACGCGTCGTCGGCGTCGACCGCGGCGGCGGCGGCCGCGTTGCGTGCGCGGGAGGCCGCCTGGGAGGCGCCGGACGCGGCGGCGGCCGCCCGGGAGGCGGCGTTCGCGGCGACGCGCGCCGAGTTGTTCGCGGCGTTGGCCGCGTCGATCGCCTTCTGCGCGGAGGCGGCGGCCTGGGACGCCGCCGTGGCGGCGCGCTTGGCGGCCCGCGCGGCCTTCGCGGTGTCGTCCTTGGCGGCCTCCGCCTCGGTGGCGGCCTCCAGCGCCGCGTCCTTGGCCAGCTCGGCGGCCTTGACGGCCTTGGCGGACTCGGTCCTGGCGGCCGCGGTCTGCGCGGCGGCTTCCTTGCCCGCTTCCTTCGCCTGCTGGGCCAACTGGGCGACGGTGGCGTGCTCCTGGTCCTTGGCGAGGGCGACGAACTGGCCGACCTGCAAGAACTCGGTGATGTCCGCGGCGCTGCCGCGCAGCGCGAGCTGCCCGGCCGCCCGTACGTTGGTGCCGCCGGCCCCGATGATCTGCGTGACCTGTACCCGCTCGTCCTGCTCACGCTGCGCGTACTGCGTCTCGTTGAGGAACGCCCTGACGTCCTCGGCGGAACCGGCCAGCGCGGCCCGCCCCGCGTCCTGCACATGGGGGCCGCCCGTGTCGATGATCTGGGCGACCAGGACCCGGTTGTCCTGCTCCATCGGGTCTTCCCAGCCGTCGTCCAGGAAGTCCTCCAGCGTGGCGGCGGACCCGGCCAGCGCGGTGCGGGCGGCGGTCAGCAGCTCGGGGCCGGCGACCGAGGCGAGCTGCGCGGCACTCACCCGCTCGTCCTCGAAGGACAGGTCGTCCGCCACGGCCAGGAACGCCTGCATGTCGGCGTCGGTGCCGGTCAGCGCGGCCTCGGCGGCCGCCTTGACGCCGGGACCGCCCTCTCGCCAGTGCTCGACCACCAGATCGCGGTCGCTCGCCGTCGCCTCCGCCGCGGCGACGGCGACCGGAGCCCCGGTGGCCGCACGCCCGGCGGCCGCGGCCGGTACGGGGCTGAGGAGGCCGAGGGTCAGCGCCAGGGAGAGCAGGGTCAGGGCTGTTCTGCGTCTGGCACGGGAAGATGTCCTGCCCGTATATGCCTCATGAATTATTCGATTCACTGCCTACTCGTCTCGGTTGACGACGGCCGTATGTGATGTGCCGTCGGATGGGAGAGGCGAGCACAGCTTTGGAACTCGCATGGCGAATAGGGTTTCCGTCGGCCGGGGATGCGGTCTTGAATGTCCGGCATTTCTCTGTTTTCGCGACCTTCGTGATCACCTTCCCCTTCGCCGGGAATTCCGCCTCGGTGCGTGCCGGTGCGGCTGCCAACCTGTGGTGGAGCAACGGAAGTTGTGTGTTGACGGTGAGTGTGCCGGTGGTTAGGGTATGGATCGCTTTCGCGTTTCGGCCGGACGGCGGCCTGTTTTATTACCGTCATCGGCTTTTCATGGACACGGTGGACGCTCCGTACGGACATCCCTGGAAGCGGCGGGAAATCGGTGCGCCAGAAATGCGCGGGGAAGTCGACAGTACCTGTTCGTGTAGAGGTGACGGGCCGACAGGCGCGGTCTACGGGAAACGCGCAGGAAGAGGTGTGGATATGACTCGCTCGAATTTCCGAAGAACGCTGCTGCGAGCGGCCGGGAGCGGCTTGGCCCTGGCACTGGCTCTGCTGGTCCCGGCGACGAACCCGGAAGGAACCCCCGCGGCGACGGTCGCGCAGGCGATGCCGGCGACGGTCCAGGGCGCGGCCGATGCGGGTTCGTTCGACGAATCCGAACTGTGGGATTCGACCGCCGAGGACGCCTACGCCAGTTTCCACGTACAGGGCCTCGCGGTGGTTCCCGAGGGAACCGTGCCGCCGGCCGGGGGCGGACAGGCGCTGCCCGACGACGTGGTGCTCACCTTCACCGAGGGCCGGTTCGTCACCGCGGACGGCGGGGACAAGGACCTGCTCGTCCGCCGCAGCACGGACGGCGGGCGCACCTGGTCGGCCAGTGCGCCCGTGGTGCCGGCCGAAGCGGGCCAGAGCTGGGGGAGCGCGACACCGGTCGTGGACGAGCAGACGGGCCGGGTGTTCCTCTTCTACAAGGGCTCCGCCGACGCGGACGGCGTGGGGTCCGTCTTCGTCAGGCGGAGCGACGACGCCGGGGCCACCTGGTCGGCCCCCGAGGACCTGACGTCGTTGTTCGCCGCCAACCCGTACGGATGGACACGCAACAGCCCGACCCCGGGCCACGGAATACAACTGCGCACCGGCCGGCTGCTGATGCCCGTCACCCACCGGGCCGCCACGACCGCCGCGGACGCCAACTACGGCGTCGACATGCTGTACAGCGACGACCACGGCGTCACCTGGCGGCGAAGTGCCCCGGTCCCGGTGGACACCGCCTACCCGATCAACGAGAGCCGCGTGTACGAGCGCAACGACGGATCGGTGGTCGTGGGCGGCCGGTGGGGCTCCGGCGGTACCCGCTACCGCATCACCGCGACCAGCTCCGACGGCGGAAAGAGCTGGTCGGCGCCGGTGATCGACGGCGCGGTCGCACCGTTCAACTCGGTCGACGCCGGCCTGCTCCGGTACAGCCACGGCTCGGTCGACCGGCTGCTGTTCAGCCGGCCGGACTCGTCCGCCCGGGAGAACATGACCGTCTCGATCTCCTACGACGAGGGAGCGAGCTACCGCTACAGCCGCGTGGTCGACACCGGCCCGTCCTACTACTCCGACCTCGCCCGGCTGTCCGACGGCACGATCCTGCTGGTCTACGGCAGGGACGGCAGCGACCCGAGTTTCCCCGAGCGCATCGCGATGGCCCGGTTCGACCTCGCATGGCTGACCCAGGGGCGGGACAGCCTCGCCACCGGCCCCGGTCTCACCCGGTACGACTACGAACTGGCCACCCCGGAGGCGCGCACCGACACCGGCGGGTCACCGTCGATCGTGTCCGACCCCAACGCCCTGGGCGGCAGGAGAATCGGCTACACGGCCCCCGGCGGTGCGGGCGACTACGTACAAGTCCCCTTCGACGTCGCCGAGGCGGGCACCTACGAGGTGGCCGTACGGGTTCACCGGCACCGCTACCGGGGCGTGCTGCGGGTGAGCGTCGACGACAGAGCACTGACCCAGGGCCTGATCGACCCGACGGTCCTGAACGACCTCGCGGCTCTCGACGACCCCGCGGTGCCGGTGGGCGAGGGCTACCAGGTCTACCGCCTCGGGACCGTCACCCTGGACGTCGGACGGCATACGATCCGGTTCACCCTGGCCGGCCCCGGTTACGGCGGTGACAAAGGCATCGGAGTCGATCAACTGACCCTGACCGCGGGCGGATCCGCCCCGGATGTGCCGGACGCGGTCGCGGACAACGACTTCGCCCCCGGATTCGAGACCGTCTCGGGTGCCTGGACCAGGGTGGCCGGGACCGCCGGGAATTACGGGCAGAGCTGTCACCGGCACGCCGCGAGCACGAGCGGCGCCCAGGTGCGCTTTCGGCCGGACGTGCCCATGAGCGGCGTTTACGCGGTCTCCACCTGGTACCCGGCGGACAAGACCCTGACCTCCCGCGCCTCGTACGTGGTCGAGCACGCCGAGGGCCGGACGACCGTCAAGGTGGACCAGAGTTCCGGCGGGGGCACCTGGGTCCCCCTCGGCGAGTTCACGTTCTCCGCCGGTGGCGGGGGCGCGGTCGAACTCTCGGCCGACGCCGGGCAGGAGATCGCCGCCGACGCGGTCCGCCTCTCCTACCGGGGCGCCGTGGTGGACAACGATTCGGCCGGCTACGAAGCTGTCGCGGGCGACTGGAACAAGGCGACCGGCGTCACCGGCTACTACGGGGACAGCTACCGCACCCATCCGGCGGGCACCGGCGACGCGGTGGTCCGCTGGCGTGCGGACGTGCCGGTCGGCGGAGCCTGCGAGGTGGCCGTCTGGTACACGGCGGCGAGCAACCGCGCGTCCGACGCCCCCTACACCGTCCACCACGCGGGCGGGTCCACCGTCGTCCGGGTCGACCAGCGCGAACACGGGGGCCAGTGGGTCTCGTTGGGCGACTTCAGGTTCACCGCCGGTCAGCCGGCCACCGTCGAACTGTCCGACGCCGCCGACGGATATGTCATCGCCGACGCCGTACGCCTCGTCCGCCGGTAGCGCGGCGCCGTCCCCGGACGGGACGCGGGCGGCTCCGGGACATCACACCACCACCTCGGTGCCCCGGGCCGCCCCTTCCCGGTGGATGGGGGTGCCGGAGCCGGTGAGCGGGGCGCCGGTGCCGTCGTAGCGGGTCGCGACGATCTCCGCCGCGATGGACAGGGCGGTCTCCTCGGGTGTCCGGGCACCGAGGTCGAGGCCGATCGGCGACCGCAGCCGGGCCAACTCGGCCTCGGTCAGGCCCGCTTCGCGCAGTCACCTCAGGCGGTCGGCGTGGGTGCGGTGCGAGCCCAGGGCGCCGACGTACGCCACCGGCCTGCGCAGCGCCTCCACCAGCAGCGGTACGTCGAACTTGGCGTCGTGGGTGAGCACGCACAGCACCGTGCGCGCGTCGGTCGGGGTGCGCCGCAGATAGCGGTGCGGCCAGTCGACCACGACGTCGTCGGCATCGGGGAAGCGGGCCCGTGTGGTGAACACGGGACGGGCGTCGCAGACGGTGACGTGGTGGCCGAGGAACTTGCCGATGCGCACCAGGGCGGCGGCGTAGTCGATCGCACCGAAGACGATCATGCGGGGCGGGGGAGTGCTCACCTCGACGAGCAGAGTGAGGCCACCGGGGCACTGCGTCCCGTCCTCCGACAGGCCGAGGGTGTCCGTACGGCCGATGTCCAGCAGGGCGCGTGCCTCGGCCGCCGCGGTCCGGTCCAGCCGCGGGTGCCCGCCGAGCCCGCCTTCGTGGGAGCCGTCGGCGCGCACGAGGAGAGCGGCGCCGAGGAGTTCGTCCGGACCGCGGACCACCCTGGCGACGGCTGTCGGCTCACCGCGGGCGGCGGCGGCCAGCGCGGACCGGAACACCCCTCTCAGGGATCCTCGCGTGCGGACCGGAGTGAGCAGGATGTCGATGACCCCGCCGCAGGTCAGGCCGACGGCGAAGGCGTCCTCGTCGCTGTAGCCGAAGCGCTGGAGGACGGTCTGTCCGTCCGCCAGCACCTGTTGGCACAGTTCGTAGACGGCACCTTCCACGCAGCCGCCGGAGACCGAGCCGACCGCCGTGCCGTCGTCCGCGACGGCCAGGGCGGCGCCGGGCGGGCGCGGGCGCTGCCGCTCGTGGCCACGACCGTGGCCACGGCGAAGTCCCGGCCCTCCTCGACCCAGCGGTCGAGATCCCCGGCCAGGTCAAGCATCCGGCGCCCCGCCGGTCAGGATCCGGTCGGGCCGGATCGGCAGGTCGCGGTGCCGGACTCCGGTGGCGTGCCAGACCGCGTTGGCGACGGCCGCCGCGGCACCCACGTTCCCGACCTCGCCGATGCCCTTGACGCCGACCGGGTCGTCGGGGTCCGGGCCGTCCACCCAGTACGCCTCGATGTGCGGCACGTCGGCGTGCGCGGCGATGTGGTAGCCGGCGAGATCGGCGCCGACGAGACCGCCGGTGGCCCGGTCCAGGGTCGCCTCCTCGTGCAGGGCCATGGAGATGCCCCAGATCATGCCGCCGACGAACTGGCTCCGGGCGGTCAGCGGGTTGACGATCCGGCCGGCCGCGAAGACGCCGAGCATGCGGCGCACCCGTACCTCGCCGCTCGCGGGATCCACGGCGACCTCGGCGAACTGGGCTCCGAAGGTGTGCCGTTCGCGCGGCGCCTGCTGGGCGAGACCGACGACCGCCGCGGTGGTGTCGGCCCGTGCGGTGACGCCCTGAGGCGGGACGGGTACGCCGGGGACGAGCCGTTCCCGCAGCTCGTCCGCCGCCATCCGGATCGCCCAGGCCCAGGACCGGGTGCCCATGGAGCCGCCGGCGAGGACGGCCGGTCCGAAACCGCTGTCCCCGACGTGTACCCGGACTCGGTCCGGGGCCACCGCCAGGGCGTCCGCGGCGATCAGGGTGAGCGCGGTCCGGGCTCCGGTGCCGATGTCGGCGGCGGCGATCCGTACGCTGAAGGTGCCGTCGGCCTCGGCGGTCACGGAGGCCGTGGAGGGCGCGGCCCCCACGTGGTAGGTGGCCGCGGCCGTGCCGGTCCCGAGCAGCCAGCGTCCGTCCCGGCGGACACCGGGCCGCGGGTCCCGCTCGGCCCAGCCGAACCTGCGGGCGCCGTAGCGGAAACAGGCGATCACATTGCGGCTGCTGAACGGGTTCCCGGACACCGGACCCCGTTCGGGCTCATTGCGTACGCGCAACTCGATCGGGTCGATCCCGCACCGCACGGCCAGTTCGTCGATCGCCGACTCAAGGGCGAACGAGCCCGGGGCCTCACCCGGCGCGCGCACGTACGACGGGGTCGGTACGTCGAGACGTACGACCTCGTTGGCTGTGTGGTGGGCGGGTGCGTCGTACATCACCCGGGACACCGAGGTGGCCGGCCCGACGAGGACCCGCACGGTCGAGGTCATGTTCAGCGAGCGGTGCTCCAGTGCGCGCAGCCGGCCGTCCCGGTCGGCGCCGAGCCGGACGCGCTGGGCGGTGGCGCTGCGGTAGCCGACCAGCGAGAACATCTGACGGCGGGTCAGGACCACCCGTACCGGGCGGCGCAGCAGGGTCGCGGCCATCACGGCGGCCACCTGCTGGACGCGGACCTCCCCCTTGCTGCCGAAGGCGCCGCCGACGTGTTCGGCCCTGACCTGGACGGCCGCCGGGTCGAGCCGGAACAGCTTGGCGAGGTGATCCGCGATCCAGGAGCTGCCCTGGTTGGAGTCGAAGACCTCCAGGCGGTCGCCGTCCCAGCGGGCCGTCGCCGCATGGGGCTCCATCGGGTGGTGGTGCTCCTGCGGGGTGGTGTACTCGGCGTCCAGGACGACGGCGGACGCGGCGAGTTCGGCCTCCAGGTCGCCCTTCTCGGTGACTCCGGGCCCACCCGAACCCGCCGCCGGGTAGGCGTCCGGGCGTTCGGCGGAGAACGCGATGTCGAAGGGTTCCGTGTCGTAGTGCACCACGAGCGCCTCGGCGGCCTTTCTGGCCTGCTCGGAGGTCTCGGCGACGACCAGCGCCACGGGCCAGCCCGCGTACGGCACCTGGTCGGTCTGGAAGAGGGCGACGATCGGGTCCGGCTTCGTGCCCAGTACCGGCAGGACCCAGTCGGCGTCGACCGGCAGGGCGTGCCCGTGGTGCAGGACGTCCAGCACGCCCGGCATGTCACGGACGGGACCGGCCTCCACCGAGCGGACGCGGCCGCGGGCGACGGTGGACAACACCAGCCGGCCGTGGGCGAGTTCGGCGAAGGGGACCTCCCCCGCGTAGCGCGCGGCCCCGGTGACCTTGTCCCGGCCCTCCACGCGGACGTGCGCGGTGCCGACGGACCGGGCGGCCGGTGCCGCGGTGGTCGTGGTCATCGGGTGGCCTCCTCGGCGAGTTCGGTCAGCACGGCCACCGCGAGGTTGCGCATCAGCGTCACCTTGTATCCGTTGTGCGCGAGCGGCCGTGCGGCTGCCGGCTCCGCCGCCGCGGCCGCGGCGAAGGTCTCGGCGTCCGCCGGGGCACCGGTCAGTACGCGTTCGGCCGCGCGGGCCCGCCACGGCCGGGACGCGACCGCCCCGAAGGCGAGCCGCGCCTCGCGTACGACGCCGTCGCGGACGTCGAGCGCGGCGGCGACCGAGCCGATGGCGAAGGCGTAGGAGGCGCGCTCGCGCACCTTGCGGTAGCGGGAGCCGGCGGCCGCCGGTACCGGCGGCAGCGTGACCCCCGTGATGAGCGCCCCCGGCGGCAGCGCGGTCTCCTGGTGCGGGGTGTCACCCACCGGGAGGTAGAAGTCGGCGAGCGGCAACTCGCCCGGCCCGTTGGTTGTCCGGTACGTGACGACGGCGTCGAAGGCCAGCAGCGCCACGCCCATGTCCGAGGGATGGACGGCCACACAGTGCTCGGAGGCGCCGAGGATCGCGTGGTTGCGGTGCTCGCCCGCCACCGCGGGGCAACCGCGCGGCGCACCCCCGCAGCAGTCCGGACCCATAGGTCCGGGTTATGCACCCATCGGGATCAGTCCCCTACCGGACGCCCGGGACCACGCGCAGGGTGGACACATGTCTGGCTCGACGAACACCCAGCGGACACCTGATCCCGAGACGATCCGCAAGGTGGTCAAACCCACCCCCGCGGAGCTGATGGAGGACACCGGCACGGGCCTGGACTACGGGACCCGGCCGGACCGCATGCCGGGCTTCCTCACCCCGAACGACCGCTTCTTCCTCCGCAGCCACGCGCCCACCCCACGCCTGGACCCGGTGACGTGGACCCTGCGGATCGAGGGCAGCGGGGCCCGTGAACCGGTCGCCTACACCTACGACGACCTGTGGAACCGGTTTCCGCTGGTGTCCGTGGTGCGCACCATCGAGTGCGCCGGCAACCGCCGGGTGCTGTTCGGCGAGGAGACCGGGCACCGGTTCGCCGGCACCCCGTGGGGACGCGGTGCGATCAGCACCGCCGAGTGGACCGGCGTCCGGCTGCGCGACCTGCTCGAACCGGCCGGGATCACACCCGGCGCGCGCGAGGTCATGCCGGAAGGGCTCGACGAGATCCGGGCCCGCCGTCCGATGCCGCTCGCCAAGGCATGGGCCGACGACACCCTGGTCGCGCTGGCCATGAACGGGGAGGTGCTCCCGCCCGACCACGGATTCCCGGCCCGCCTCGTGGTGTCCGGCTGGCTGGGCGCGGCCAGCATCAAGTGGCTGGGCCGCATCGAGGTCTCGGACCAGACCCTGTACGTGCCCTGGAACACCGAGGACTACGTACTGATCGGACCGGACTTCCCGGCGGCCGGGCCCGCGCTCGGCCCGGCGATCACCGGGCTCACCGTGACGAGCCTGGTCGAACTGCCCTGGCCGGCACGGCTGCGACCGTGCCCGCAGACGATCCGGGGACGGGCGTTCGCGGGGGAGAACCGGGTCGTCGGCGTCCAGTACCGGATCGACGAGGGGCCCTGGCAGGAGGCGCTGATCACCACACCGGCGACGCCGGGCGTGTGGGTGCGCTGGGAGTTCGGCTGGACTCCGGCGCCCGGCGCGCACACCGTCCGCGTACGGGCCACCGACGACCGGGGCACCACACAACCGGAGTCCAGTCCGCCGAACGAACTGGGCTATCTCCACCACTCGGTGGTGGCACACCCCGTACACGTCGCACCCACGGCGGACGGTGGGGGCCGGGACGGCACGGCACGCCGTCGGATCCGGCGCGGTGCCGGATCCGCCCCGGACGGGGCGGCCGTGCCGGGCAGCTCCCAGGCCGTCGTGGACCGGTGACACCGGCGCCCGGAGAGTGTGTCGCGGCGCGGAGCGCGGACGCTCCCGCCCGCCGTCCGCGGACGGCGGGCGGGCCGAAGTCGTCGGCGGGCGGACGCCGTTCCCCCGGCTGCCGGGGTGTCCGACCAGGGGACCGCCCTGGCGTCCCGCGGCGGCCGGAGCAAGGATGGGACCGCCATCAGGAGCGAACGTTCGAATCTGGAGCACAGCGCATGAGTACAGTCGCCGTCACGGGGGCCACCGGCAAGACCGGCCGGGTCGTGGTCGCGGAGCTGGTCGAGCAGGGGTACAAGGTGCTTGCCGTGGACGTCGCGGTGGGACCGGCCGAACGGGCGTGGGCGAGCGGACTGGGCGTGTCGCTGATGCGTGCCGACCTCACGGACTACGGCCAGGCCGTGGACGCCCTGAGCAAGGTGCGAAGCGTCGTCCACCTGGCCAACATCCCGGCCCCCGGCCTCTACCCCGCCCCGCACACCCTCACGACGAACACGGCGATGAATGACAACGTTTTCCTCGCCGCCGCGCACAACAAGCTGGACCGCGTCGTCTGGGCGTCCAGCGAGACCACCCTCGGCCTGCCCTTCGACGTTCCGCCGCGCTACGCCCCGGTGGACGAGGGCCACTATCCGCACCCCACCTCCACCTACGCCCTGTCCAAGGTCCTGGGCGAGACCGCGGCCGAGCAGATCGCCGGCTGGTCGGGCATTCCCTTCGTGGCCCTGCGCCTGTCCAACGTCCATCTCGTCGAGGACTACGCGCTGGTGCCCGGATACTGGTCCGACCCGCACGCGCGCAAGTGGAACCTGTGGGGTTACGTGGACGCGCGCGACGCGGCGCAGGCGTGCCGACTCGGCTTGACCGCGCCCGTCACGGGTGCGTCCAGCTACGTCATCGCCGCCGCCGACACGATCATGGACCGCCCCTCCGCGGACCTCCTCGCCGAGGTCTTCCCCGGGGTGGAACTGGCCCGGGAGACCGGCACGTACGAGACGCTGCTCAGTGTGGCGCGGGCCCGTGAGGTCCTCGGGTACGAGCCGCGGCACTCGTGGCGGGACCACGTGAACGGCTGAGGCGGTCCGGGACGGCGAGGGCTCCCGTCGGCGGAAGCGGAGCGGGCCGATGCCGGGAAGGCACGGCCCGCCCCGCCTTCCTTCCCGGCTCAGCAGGTGCTCGACGCGGCCTTTCCGGCGAACCGGTCCGCGAGCCACGGGACGCCCGCGGCACTCGTGCCCGTACTGGCGGCGACATGGGTGGGGATGTGGTTGCTGGTGAACTCCACCGTCACACCCAGCCGGCACCAGTCGGCGGCCAGCCGCTCGCCGACCCGGTGGGGGACGACGTCGTCCAGGACACTGTGCGAGAGCAGGACGGGCATGGCGGGCCCGCGCTCGCCGAGCCGCTGCTGCGCCACGATCCTGTCCCACGGCGCGTGCCGGAGACGATCCGTCAGCGGCCGTCCGTCCACCGTCAGGGTGCGGGATCGCAGGAACGGGTAGGCGCCGACGGCCTGGGCCGTGCACCGGTTGTCCCGCAGGTCATGGGTTACCTGCCGGCCCCGGGAGTTCAGGTACGGGTCGATGTCGACACCGTACGCGGCGCCGAGCCCGGCGAGGGCGTAGGGGAGGAGCGCGGAGTGGGCGGAGCCGTCGAGGCTGTCGGCCACCGCGTCCAGGTCCGCGGGGGGAGCGCCGACGACGGCACCCCTGACCTTCAGCTCCGGCGCGTAGGTGTGGGCGAGTTCGGCCGCGGCGGCCGCCGCCGCGCCGCCCTGGGAGTAGCCGTAGAGAGCCACCGGTCCGGACCCGGGGAGGTGCGCCGTGGTCAGACGCCGGGCCGCCCGGACGGAGTCCAGGACCGCGCGGCCCTGCGCCTCGCGGTCCAGGTAGGTGTGGACGCCGGGTGTGCCCAGCCCCTGATAGTCCGTCACCACGACGGCGTAGTCCTGGTCGAGGAGCTTCTTGATGAACAGCCCCTCGTACTCGGTGCCCTCGGCCAGTTGGCGGGAGGGGGCGCACTTGTCCGCCAGCCCCTGGGTTCCCGGGGCGAAGGCGACCACGGGAAGCGGGTTGTGCCGGGGGGCCCGGGGGACGAGCACGGTGCCGGTGACCGCGATGGGCCGCCCGGTGCGGTCGGTCGTGCGGTACATGATCCGGTTGACGTTCGCCTCGACCTCGACCGCCTTGAGGGGGTCCAGGTGGAAGGCGGTCGGCTCGGAGCGGATCAGGTCACCGTTGTGTGCGGGCAGGCGCGCGGGCGGTTCGTAGAAGTGCGGACGGTCGGCGGCGGCCGTGGCGGCGTGCGGGAGGAGGGGAAGGACCGCGGTGGCCGCGGCGACGAGTGGTGCCACGGCACGCCTGCCCAGAACACGACGGCACAGCATGAGGACTCCTCGGTCACGGGACGGGGAGATCCCACGGCTACCTGAACGGTGGTGACCGGACGAGGGACTCCGCCGGACCGTGACTCGCATGGCGCAAATAGTGCCAAAGTAGGATTTTTTCGAGTCGAGCGGGTGGCCTTGTTCTCGCTCCGCCCGCCCGGCGGATGACGCTCCCGCGCGGCGTCCGGCCGAGGTCCGGTGTCAGTGCCGGGTGGGAGACTGCCCGCCATGGTTGAACCGGACCCGAAAACGGACCTTCACCGCTATCTGCAGGACGCCCGCGAGGCCCTGCTGTGGAAGCTGGACGGACTGTCCGAATACGACGTCCGCCGCCCGCTCACACCCACCGGCACCAATCTGCTGGGGCTGGTCAAACATGTCGCCGGGGTGGAACTGGGCTACTTGGGCGACGCGTTCGGGCGGCCGTACTTCGACGGGGAGCCGCCGCCCTGGTGGTACACGGAGGACGCCGAGACCAACGCCGACATGTGGGCCACCGCTGAAGAGTCGCGGGAACAGATCGTGGAGCTGTACCGGCGGGCCTGGCAACACTCCGACCGCACGATCGAGGCGCTGGCACTGGACGCGACGGGCCGCGTTCCGTGGTGGCCCGAGGAGCGGCGCGAAGTGACGCTGCACCACGTCGTCGTACGGGTGATCGCCGAGACCCACCGGCACGCCGGCCACGCGGACATCGTGCGCGAGCTGATCGACGGGTCGGTCGGGGAACTGGAGGGCAAGGACAGCACACCGTCCGGTGGGCGGGCCTGGTGGGAGAGCTACCGGCACCGGCTGGAGCAGGTGGCACGGCAGGTCGGCGACGGCTGACGGCGCCCGCCGCCGCGACACTCGCGCGCCCGCCGGGGCGGCGCCCGGCCGACTGGCCCGGCGCGCCCGGCTGTTCAGCCGGGGCACCAGCTAGTCGTGCTCGGTTCAATACGTGATGGTGATCGGGCGGCCCGCCGCGTCGCGCTCCGGCGGGTCGGGAAGGCTGATGGAACGGGCGGTGGCGACGCGGTGGGCGGACCACGCCGCCGCGGCGGCGTCGAGGACGTCGTCCGCCGGTACGGTGTCCGCCGCGCCGAGCGCGTCGGGCAGTGAGATGCCCTGCCGGGCGAGGAGCGCGCGGCGCAGCACCTGGCCGCCCCAGCTCCGTTTGCCGTGGGCGAGCGGTGTGCCGGCCATCGCGCGGAAGGCGACCTCGGGGTGGACCTCGTGGAGCCGCTCCGGGTCGAGGGTCCAGCACTCGCGCGCGTCCAGGACCTTGGCGCGCAGGGCGAACGCCTGGCGGCTCAGTCCCTTTCCGGTGAGGTCGCGGCAGAGGGAGTTCGCCGCCGGGTGGTCCGGCACGTCCCAGACCGGCCGGGGCGGGGCCATGAAGACGCTGCTGTGCCGGGCGCCGAGGAACGCCTTCGCGGCGCGGTCGGCCGCGCGCCAGCCGGACTCCGGCAGGCCGAGCGGGATGTCGACGCCGACGGCGGCCGCTTCGGGGCAGTGCAGAAGCAGGTCGGCGAGGCGGGCGGCGACCATGCTCCCGGCGTACACGCCGTCGGTCAGCCGGATCCCGACCCACCCCTGCCGCCCACAGGCGTCGACACCCACCACATCCATGAAAGCCACCCCCGGCACGAGCGCACCCCGTCGCCCGCGACGTTAACAGGTAGGCCGGATATCGACAGTTTCGTTCTGTAAAGTCCCTGTCCTTTTGCGGGTGAGCGGTCCTACCCGCTCCTGGCTGGAGGGCCCGTGACCGCTCCGGTTTGACGGTTCTTGACGGCTTGTTTGCAAAGTTTGCTCGTATAATTGCTTGAGGCATACAAATGCGCAGGAGGGGCAGCCGGGATGAACCAACGGACCACGGCCCGGGATCCGGTACACCCGGCGAGGGACCCGACCACCCCCTGACCGTCGCCGGCGCCGCAGTGGCGTCGGCCGCAACGGCCCCGCTCCCGTACGTCAGCGAGGGCGGACGGGCCGCGTACGGCAACCACCGGCGTCCGCGGGACGCCGGCAACGAGGCGAACGAGGCGTACCCCGCCCGAATCCCGTCCCAGGACCGGAGTTTTTTCCACTCGACCTGCTGCCGGCGCGCCTCGACGACGAACTTCTGGAACGACACAACGCGCGGCACGGCCCCGGAGGCGGTCAGGGATGCCGGCGGACCAGGGAGAAACAGCACGATGAGCCATGCCGCGTCGCCGCCCCGAGTGGGGACCGCGCCCAGAACCTCACCCGGCGGACTCAGCCACCGGCAGATCCTGACCATATTGAGCGGCCTGATGCTGGGCATGTTCCTGGCCGCGCTCGACCAGACCATCGTCAGCACGTCGATCCGGACCATCGCGGACGACCTGCACGGCCTGAGCCAGCAGGCCTGGGCGACCACCGCCTACCTGATCACCTCGACGATCGCGACGCCGCTCTACGGCAAACTGTCCGACCTGCACGGCCGCAAGCCCTACTACCTCGCCGCGATCACCCTCTTCGTCATCGGCTCGGCGGCCTGCTCCTTCACCACCTCGATGGCGGAACTGGCCTGGTTCCGGGCCTTCCAGGGGCTGGGCGCGGGCGGCCTTATGTCGCTGGCGCTGGCCATCATCGGCGATGTCGTGCCGCCGCGTGAGCGGGCCCGCTACCAGGGCTACATGCTCGCGACCTTCGGCGCCTCCAGCGTGCTCGGCCCGCTCATCGGCGGCTTCCTCGCCGGCCGGGGCAGCATCCTGGGCATCACCGGATGGCGCTGGGTCTTCCTGGTCAACGTCCCCATCGGCATCGTCGCGCTGTTCGTCGTCGCCCGGGTGCTGAACATCCCGCACACCCGCCGCAACCACCGCATCGACTGGTGGGGAGCCCTCACCATCGCGATCGGCGTGGTGCCGCTGCTGCTCGTCGCCGAACAGGGCCAGGGCTGGGGCTGGACGTCGCGGAACTCCCTCGTCTGCTACGCGGTCGGCGCGGTCGGCATCATCGCCTGGATCCTCGTCGAACTGAGGATGGGCGACGAAGCACTGATCCCCATGCGGCTGTTCCGAAACGGGATCTTCAGCCTGACCAGCATGGCGGGCGTGGTCATCGGCATGGGCATGTTCGGCGGGATGCTGCTGATCCCGCAGTACCTGCAGATCGTGAAGGGCGCCAGCGCCACGAAGTCGGGCCTGGAGATGCTGCCGCTCGTGGGCGGCATGATCGTCGCCTCGGTGATCTGCGGCCAGGTGACGTCCCGGACCGGCCGCTACAAGGTTCTCCCGATCATCGGCAGCGCCCTCATGGTCGCCGCCATGCTGCTCTTCTACTACCGGGTGCAGTGGGACACGCCCCTGTGGCAGACCATGCTGTGCATGGGGGTCTTCGGCCTGGGCCTGGGCAGTTCGCTGCAACCGCTCGTCCTCGCGGTGCAGAACGCGGTACCGCCACGGGACATGGGCGTGGCGACCTCCTCGTCCACCTTCTTCCGCCAGATGGGCGGCACGGCCGGTACGGCGGTCTTCCTCTCGGTGCTGTTCTCCACCGTCACCGGGAACATCTCCTCGGCGTTCAGGTCCGCCGCGTCCACACCCCAGCTCCAGGCGGCACTGAACGACCCGGCGGTGCTCTCCGACCCGGCGAACAAGCCCGTACTGGACATGCTCGACCACCCGGGCGGCTCGCCCGGCTCCGACGTGCTCTCCGACTCCTCCTTCATCCAGTCCCTGGACCCGCGCCTGGCCCAGCCCTTCAAGGAGGGCTTCGCGAGTTCGATGCACACGGTCTTCCTGCTCGCCGCGCTGGTGGTGGCCCTCGGTTTCCTGATCATCCTGTTCATCAAGGAGACTCCGCTGCGCCAGGTCTCCGGCATAGAGGCACAGGCCGCCGCGGACGCCGCCGGCGCGGCGCCGGCGGCCGTGCCCGAACCGGCCGACCGGGCCGCCGAAGCCCCCGCGCGGCAGCCGGTGGCCGCGTTCGCGGCGGCGGGTGGCACGGACGTCCTCACCGGCGACGACGTCATCCGCGGCCGGGTGCACACCGCCGACGGCATGGGGGTGGCGAATGCCACGCTCACTCTGATCTCCCTCGGTGGGCAGCAACTGGGCCGGGCCGCCGCAGGACCCGACGGCAGCTACATCCTGGCGTCGCCGGGCTCCGGTTCGTACGTCCTGATCGCCGCCGCCGACGGACACCGGCCCCGGGCGACCACCATCGTGGTCGGTGCGGAACCGCTGGCGTACGACGTGCTGTTGACCGGTGGCGGTGGCCTCGCGGGAGCGGTCACGGGAGGGCCCGACGCCCGGCCCGTCGAGGGCGCGATGGTCGTGGTGACCGACGTCCGGGGCGAGGTCGTCGCCACCGGAAGGACCGGGAGGGCCGGTGACTTCTCCTTGGCGGATCTCACCGCCGGCGACTTCACCGTCGCCGTCAACGCCGCCGGCCATCGTCCCGCCGCCCAGCTCGTCCGGGTCGGCGAGACGGGCACCGCCCGGCTGGAGATCGCCTTGCGGACCGGGGCGCGCGTCGGGGGGACGATCCGGACGGGCGCCGGTCAGCGGCCGCTGGCGGACGCCCGGGTGACCCTCCTCGACGCGGCGGGCAACGTGGTCGGCGCCGCCGTCACGGGGGCCGACGGCGCCTATGCCTTCACCGACCTGGACGCGGGCGAGTACGCGGTCATCGCGAGCGGCTACCCGCCGGTGGCCGCCGCCGTCACCATCGGTACGGGCGACGCCGGGGACGTCGACGTGGAACTGAGCCATCCCGAGGGCTGAGGTCCAGGTGGTCGCTCGGCATCCTCGTGAGCAGCGGCGCGTCGCACTGGCGCGCCGCACCAGCGTGACGTCGCGGTGCAGGTCTCTTTCATCGACGCGCTCGGCCCGCGCGGCCCGGTGCAGGTTCCGGCCGCCGACGCGCCGCTGGGTCATGCCCGGTGCGCAGGCGTGGCCTGCGGAAAGATCCCGGGAAGCTCCACGGCCCTGACCCGGAGGCGCGTTCAGGGGCCGCCGCGGCCGCCGGCCGGACGGGCGGTCACGACGAGGGGCGGGGATCGGCGTCGTGCCGCAGCGGTGGGACGGCGGGCACTTCGGTGGCGCCCTCGATGTCGGCCCGGGTCATGCGGAACTCCTCCGGGTACGCCCGCCTGCTGGTGCGGCGGGCCGGTTCCGTGGTGCGCCAGGTGTAAAGGCAGTCCTGGCACTGGTGGACGTCCCACACTCCGGGGACGGGTGAGGTGGCGAGTCGTTCGGTGCGGGTCGCGGCGCAGCGCGGGCAGGTCGTGGTCACGGCGGGGCCTCCGGGCGGGGCGGAGCGGGCGGGTCAGCGGGTGGCGCGCAGCGCGTGCAGCTTCGCCGCCCAGTGGGGGGTTTCGGGCAGGTCGGAGACCGGTTGGGAGTAGTGGCCGCGGAGGTCGGGCGCCACCGGGGTGGTCGCGTCGATGAGGACCCGGTGGGTGATGCCGGGCGGCTGGGCGCCGGGGTCGAGACCCATGATCGGGAAGTTGGGCAGGACGACCAGGTCGCCCGCGGGGTTGACCTTGGTGGACAGCGCCCACATCACCTGGGGGAGATCGAACGGGTCGACGTCCTCGTCGACCACGATGACGATCTTGCAGTAGCCCAGGCCGTGCGGGGTGGACATGGCCCTGGTGCCGAGCGCCTTGGCGAAGCCGCCGTAACGCTTCTCGGTGGAGATGACGACGAGCATGCCGTGGGTGTGAGTGGCGTTGACGGCCTGGACCTCGGGGAACTCCGCCTTGAGCTGCTGGTAGAGCGGCACACAGGTGTTCGCGGCGGTCAGGAAGTCGACCTCGGTCCAGGGCATGCCGAGGTAGAGCGTCTCGAAGATCGGGCTGCGGCGGTGGGAGATCCTGTCGATACGGATCACGGGCATGCTGCGGCCACCGGAGTAGTGCCCGGTGAACTCGCCGAACGGGCCCTCTATCTCGCGGGCGCGCGCCAGAACGACGCCTTCGAGGACCATTTCGCTGCCCCAGGGGACGTCCAGGCCGGTGAGCGGGGCGCGCGCGATGGGGGCCGGGGCGCCGCGCAGCGCGCCGGCCAGGTGGTACTCGGACTGGTCGTAGCCGAGCGGGGTGGAGGCCACGACGGAGATGACGGGTTCGTTGCCGAGCGCGATGGCGATCGGCAGGTCCTCACCGCGTTCCTCGGCCTTGCGCAGGTGGATGGCGGCGTCGTGCATGGGGACCGGCTGGAGGCCGAGCCGGTCGCGGCCCTTGATCTGCATGCGGTAGATGCCGACGTTCTGCTTGCCGAAGTCGTCGGGGTCGACCGGGTCGCGGGTGACGACGGCGGCCTTGTCCAGGTAGAAGCCGCCGTCACCGTCGTTGAGGCGGAACAGGGGCAGTGCCCTGAACAGGTCCACCGCGTCGCCCTCGGTGCTCACCTCGGCCCACAGCGGGTTCGCGCGGCGCTCCGGTTCGACCGGGAACTCCTGCCAGCGGCGGCTGAACTCCTCCACCTGCTCCTTCGGGCCGGTGGTGGGCGGCAGGCCCAGGGCGAGGGCGTGGTTGGCCCAGGAGCCGTGCACGTTCAGGGCGATCCTGGCGTCGGTGAAGCCGGTGACGTTGTCGAAGTACAGGGCGGGGGCCGTGTCGCCCATGCGTGACGCGGCGTTGGCGGCGGCGCCGAGGTCCGGCTCGGCGGCCACCTCCTCGGTGATGTTCAGCAGTTGGCCGTGGCGTTCCAGCTCCGCCAGGAAGGAGCGCAGGTCGTCGTGGGGCATGGTCTTTCGTCCTCTCAGGCGGGTCCGCGGCCGGCGCACGGGCGTTCGGTGCGCTGGACCACCTCGGTGCCGCGGGCGTGAGCGATCCCGCTCCAGCGGCGGGCCCTCGGGGAGGGCAGGTCGAACTGGTCCAGAACGCGGGCGACGATGTGGTCGACGACGTCGTCGAGACCGGTGGGATGGTTGTAGAAGGCGGGCATCGGGGGCACCATGACCACGCCCATGCGGGACAGGGCCAGCATGTTCTCCAGGTGGACCGTGCTGAGCGGGGTCTCCCGCGGCACCAGGACGAGCTTCCTGCCTTCCTTGAGCACCACGTCCGCGGCCCGCCCCACCAGTCCCTCGGCGTAACCGGCCCGGATCCCGGCGAGGGTCTTCATGCTGCACGGGACGACGATCATCCCGTCGGTGCGGAAGGAGCCCGACGAGATCGCCGCGGCCTGGTCCGCCGCCCCGTAGGCCACATCGGCGAGTCCGGTCACGTCGCGGACCGTGTACGGGGTTTCCAGCTCGATCGTGGCGCGGGCCCACTTGCTCAGGACCAGGTGGGTCTCCACCGTGTCGAGGCTGCGCAGCGTCTCCAGCAGGCGCACCCCGAGGGGCGCGCCCGTCGCTCCGGTCATGCCGACGATCAAGCGCATGGTGACCTCGCCGCTCCCTCCGACGTTCGTACGCATAACGTTAGTGTACGAACGATTCGTAAGCACACTAACATGCGGGCATGGAGATGGAGCAGGAGTCGTCCGTTGCCCCCGGTCAGGGTCCTGGCGCAACGCGCGTCCCCGAGATGCACAGCAAGACGTTCCACCTGATGAGGCGGGTGCTCCAGGAGCACGGCGCCCACTGGCAGGGCCGGCTGCCGCACCTGACCAAACCCCAGTACGCGGTGTTGCGGGCGGTCGGCGAGCAGCCCGGCATCGAGCAGTCCGCCGTGGCCGTCTCGGCCGGCATCGACAAGGCCACCCTCGCCGCCGTCCTGCTCCGCCTGGAGCAGCGCGGCCTGATCATCCGCACCGTCGACCTCGCGGACCGGCGCCGCCGCCTGGTCCACCTCACCGAGGAGGGCGACCAGGAGATCCGCCAGACCTTCCCGGTGGCCGCCGAAGTGGACGCCGCCCTCCTGGACCGCCTCACCCCCAAGGAGCGCACGCAGCTCCAGCACCTCCTGGCCAAGCTCACCGACACGCCCTGAGTGCCCGGCGCTTGGACCGGACCGGCGACCGGAGGGGGCGGGCGTCAGGCGTGTGCCCACGGCGTTGCCGCCGTGAGCACGCGGGGGAGCGACGGGCCACGGATCAGTGAGCCGTGAGGAACCGTTCGGCACCCCAGTAGTCGGAGCCGAACCGGACCGTGGTGATCCGGACCGGGGTGGCCGAGTCGTACGCCTCGATCATCTGCTGGTTCCCGATGTACATCGCCACGTGGTAGATCGATCCGGTGCCGTTGTCATGGGCGTAGAACAGCAGATCGCCCGGCCGCAGGTCGGCTTTGCCGACCTTCCGCCCGCCCCCGTGGAGGGCCTGGGCGTCGGCGTCCCGCGGGATGTCGACGCCGTTCGCCTCGTACACCGTGGAGGTGAAGCCGGAGCAGTCCACGCCGAAGCCGGACCGGCCACCCCACAGGTAGGGCACGTCGAGGAACTTCTTGGCGTAGTTCACCAGGCCGGCGCCCGTCGGGTACGGGACGTCCTTCTCGCCGTCGTAGATGTCGACGTCCTTCGCGGAGACCCACTTCGCACCGTGGGCCGGCGTGTCCACCAGCACCGCGTCACCGGCACGGTCGAGTTCGGGCAGGCGGGTGTTGTTGCTGAGCCGCAACGACTTCGAGTGCAGTGCGCGGTCGTCGTACAGCCAGGCCGTCGTGGTGTCGTGGACCAGCGCGAACGGCCGTTTCGCGGCCGTGGCGGCGAAGTCCGGGTTGCTGGTCAGCTGCGTCTTGGGCACCCAACCCGGGTAGCCGAGCGGGTTCTTCGGGGAGGACTGGCCGGGCACCGCGATCTCGGCCCACGCGCCCCGTTCGGCCAGTACGTACACGGGATGTCCGTAGAGCACCTGGGTCTGGGTGAGGTTGTCGCCGCTCAGCCCCTTCTTGTCGGCCAGTGTCAGGCCGGCCAGCCACTTCGGCACGTCCACGGGATCGGTCAGCGCGGGCGCGTCCACCGGGCGCGGGCTGCCGGGGCTGGTCCACACGGTCGCGACGGACACGTCGACGTACGCGGTGGGCGGTGTGCCGGTCCCGGCCGGGGCGGCGGCGGCCGGCAGCGCGAACACGGTGGCCAGGGCCGCGGTCGCGGTCGCCACGGCGACCGGCCGGCCGCCGAAGCGGAGCTTCAGTGTCATCGGGATCCTTTCTCGGCGTTCACGGGATTGCCTCCGGCATCGCCGGCGAGTCCGGCGATGCCGGGTCCGGGGAGCGGGGACAGGTCGAGACGGGGCCGTTGCCGCCCCAGTCAGCCGATCGGCGGCTTCCCGGTGGCCACCCCCGCGGCACTGGTCACCACGGGCCACCTCCTGGAGGCGATCCGGCGGCAGCGATCTCGACCGGGTAAAGGTAACAAGACAAGACCTTAAAATCTGTGTGATTGTCTCCGCTCTGGCAGGCTCGGGGTGAACGCCTGTGACGGTAGGGGGCACATGCATCACGAGGAGCGGCCCACGGGCCGGGGCGGCGCGTCGGGCGGCCTGGGCCCGGTGCGGGTGGCCAGCGCCGTCGACGAGGTCGCCGACCGGCTGCTCACCGCGATAGCCCTGGGCGAGTTCAGTGTGGGCGAACGGCTGCCCACCGAGCGCGAACTGGCTCTGACGCTCAAGGTCAGCCGCCCCACGGTGCGCGCCGCCATCGCGCGCCTGCGGGAGACCGGCTGCCTGGAGGTGGTCCGTGGCCGCCTGGGCGGCCACTACGTCCGGGCCGCCCGGCCGGCGGAGTCCGCGTCGGCGACCGGCCGTCCGCTGCTGCCGCGCTGGGAACGGACGGCGGTGTTGTTCGACACCCGCGGGCTGATCGAGTCGCTGATCGCACGGACCGCCGCCGAACGCCGCGACCCGACGGACATCGAGGCCATCACGGCCGCGCTGGAGGCGTACGCCGCCGCGGCCGAGCCGACGCAGGTCCGGCGCGCCGACGCCGCGCTGCACCACGCGATCACCAGGGCGGCGAAGAACGAGCCACTGGCCGTCTACAGCCGCCAACTGCTCCATGACATCGACGCCGGATTCCCGACAGAGCCCTACCGGTGCAGTCAGACGCGGCGCGCGCTGCGCGATCACCGGGAACTGGTGGACGCGATCGTCGAGGGCGACCCCGACCGGGCGGCCACCGTGGCCCGGCGCCATGTCGCGCTCACCGGGCAGACGCTGCGCGAAGCACTGGAACACAGCGTCGACCTCGCCGAACGGGAACGGGAACAGACGCTGGGACAGGACAGGGAGCAGGGGCAGGAAGGGGAGCAGGAGCGGGGCTGCGGGAGCGGGGGCGGTCCGCGGGCCGCCACGGGGGCGGACGGGAAATCCGCGGATAGCATCCCAGCTCATGACTCTGACGGAGCGGCGCACTTCCCGGGTTCTGCTGGTTGACGACGACGATCGCCTGCTTCTGCTGTGCGGCCGCGATCCGCGCAGGCCGGGGGCGAGGTGGTGGTTCACCGTGGGCGGTGGCGTCGAGGCGGGCGAGGACTACCCCCAGGCCGCCGTGCGTGAGGTCCGGGAGGAGACGGCACTCTCTCTCGACGTCGGGCGGTTGGGTCCCGTCGTCTGGACCCGGCAGGCGATCTTCACCGTCGACGGTCAGGTCTTCGACCAGTACGAGGAGTACCGTCTCGCCCGGGTCACCCCGGGCGAGGTGCACGGGATGAACATCCGGACGGAGGAGGCCCCTTACGGACACCACTGGTGGTCGACGGCGGAGTTGTCCGGCACCGCGGAGAGCGTCCGGCCCAAGAGGATGGCGTCTTTGCTGCCCGACGTGCTCACCACGGCGGGTCTCGGCCGGAGGCCCGTGCACCTGGGCGACTTCGACGAGGACGCCGATCCGGAATAGGCGCCGGTGCCGCTCGCCGGTGCCGTTCCGTCGCCCGGCTTCCGGTCGCCGCGTGGCGGTCCACCGTGTCCGGCGACGGAGCGTTCCCGAGCCGCGCGGTCGCGGATACATCGGTCGGGTCCGTTTACATCGATGTAATTGCGGTGATGCCATAGATGCACGCCAGCTGAAACGGCCGATACTCCGGGCACTTGCGCAGAGGTGGGGAGCCGCTGATGCAACGTCAGTCCAGAAGTACCTTGCTGACCGTCCTGTTCGCCCTGCTGATCGGCTTGGTCGGTGTCGCACCGGCCCAGGCGCACGAGCCGGTGCCGCAGGCCCACGCGCCGGAGCCGGCCGCCAAGGCCACCGGCACGTTCCGGAATCCGCTGAACACGGGACCCGACCCCTTCATGGCGTACGCGAACGGGGCCTACCACCTCACCACCACGCAGGGCGGCAGCATCAAGATGTGGAGTTCGCCGTCGCTCGGCACCCTGCTCGACGCGGACCCGGTGACCGTGTGGACCGACACCGACCCCTCGCGCAACCAGCACATCTGGGCGCCCGAGTTCTACCGTTTCGGGGACCGCTGGTACCTGTACTACACGGCCGACGACGGTGTGGACGACCACCACCGGCTGTACGTCCTGGAGTCGGCGGGCGCCGATCCGGCCGGCCCCTACCACTTCAAGGCGAAGCTGACGCCGCCCAACCACGCGAACGACTATGCCATCGACCCCGGCGTCTTCCAGCACAACGGGAAGCTCTACCTGGCGTATGCGGGGATCAACCCCTACCAGCACAACGGGCTGAACATCGCCCCGATGTCCAACCCCTACACGGTCTCCGGAGACGCGGTGGCCCTGAACGCCGACGGCGGCTGCCCGGAGGTCCGCGAGGGTCCCGAGTTCCTCAACCGCAACGGCCGTACGTGGCTGACGTACTCGGCGTGCGACACCGGCAAGCCCGACTACCAGCTGTGGATGCTGTCCCTGCCGGCCGGCGCCGACCCCCTGACGCCCGGCAACTGGCAGCAGCACCCCGGCCCGGTCTTCTCCCGCGACGACGCCAAGGGGGTCTACGGCCCCGGCCATCACGCCTTCTTCCGGTCGCCCGACGGCACGCAGGACTGGATCGTGTACCACGCCAAGACCACCGGCAGCTACACCTACAGCAACCGCACGACCCGTGCCCAGCGGATCGGCTGGCACGCGGACGGCAGCCCGGACCTCGGCAGCCCGGTCGCCCTGGGCGCGACGCAGGACCTGCCGTCCGGAGACCCGGGCAACGGCAATTACTGGATCAACGACGACGGCCGCTCCAGCGGCGCCGGCCAGATCGCCTACCAAGGTGTCTGGAACTCGGGTACGGGCTGTGCCGCGCAGTGCTTCTGGAGCGACGACCACTGGAGCGACCGGGCGGGCAACACCGCGACCTTCACCTTCACTGGCACCCGGATCGCGCTGCTGTCCGTGCGGGACACCGGCAACGGCATCGCGGCGATCAGCGTCGACGGGGGCACCGAACAGCGCGTCGACTTCTACGGGTCGCCCCGGACGGGCGAGACACTCCAGTACCTCAGCCCGCGTCTGCCCGCCGGCCGGCACACCCTGCGCATCCGGGTGACCGGGGAACACAACGCGTCGTCCGGCGCGTCCTTCGTGAGCGTGGACCGGGCGGAGGTCTACACCGACTGAGGACGACCGGGGCGCCACCTGCCCGGGGCGGACGGCACAGGTACGACGGCGGGCGCACAGGCACACCGGCGGGGACTGGTCCGGGGGGCCGGCCACCGCTCCGGTCAGTACACGCTCAGGCCATGGGCGTCGAGCGCTTCCTGGATGGGCTGGTAGTAACTGACGCCACCGGCGGCGCAGCTGCCGGAGCCGCCGGAGAGGATGCCGATGACCTTGTCGCCCGCGTAGAGGGGCGCGCCGCTGTCACCGGGTTCGGAGCAGATGTCGGTCTGGATCAGCCCGTAGACGATCTCGCCGTTCCCGTAGTTGATGGTGGCGTTCAGCCCGGTGACCCGGCCGCAGCTGACGCCGGTCACCGCGCCCCGCCGGCAGACGCTCTGGCCGACGTAGGCGGTCGCGGTGCCGGTGACGTCGACCGTGCCGATGGTGCCGGGGTGCGGCACGGAGGTGTCGGCGTAGCGGACCACACCGAAGTCGTCACCGGGGAAGCTGCTGGCCGTGGTGGGCCCGATCACCGTGGTCAGGGCCGATGTGGTGTACCACGTGGGCAGGCCGTCGGTGCAGTGGCCCGCGGTGACGAAGTAGTACGCGGAGCCGGCCTGCACATTGACCCCCGCGGTGCACCGGCGAGCGGAGGAGTAGACGCCGTCGCCGCCCGCGAGGAGGGGACGGAGCCGGCCGCCGGTCCGTTCGACGCCGACCGCGCCGCCGAGGCCGCGCAGCCTGGCCAGATCCGCGTCCGTGACACCGGAATCGGCGAGGACGTGCGTCGTGCCGGTGCTCTCGTCCACGATCCACGCCGTCCCGGCGATCCCCAGGGACTCGACGGCCGCGGCCCCGGCGACGTGCGCACCGGCGTGGGGGGAGTGCGGCGGCGCCGGTACCGGACACCGCGAAGCCGCCCACGACGAACAGACTGAGCAGGAAACGCCCCAGGGCGCCACGGCGTGCTCTCATCACCCAAGTCCCCCTCGGGAGAATCCGGTCAGGCAGGGGCACGAGCCGTCGCCCATTGTGCCGGGGCGCCGCTTCGCCGGACAGACCGTCTTCGGCCGTGCCGCCGGAGCAGGGAGGCAACGCATGGGGCTTCCGTCACCGGTCGGGGGTGAACGCGACGCCCGCGCGGCAGAGCACGTTGGCGAAAAAGCTGTCCTCGCCGGTGCGCACCGCGAACTTGACGTTCCTGACCCGTTCCTTGAACGCGTCGTGGGTGACGGGTTCGGGTTCGAGCCCGAGGGAGCGCAGCGCGGCGTGGACGGCGGGATTGGCTACCCGGACCTGGTCGGTCACCCAGCTGTGCTCGACCACGATCTGTCCCAGCACCGTCTCGGCGACGTCCAGGAACGAGGGCCGGCCGTACCGGTAGCCGAGATCCACGAGGGGAGTGCCGGGCGCCAGGGGCAGCCCGGCGTCACTGATCACGAAGGTGTCGGTGTGCCGCAGACCGGCGATCAGGCCGGCCAGTTCCTGATGGATGATGCCGCCGCGTAGCACGGGTACCACTCCTTCCTGCCACTGCGGATGACGGTGTGTCACGGCCGCCGCCCCGGGTGAGGACGGTCCGCCCGGGGACGGGACGGCGCCGGCCACCGGGTCGCCCGCGGGCCGGCCCGGCCGGTCATCGCCTCGGCCGGTGGAGCCGGGTCAGGCATGTACGGACCCTTCGACAGCGCCGGTGATCAGCCCGGCCAGTTCGTCGCCGGTGGTGTCGCCGACGCTCCGCCGGGCGGCGGTACGCCCTCGCCGCAGCACGTACGCGGTGTCCGCCACCCGCAGCACCTGCGCCATGTCATGGCTGATCAGCAGCACGGTCACGGCCGCCTCGCGGAGCCGGCGGATCAGCTCCTCCACGGCGGCCGGCTCCCGCACGCCCAGTGCCGCGGTCGGTTCGTCCATGATCACCAGAGTGCGGCCCCAGTTGGCCGCCCGGGCGATGGCGATGCTCTGCCGCTGGCCGCCGGACATCCGCCGTACCAGCACCGCCCCGTACTCGCCGGCACACGGCGTGTACGGAGGCCGCGGAGCGGCAGGCCGTACACCGGGCCCGCGAGTGGGGGCGGGTCCGGTGTACGGCCTGCCGGCGGGCTGCCGTCAGCAGGCGCCCTCGTCCTGCCAGGGTCCCCACTCCGAGGCGCCGGGCACCTCGTTCTGGGTCCACCACTTGGCCTTCCAGTCGTGCTTGTCGTACGAGACCTCGTCGCCGCCCACGTAGGCGGTGGCCGAGTTCCAGGCCGGCTTGCACGAGGTGCCCGGCGGCGTGGGGGTCGGGGTCGGGGTGGGCGTGGTGGAGGGCGGCGTGACTCCGGCGAACTGCACCGAGTACTTCGCGAAGTCCCAGGCGTTCTGCGCCACGCTGGAGCAGGTCCCGGACGTGCGGCCGCCGTTGTCGACCGGCGTGCACGGGCGGTCGCGGTTGAGCGACCAGAAGGTGAAGCGGTCCATGTGGTGGCTGGTGGCGTAGTCCAGCACGGTCTGGAAGTCGGACTGGGCGAAGTACTCGCCGGTGTCGCTGCGGCCGTTCATCCCGGAGAAGCCCTCGTGGGCGTAGGCGGTCGCCTGGTCCCAGCCGAAGGTGGACTGAAGGATCGTGTTGAAGTCGGTGAGCGCGCCGGTCTGGCTCGCGGCGCCGTTGAACCCGCCGTCGAAGGGCATGATGGAGAAGTTGTTCGGCGTGAACCCCTGCGACTTGGCCTCCAGCAGCATCTGCTTGCCGAACCAGCCGGTGCCGTCGGCCGTGCCCGCCGTGGTGACGGAGACGTAGAGGCCGGGGTTGTTCTGCTGGAGGATCTTCGCCGCGCCGATCTCGTTCTTGATCGCGGCGGTGTTCTCGTACTCGGGCTCCTCCAGGTCGAAGTCGACGGCGCGCAGGTTGTACTTGGTGATGACCTGCTGGTAGGCCGCGGCGGTGGAGGCCGGGTCGGAGCAGGTCTGGCCGAGCTTGGTGCCTCCGTAGCCGCCGATGGAGACGGAGACGTCGCCGCCCTTGGCCCGGATCCTGTCGATCACCGACTGCACCGCGGTGTCCGAGGACACCGGGGCCGTGCCGCCCCACGTGGGCGAGCAGCCGCCGCCGTTGGGGGCGAGGACGAACGCGAGCTGGAAGGTCTTCAGGCCGGTGGCGTCCATGATGGCCGTCGCGTCCGGCGGGTCGTTGTCCAGCGGCATCAGATAGGGGGCGGCGGCGTACCAGCGGTCGCTCAGCGCGGCTGTCGCGCCCGCGGCGTCACCGGCGACGAGCGCGGTCGAGCCCGCCGTCGCGAGCGCGACGGCGGCAGCCGCTCCCAGACATGCGTGAAGACGTCTCACTGCTGCCTCCAAAGGGGGTGGGGGAGTCGCCCCAGCCTCAGTGAGGTGTTGAGTTCACGTCAATGGTCTGGACTAGACCAAAGCAGCTCTTTGGACTAGACCATGCCTGCGCTTTACCGTCGCCGGACGGACGGGTCCTGGGCCGGGCCCGCCCGGGAATGGGACCGCGGGTGACGTTGTTGTGGCGGACGTGGCAAGGCGGCTGGCATGGACGGAACAACGTCGCCGCCGCCCGTGGAAAGGAGGCCGCATGGCGCGCAGCACGGTGCGTCCCGTCGTGACGCTGAAGTCGACGGCGGGCACCGGCGTCACCTACGTGACCCGCAAGAACCGTCTCAACGACCCCGACCGGGTGGTCCTGCGCAAGTACGACCCGGTGGCGGGGGAGCACGTCCCGTTCCGCGAAGCCCGCTGAGCGGCGGCCGGACGGAACGGAAGGCCGGGCGGAACAGAAGGAGGACACGGTCATGAAGGTCAGGAAGTCCCTGCGGTCCCTGAAGTCCCAGCCGGGCTCGCAGGTGGTACGGCGACGGGGTGTGACCTACGTCGTCAACAAGAAGAACCCGCGTCTCAAGGCCCGCCAGGGCTGACGAACGCGTCGGAAAGCCGGTACCGGCCCCTCCCGCGGCTGCCGTCGTGGGAGGGGCCGGCGCGTTCCCGCTCGCCCGCGGCAGCGCGGGCGGGGTGATCAGAGGGCGGCGCAGGCGTCGCCGATCGCCTCGTCCAGGATCGCCAGCCCGAGCGAGATCTCCTCCTCGGTGGCGGTCAGCGGCGGTGCGATCCGGAAGACCCCGCCCATGCCGGGGAGCTGGACGATGTTCATGTGCAGGCCCAGTTCGAGGCAGCGCCGGGTGACCCGGGCTCCCAGCTCGTCCGTGCTCCGCCCGCTCTCGCGGTCGACGGCGAGTTCGAGCCCGGCCAGCAGGCCCCGGCCGCGGATGTCGCCGACCACCGCGTGGCGCCGGGCGATGTCCCACAGCCCGTCGCGGAGGAACCCGCCGAGCGACCGGGCACGCTCGTCGAGCCGGCCGGCGGTCAGGACGTCCAGGACGGTGTTGCCGACCGCGGCCACCAGCGGGTCGGCGACGTGCGTGGTGAAGAACAGGAAGCCGCGCTCGTGCGCCTCGTGCTCGATCTCCGGGCTGGTGACCACGGCCGCGAGGGGCAGGCCGGCGCCGAGCGTCTTGGACAGGGTGAGGATGTCGGGGACGACACCGTCGCGCTCGAACGCGTACCAGGTCCCGGTGCGGCACAGACCGGTCTGGGCCTCGTCGAGGATCAGCAGCATGCCGCGCTCCCGGCACTTGACCTGCAAGGCGGCGAAGTACCCGGCCGGCGGCTCGATGACGCCGCCGGAACTCAGGATCGGTTCGACGATGCACGCGGCCAGGCTGCCGGTCGACTGGGCGTCGATCAGGTCGAAGGCGAAGTCCAGCTGGCGGCGCCAGTCCAGCGAGCCGTCGGCCGTGGTGAAATCGGGCCGGTAGGTGTTCGGCACCGGGATGGCGAAGTTGCCAGGGGCACCCGGGCCGTAGCCCTTGCGGCCGGCGCTGTACGTGGCGGACGCCGCCGCCTGCGTCATGCCGTGCCAGGACCGGGCGAACGAGACGATCTCGTGCCTGCCGGTGACGAGCTTGGCCATCCGGATGGCGGCCTCGTTCGACTCCGCTCCGGTGGTCAGGAGCAGCACCTTCTCCAGTGGCTCCGGCAGGGTGTCGGCCAGGCGGCGGGCCAGGTCCACCACCGGACGGCTGAGCATGCCGCTGTAGAGGTGGTCGAGGGTCGCGACCTGCCGCTGGACGGTCTCGACGATCGCCGGGTGCGAGTGCCCGAGGATCGCGCTCATCTGGCCCGAGGTGAAGTCGAGGATCTTCCGGCCGCCCGCGGTGTACACGAAGCTTCCGGCGGCACGGTCGATGATCTCGGGGCTGAAATCGCCGCCGTAGCGGATGAGGTGCCGGTCGGTGTCGGCCCAGAAACTCTCGGCGAACGACAGGTCGGCGGTTGCGGCGGTCAGGTCCTTCGGAGCAGCCATGCCGCGACGGTACGACGCGTTCGAGCAACACGTCCATCTCACATTTCCGGCTTTCCTGTTCGGTGGAACCGCACAACAATGTGAGGGTGATGAATCCCTGGAGGCTGCGACTGCTGAGCCAGCTGGACGCGCTGGGCACCGTCCGGGCGGTCGCCCAGGCCGCCAGCCTGAGCCCGTCGAGCGTGTCCCAGCAACTCGCCGTGCTGGAGGCCGAGACCCGCACCCAGCTGCTGGAGCGCACCGGCCGCCGGGTCCGGCTCACCTCGGCCGGACTGATCCTCGCGCGGCGGGCGCGGGCGATCCTCGACCACATGGACAGCGTCGAGGCGGAGCTGCGCGGATTCGGCGAGGAGCCGTCCGGGCTGGTGCGGCTCGGCGCGTTCCAGAGCGCGATCCACACCCTGGCCGTCCCGGCAGTCTCCCGGCTGGCGCAACGGCATCCGCACCTCGACGTCGAACTGCTCGAACTGGAACCGCACGAGAGTCTGCTCGCGCTGCGCAGCGGCGAAGCGGACGTCGTCATCACGACCACGGACTTCGACGAGCTGCCGCTCGGGCCCGACCTCGACCTCGTGCAGCTGGCCACGGACCCGGTCCTGCTGGTGGTGCCGCACGGGCATCCCGCGGCCGGACGCGGCCCCGTGGACCTCGCCGCCTGCGCGGACGAGCCGTGGGCGTTCGACATGCCCCAGTCGTACATGGCCGGTCTCGCGCTGCGGCTGTGCCGGCAGGCAGGGTTCGAGCCGCGCGTGGTGTGCCGGTTCAGCAACTACCTGATGACGCTGCAACACGTCGAGGCCGGGCTGTCGATCACGCTGCTGCCGGGCCTCGCGGTCGACCGCCGGTACCGGGTCACCACGAGGGAACTCGCCGCACCCGTGACCCGCACGATCACGGTGGCGACCCGCCGCGGCGCACCGCCCCGCGCCGCGGTGCACGCCGTGCTGGACGCGCTGCGCCACCAGCCGTCCCCACCGCTCCCGGACCGTGAGTGACCGGGCGGGTCACCCGGCCTCCTGACCCGCTCGCCGGCCTCCCGGCCCTTTCGCCGCCCGGCGGACCTCATGGGCGCCGCCCGCATCCGCACGCCTCCGACACCTCGTGCGAGACACCTGGACAAGCCACCGGGGGCGTGCTGTCATGCCAACTGCCGCTGTTTTCAACGTTGTACAAGGTTCTCAAGGCTCAGGTGGACCCGCCCCCTCTTCGTCTCTGGAGCCGCCGTGCATCCCTCTTCTCCTCGCAGACACCGTGCCCCGACCAGACGGCACTTCCTGACCAGTACCGCACTCGCGCTCAGCGCCACCGCACTGGCCGGGCGGCTCGGACCCGCCGCCGTGGCCCAGGACCGGGGCACGGCGCTCGCCCCGGTCGCCTTCACCCGGCTCGCGCCCGGCAGCATCACCGCACGTGGCTGGCTGGCCGGGCAACTGAGGCTCCAGCTCGACGGGTTGTGCGGCCGCTACGAAGGCCGCTCGCACTTCCTGGACTTCGACGCCACCGGCTGGGTGCACCCGGACAACGACGGCTGGGAGGAAGTGCCGTACTGGCTGCGCGGCTATGTGCCGCTCGCCGTCGCCACCCGTGACCCGGCCGCGCTGGACACCGTCCGCCGCTGGCTCGACGCCGTCCTCGCCACCCAGCAGAGCGACGGCTTCTTCGGCCCGCGCAAGCTGCGCACCGCCCTGGTCGGCGGCCCCGACTTCTGGCCCTTCCTGCCCCTGCTGATGGCGCTGCGCACCTGGCAGGAGTACTCCGGCGACCAGCGGGTGATCCCGTTCCTCACCCGCTTCATGGCCTTCATGAACGCCCAGGGCGAGGACGCGTTCAAACACAGCTGGATCTCCTACCGGTGGGGCGACGGCCTGGACATCGCCCTGTGGCTGTACGACCGCACCGGCGACGCCTTCCTGCTCGACCTGGCCGACAAGATGCACACCCACGGCGCCGACTGGACCGACAACATTCCGACGGCGCACAACGTCAACATCGCCCAGGGCTTCCGCGAGCCCGCCCAGTACGCCCGGCGCGCCGGTTCGGCCGAGCTGACCCGGGCCGCGTACCGCACCTACGACTCGGTGCTCGGCAGCTACGGCCAGTTCCCCGGCGGCGGCTTCGCGGGCGACGAGAACTACCGGCCCGGCTTCGGCGACCCCCGGCAGGGCTTCGAGACCTGCGGCATCGTCGAGTTCATGGCCAGCCACGAACTCCTCACCCGCCTCACCGGCGACCCGGTGTGGGCGGACCGCTGCGAGGACCTGGCCTTCAACATGCTGCCCGCCGCCCTCGATCCGCAGGGCCGGGCCATCCACTACATCACCAGCGCCAACAGCATCGACCTCGACAACAGGGTGAAGTCCGAGGGCCAGTTCCAGAACGGCTTCGCCATGCAGTCCTTCCAGCCCGGCGTCGACCAGTACCGCTGCTGCCCGCACAACTACGGCATGGGCTGGCCGTACTTCAACGAGGAGCTGTGGCTCGGCACCCCGGACGGCGGCCTGGCCGCCGCCATGTACGCCGCCTGCCAGGTCACGACCACCGTGGCGGACGGCGTGCCGGTCACCGTCACCGAGGACACCGACTACCCGTTCGACGAGACGGTCAAGCTGACGGTGTCACCGTCACGGAAGGTCTCCTTCCCGCTCCAGCTGCGCGTCCCCGGCTGGTGCGCGAACCCGCGCGTCACGGTCAACGGCCGTGCGGTGACCGCACGGCCGGGACCCGCGTTCGTACGGATCGAACGCACCTGGTCGGCCGGTGACGTCGTGGTCGTGCGCCTGCCCCAGCGCACCACCCTGCGCACCTGGCAGGCCCAGCACGGCGCGGTCGGCGTCGACCACGGCCCGCTCACCTACTCCGTCCGGATCGGCGAGGAGTACGTCCGCTACGCCGGCACCGACGCCTTCCCCGAGTACGAGGTCCACGCCACCACCCCCTGGAACTACGGTCTCGTCGCCGGCACCACGCCCGAGTTCACCCGCGAGGGAGGACCGCTCCCGGCCAACCCCTTCACCCACAAGGGCACCCCGGTGCGCATGACCGCGAAGGCCCGCCGCATCCCCGAGTGGATCGGTGACGACGAGCACGTCGTCACCCCGCTCCAGCAGAGTCCCGCCCGCAGTGCCGCGGCCACGGAGACCGTCACCCTCGTCCCGATGGGCGCCGCCAGACTGCGCATCACCGCCATTCCGACCACCTCGCCCGACGGCCACCCCTGGACACCGGAGCCGGCCTTCCGGCGCGTGCAGAACAAGCACAGCGGCAAGGTCCTCGCCGTGGACGGCATGTCGACGGCCGACAGCGCGCGGGTGGTCCAGTTCGACAACACACCGACCGGAGACCACGCCTGGCAGCTCCTGGACCGGGGCGACGGCTGGTACGCGATCCGCAACGGGCACAGCGGCAAGGTGCTCGGCGTCGACGGCATGTCCACCGCCGACAGCGCGATCGTCGTCCAGTTCGACGACAACGGCACCGACGACCACCTGTGGAAGCTCGTCGACAACGGCGACGGCTGGTTCCGCGTCCGCAACAGGCACAGCGGCAAGGTCCTGGGCGTGGACGGCATGTCGACGGCCAACAGCGCCCAGGTCGTGCAGTTCGACGACAACGGCACCGACGACCACCTCTGGAGACTCCTGTGAACCGCGGGCCGCTGCGCCGGTGGACCACCATGGCGGCGGGCACCGGCCTGCTGGCCACCGCGGTCGTCTGGTCCGGCCAGGCCGCCGCCGGACCGCAGGGCGGCCCGAGCGTTTCGACGGTACGGTCCGGAGCGGCCCGGTTCGAGGTCCTCTCACCCACCCTCGTCCGCACCGAGTACGCGGACGACGGCGGCTTCCTCGACGCGCCCACCTTCAACGCCGTAGGCCGTGACGACTTCGCACCGACACCCTTCACGTCGACCACGTCCGACGGCTGGCTCACGCTCAGGACGAGCGCCCTGACCCTGCGGTACAAGGTGGGATCGGGCCCGTTCAGCACCGACAACCTCACCGTCGCGGTCACCGCGGGAGACCACCGGGTGACCGCGACCCCCTGGCGGCGCGTCGTCTGCACCACCGGCGCGCTCTGCGAGGCGGAGGACCTGTCGTACGACGGCATCACGACCGCCACCGACCACAAGGGCTTCACCGGCACGGGCTTCGTCGCCGGTTTCGACAACCAGGGCGACACGCTGACCACGGACGTGGACGTCAGCACGGCCGGCTCCTACACACTCGCCACCCGCTACGCCAACGCGGGCGGCGGGGACGGGAAGTACGAGACACGGACGCTGACCCTCTCGGTCGACGGGACGGACCGGACGCTCAGGCTGCCGACCACCGCGAACTGGGACACCTGGAACGTGGCATCGCTTCCGGTGCAACTCGCCGCGGGCCGGCACTCGGTCGTCCTGAAACGGGCGCCCACCGACTCCGGCCAGGTCAACCTCGACAGCCTCGCGCTGCTGGGCGCGGACGCCGGATATCCACCACCCTCCGCCAAGGCGGCCGTGGACTGCCGCTTCGGCACCGGCTGCGAGGCCGAGGCGGGCCGCACCACGGGCTCGGCGGTCGTGGCGGCCGACCACGAGAACTTCGCCGGCCGGGGCTTCGTCGCCGAACTCGGCCAGGGCTCGGCCCTGTCCGCGCCGGTGACCGGGATCCCCGCCGACGGCGCGTACACCCTGCACCTGCGCTACGCCAACGGCCTCGGCGGCGACGGCCGGCACGAGACGCGGACGGCGACCGTCGCGGCGGGCGGCGCGGAGCAGGAGGTGTCGCTGCCCGCGACCGACGGCTGGGACACCTGGAGCACCGTGTCCGTTCCCGTCCGGCTCAAGGCGGGCGCCGACACCCTCACCCTGCGCTGCCCGGACGCGACGAGCTGCCACGTCAACGTCGACACACTCGCGCTGACCCGGCCCGGGGAGCCCGCCCCGCCCGCCCACCTGGCGCTCGGCGGCTACCGCCGCGGCCTCGACGGCGTCGACGGCGACCGGGGCAGCGTGCGGACCACCCCCGGGCTGCTCCACCAGGACGGCTGGTACCTGCTCGACGACACCCCGTCAGCGGTGTACGACGCGGCGCACCGGACGCCGCCCGGCCCCCGGCCCGACCACCACGGCCGCCCCTACCAGGACGGCTACGTCTTCGGCTACGGCCACGACTACGACCAGGCGCTGTCCGATCTGGCCACGCTGACCGGGCCGAGCGAACTGCTGCCCCGCTGGGCCTACGGCGTGTGGTACTCGGAGTACATGGACCGCACCGCGGCCGACTACCGTGACACCGTCCTGCCCGCCTTCCGCGCCGAGGGCGTCCCGCTGGACGTCCTGGTCGTCGACACCGATTACAAGTCCCCCCACACGTGGAACGGCTGGGAGTTCGACCGCACCAAGTACCCCGATCCCGAGGGCTTCTTCGACTGGGCCGCCGCACAGGGCCTGCACACCACCCTCAACATCCACCCCAGCATCCTCGGCACCGACCCGCAGTTCCCCGCGGCCATGGCCACGGCCAACAACAAGCTGAAGAACGCCGGCTGCTGGTCCGCACCCGGCGGCACACCCTGCTACACCTTCGACTTCGGCGACCCGGACCAGCTCAAGGCGTACCTGGACCTGCACCGCACCTTCGACCAGCAGGGCAACGACTTCTGGTGGCTGGACTGGTGCTGCGACGGCTCCCGCTCCTCGCTGCACGGCGTCACCCCCGACGCGTGGATCAACCAGCAGTACGCCACGACCGCCGACGCGGCCGTCGGCCGGGGATTCGTCCTCTCCCGCGCCTACGGATCACTCCAGACCGGCGTGTACAGCGGCCCCACGGGCCTGGCCACCGGCCCCTGGGCGGACAAGCGCACGACCGTCCACTTCACCGGTGACACCTCGTCCACCTGGGGCACCCTCAAGGCCGAGGTCGGCTACACACCCGGCGAATCGGCGGCCACCGGGATGTCCGCGATCAGCCATGACATCGGCGGCCACAACGACACCACCGGGCTGGAGGGATCGGAGACCTACACCGTCGACGGGAAGACGTACCACACCAAGAAACTGCCCGACGACATGTACGCCCGGTGGGTCCAGCTGGGCACGTTCCAGCCCATCGACCGGCTGCACGGCGCGCACAGCGACCGGCTGCCCTGGCAGTACGGCCCCGCGGCACGGGCCTCGGCGGACAAGTTCCTGCGCCTGCGCGAGCAACTCGTCCCGTACACCTACACGCTCGCGCAGGAGGCGAGCACCACGGGCGTCCCGGTCGTGCGGCCGACGTACCTGGAGTACCCGGACGAACCCTCGGCCTACACGGCGGCGGACACCGAGTACTTCTACGGACCGGACATGCTCGTCGCGCCGGTGACCGACCCCGGCAGCACGGCGAGCACAACGGTGTGGTTCCCGCCGGGCCGGTGGACCGACTACTTCACCGGCGAGGTCTACGAAGGCGGCACGACCCAGCGGGTCACGGCCGGCCTGGACACCATGCCGGTGTTCGTCAGGGCGGGCGGGATCGTCCCGACCCGGACCGACGCCACCGACGCGACGTCATCCCTGACCAGGGCCACCCTGACCATCGCCACCGGTGCGTCCGGTTCCTGCCGCCTGTACGAGGACGACGGCACCACGGCCATGCCCTCGCGGAGCGCGCGGACCACGATCCGCTACACCGAGTCCGACCGCGAGCACACCGTACGCATCGGCCCGGCTTCCGGAGCCTTCCGCGGACAGGCGGCCGAGCGGGAGTGGACCGTCACGTTCCGCGGTGTCACCGAGGCCCCCCGCACCGTCTCGGCCGACGGCGGCTCCCTGTCCCCGCACACCTACGCATGGAGCAGCGCGCAGCACACGTTGACGGTCGAACTCCCCGCCCACAGCGTGCGTACCCCGGTCACCCTGACCTACCGGTGACGCCGCACCGGCGTCGGGGAGACCTGACGGCCGGCGCCCCGAACCAGGCTCGGGGCGCCGGCCGGCTCCGTCTCCCGGTACGCGGTCAGCCGGCGGACCGGTTCTCCTGCGCCGCTTCCTGGAAGTCGACGACCGCTTCGCCGTACGACCTCGCCCAGTGCGTGAGGACGTTGATGGGCTCGACGAGCGTCCGGCCGAGGTCGGTCAGGCTGTACTCGACCCGTGGGGGCGCCTCGGCATACGTGTGGCGGTCGACGAGACCGTACCCCTGGAGCCGGCGCAAGGTCTGGGTGAGGACCTTGCGCGAGATGCCGCCGATGAGTTCGACGAGTTCGCCGTGCCGACACGGCTTGCGGCTGAGCGCGAACACGACCACGACGGCCCATTTGTCGGTGATGATCTCGACCGCCAGCCGAGTGGGGCAGTCGGCGAGGAACACGTCTCCCGCTGAACTCATGGATTCGAACGTTACCAGAAGGTACCTGCCGGTTCCGTAGCGTCTGTGTTCAGGGCGTTCAGGGCGGTCAGGGCGGTCAGGGCGGTCAGGGCGTCCGCGCAGGTCGTGACCGCGGACGGCAGGACGCGCGGGCCGGGTCCGCCCTGCCCCCTCACCTGTTGTGACACCACGCGAAGGAAGCACGCCATGAGTTCGCCGCACACGAAGACCTACGTACTCGTTCACGGTGCCTGGCACAGCGGGCAGATCTGGGACCGGGTGGTCCCGCTGCTGGGCCGGGCCGGACACCGGGTGTTCGCGCCGTCGCTGACCGGCCACGGCGAGAAGGCACATCTGCTCGGTCCCGAAGTGGGCCTCGACACACACGTCGACGACGTCGTCGCCCTCCTCGCCGAAGAAGACCTCACCGACGTGGTGCTCGTCGGGCACAGCTACGCCGGCCTGGTCGTCTCGGCGGCGGCCGACCGGGTCCCGGAGCGGATCGCCCGTCTGGTCTACGTCGACGCTCTGGTCCCGGTCGACGGCGAGAGCACGATCGACGTCCTGCCCGCGACCCAGTTCATGATCGACCAGGCCGCGGGCTCCGACACTCCCTGGCGTATCCCGCCCATGCCCGAACGGCCCACGCCGGCGGGACTGTTCGGGATCACCGACCCGGCGGACATCGCCTGGGTGCGCACGCTGCTGTCCGACGAATCGGTGCGCTGCTTCCAGCAGCCGGTCCGACTGCACAACCCGGCCACGGACGCGATCCCCCGGACGCACATCCACTGCACCGGCGACAAACCGGCGGACTTCGTCCGGCGTGCCGTCCCCGCCCGCCAGCCCAACGGCACCCCGGCACAGGTGTGGGAGGTGCCGACCGGCCACGACTGCATGGTCACCGCGCCCGCCGACCTCGCCCGTCTCCTGCTCGCGGCCGGCTGACCCGCTCGCCGCCGCGCCCCTTCGGCGCCCCGTTCGGACGATCCGCACGACGGCGCGGATCGTCCGAATGGCCCGCCCGCCAGCGCGCCGCCTGGACCCGGCAGGGACTCTTCGGACGTACTGGCCAGATCGGCCCGCACCGGCTGGAGGACCCGTTGAGAGAACCGCGCCCCGTGACCGCCCCGGTCGCCGCCGACGCTCCGCGTGCCGCGGCGCACGTAAGCCCCTCCGGCGGCAGAAGGACGACGACCGGCGGGAGCCCGCGGCCCGCACCGGCGGCCCGCGCGACCACCCGCGGCGGCGGCTGAACCCGTGGACGGCCTCACACACCCCGCCCACCACCGACGGCTCCACGACGTCCTGTGGCTGCTCCTGCCCGTGGCGGTGGTGGCCGGCCTCGTGTGGTTCGGCAGGGTGCACACCCCCGACTACCAGACCGGCCTCTTCGGGCAGTACGCCGACGACGCCAGGCGGCTGAAGGCCCAGCTCGGCTCCGCGCTCCTGTGCCTGGCGCTGATCCAGGTGATCCTCGCCCTCTGGATCTACGGCCGCCTGCCCGCGCTGCGCGCCGCACCGCACCGGATCCACACCACGCACCGCGTCATCGGCCTGCTCGCCTTCCTCGTCTCCCTCCCTGTCGCCCGGCACTGCATCACCGCCTACGGCGTCCAGTTGACCGACGCCCGCCGGGCACTGCACTCGCTCACCGGCTGCTTCCTGTACGGGGCCTTCGTCGCCAAGGTCGTCGTGGTCCGCCACCGCCGCTGGCCGGGTTGGGCACTACCCCTGGCCGGCGGCGTCCTCGTCACCGTGATCGCCCTGATCTGGTACTCGGCCCCCCTGTGGTACCTGAACGGCCACCAGGCACCCGGGCTGTGAGCGGCCGGCGGGCCGGCTCGCCGTTCAGGTCCGGCGTGCGGCCCACACGGTGCGTTCGGTGCGTACGGCCAGATCGTCCCGGCGCAGGATGCTGCCGGGGCCGTCGGTGTCGAGGAGCCGGTCCAGCGCGGCCAGATCCTCGGCCGGGAGGGCGTCGACGACGGTGGCGCGCATGCGCCCAAGACTCCTGAGGGCGTAGCGGCCCACCGCCGCGGAACGGGCCTGGCCGACGCTGACGGCGACCGTGCGTTCGTCCTCCAGTGAGAAGCCGGCGGCGGTCAGCCGGGGGCCCCAGTCGGCACCGCGGTGCGGCACGTGCTCGGCGTGGTGGCGCTCGCTCGCGGCGTGGCAGCGCTCCTCCAGGCCGGGCCGGTCCGCCGGAGCGTCGCCGGGCAGGAACCGGGGGAACCCGGCCAGTTCGACGATCGCGCACAGCCCGCCGGGCAGGAGCAGGTCGTGGATCTGCCGCAGGGTGCGGTCCGGGTCGGCCATGTGGTGCAGGGAGGCCGACGCCCACACCAGATCCGGCGTGCCGAGGTCCGGCCAGTCCGCGTCGAGATCGGCCTGGACGGTGCGCACGCGATCGGCCACACCCGTCGCGCATGCCTTCTCCCGCAGGCGGTGCAGGTGACCGGCCGAGGAGTCGACGGCGGTCACATGGGCCTCGGGGAAGCGTGCGAGCAGGGCGAAGGTGCCCGTGCCGGTCCCGCAGCCGAGGTCCACCAGCCGCGCGGGGGGCGACTCGACGGGCAGCCCGGCGACGAGGGACGCGTTGTGCTCGGCCAGCACCTCCGCGTCCAGGTCGAGCAACTCCGCCTGGCCGTCGCCGTGGTCCCCGGGCCCGTGGTCCGGACCGGGCTGGTGGGCAGGGTGCACGCCCTGGGCGTGCTCGGTGTGCGTCATGGATGCACAGTAGGAAGGCCATGCGCGCCGTGCACGCTGTCTTGCGTATACGGCAAAAAGGTGGCCGCGTGCACGGCTGGACACGCAACCGGCGCGGGCGGTCTCCGATCAGCCTGAGGGCGCTACTTTGCGGCGGCGCCCTCGTCGGCCCGGTGCCCGCGGCGGGCGTCGCGGTCGAAGATGCCCAGGATCTCGCACGGGCCGCCGTCGGCGCCGATGGCGTGCGGCAGCATGGTGGGGAACTCGGCGGCCTGGTCGGTCTCCACCCGGAAGCGACGGTTGCCCAGCAGCAGGAGAGCGGTGCCGGAGAGCACCACGAGCCATTCCCGGCCGGGATGGGCGCGCAGCCGTGACGGACTGTCCGGTGGCGGGCTCGTCATGCGCTGCCGCACGACGGTCATCCCGGGATCCGATCGCACCGGCCAGCGCATCAGCCCGTGGGCCGTGTCGATCATCGGGTGGGAGACCACGTCGTCGGTGGCCGTCTCGACCAGCTGGTCCAGCGAGGTGTCCAGGGCGCGGGCGAGGGTGACGAGCTGGTCAAGGGCCAGCCGGCGCCGGCCGTTCTCGATCCGGCTGAGCGAGGACTGGCTGAGCTTCGCGCGGCTCGCCAGTTCTTCCAGGGACCAGCCCTGTGCCACCCGCAGGGCGCGGATCCGTTTGCGTACGAGGCTGTCCAGCTCACCATCTTCTTGCGTCATAGGCATCAACCTATGCCCTCATCGCAAGCAGCGCCTACCGTCGTCGTACCGGGCCCCGTGATCGGGACCCGTTCGCACGACCGAATGGGACCGACGCGGCCCGCGCCGCCGCACAGCCCGGCGCCGCTCAGGCCCGAGCGGCCACCCCGCACGACGGCCACGACACCGTCGTGCCGGCCACGACGGCCGGCCGTCGCCGCGGCGCCTGCCCCGGCGGGGATCGCCCCGCCTTCCCGAGAGGACAACAGAGGACATCATGAGTACGAACCTGCCTGCGCGGGCGCACGTCGCCGACCCGGGCGGTGGCACCGACACGACGGTCACGGACGCGCGCCGGCGCCGCTCGATCCTGGTCGCGGTCTGTATCGCGCTGATGGCGGTCATCGCCTCGGTCTCCGGCCTGAACGTCGCCCAGCCGGACCTCGCCGTCGCCTTCGGCGCCTCCCAGAGCACCATCTTGTGGATCATCAACATCTACACCCTCAGCCTGGCCGCACTGCTGTTGCCGCTGGGCGCGGTCGGCGACAGGTGGGGCCGCAAGCCGGTACTCCTCGCGGGCCTGACCGTGTTCGGTGCCGCGAGCGCGCTGGCGGGTCTTGCCCCGTCGGCCGAGGTCATGCTCGCCGCACGCGTCCTCAGCGGAGTGGGCGCGGCGATGATCATGCCGGTCACGCTGGCCGTCATCACGTCCACCTTCCCGGCGGCGGAACGCGGCCGGGCGATCGGTGTGTGGACCGGGGTCGCCGGTGGCGGTGGCATCCTGGGCATGTTCCTGTCGGCCGCCCTGGTCGACCTGGCCAGTTGGCGCTACCTGTTCGTGCTCCCCGTGGCGCTCGTCGTCGTCGCCCTCGTCATGACGCTGCGCTCCGTTCCGAACTCGCTGGAGCGGGCGCCGCACTCCTTCGACACCGTCGGTTCGCTGGCCTCCGTCGTCACGGTGGTCGGGCTGATCTTCTTCCTCCAGGAGGGCCCGGAGCGCGGCTGGACCGCGCCCGCCACCCTGGTGGGCCTCCTCGTCGGAGCTGCGGGTGCCGTGGGCTTTGTGTCCTGGGAGCTGCGCCGCCGCGCTCCGCTGCTGGAGGTACGGCTGTTCCGTGAGCGTGGACTGGCGAGCGGCTCGGTGGTGTTGCTGGCGGTCTTCGGTGTGCAGGCGGGCATCTTCGTCGTCCTCTTCCCCTTCTTCCAGGCCGTCCTCGGCTGGTCGGGGCTGCTGTCCACGGTGGCGCTCATGCCCATGGCCGTACTGATGATGGCGGCCTCCGGCCTCGCTCCGCGCCTGGCCGAGCGCGTCGGGGCCCGCACGACCATGGCGACCGGGATCCTCCTCGCCGGTGCGGGCCTGGCCCTGATGGCGATCCTGGTCTCCGTCGACGGCGGCTATCCCGCGGTCCTGCCCGGCATGCTCGCCATGGGCATCGGCATGGGCCTGTCGATGACCCCCTCCACCGAGGCCATCACCGGCTCCCTTCCCCGCGAGCGCCAGGGCGTCGCCTCCGCGCTCAACGACGTCACCCGCGAATTCGGCACCGCGCTCGGTGTCGCCCTGCTCGGCGCGCTCCTGTCGGCCGGCTACCGCGGCGCCATCGACTCCCGGCTCGACGGCGTTCCCCGGGGCACCGCCGACACCGCCCGCGAAGGCATCGCCAACGCCCTCGAAACCGCCCACGGCGCCGGCCCGCACGCACCGGCGCTGATCCGGGCCGCACAGCAGTCCTTCGTCGACGGCTGGCAGACGGCGATGTGGACCGGGGTCGCCGTCATGGCCGCACTGTTCCTCTACGTCGTCACCCTGGGCCCCCGGCACCAGGCCCGCGCGGCCGCGAGCGACACGGAACCCGCGGACGCCACCGTGGCGTGAGGCGGTGGCCGCCCGACGGGATGCGCGGGCGCCCGGACCACGGTGACCCGACCCGACCCGCCTCGCGTGGCCGTGACCTGCCTCGTGCGTACGTGACCCGCCTCGTACGCATGTCACCCGCCTCGCGCGAACGAGCGGACACCGGCCGAGGCCGGGCCCCTCCCGGCGGAGCTGCTCGTCTGCCGCCGGAGCGAGGCCGGCCGGTCGGCAGGGCGAGGCCGTCGCCCTGCCGACCGGCCGGGCACCGGCCTAGCGCTTCCGGTGGGACTCCGCCGCGCAGGCGAGGTCGCGCGCTGGTCGTTCCCCCGTGGTCAGGAACGTCGTCACCGCGTTCTTCGCGCACGCGTTCTCGCCGAACGGGTAGACACCGTGGCCGCCCTGGTCGGCCGTCACCATCCGGGCCCGGTCACCGAGGGCCCGGCGCAGCTCGCGGGCGCCGGCCAGCGGCGTGCCCGGGTCGCGCAGGTTCTGCACCATGAGGACGTTCGACGGGCCGCGGTCGCCGATGTGCACCGGCGGCTCCACCTGGTCGGTCGGCCAGAACGCGCACGGCCCGATGTTCGCCGTCATCGCCCCCAGCATCGGGTAGCGGAGCCGGTCGACCGCGACGTCGCGCCGGTAGGTCCGCACCGACTGCGGCCACCGCGAGTCACCGCAGATCACGTAGAACCGGCTGGACATGGCGTTGTCCAGGTCCGTGGGGGGAAGCCCGGGGGACGTGGGCACCGGCTTGTCCTCGTCGAGCGCCTGCCAGGTCGCCGCGAGAGAGGGCAACTGCGCGTCGCTGTAGAGCAAGCTGAACGTGGCCCCGCGGAACACGGTGCCGTCGAAACCCTGAACCGGTTTCCTGTCCAGCCGCGCGGCGAGGTCGTAGTACTTCGCGGTCACCTGCCCTGGGGTGCTGCCCAGGCCGTACTCCGGATGGGCGGCGGCGTACGCCGCGAAGTCCGGGAAGCGGTCCTGCATGCCGCGGGCGAACCTCCGCATGGCGGTGACGTCGTAGCCGCCGGGGCCCAGGCTGCTGTCGAGCACGATCCGGTCGCTGTGCTGCGGGAACAGCGTCGTGTACACCGCGCCCAGGTAGGTGCCGTAGGACACGCCGTCGTAGGAGAGCTTCGGTTCGCCGAGCGCCGCGCGGATCCGGTCCATGTCGCGTGCGGTGTTCGCGGTGGTGATGTAGGGCCGCAGCCAGGCCGTGCGCGACGTGGCGCACTGCTCGGCGATGGTCTTCGCGTACGCGGCCTGCTCGGTGAGGTCGGCCGGGGTGTTCGGGGGCGGCGGGAAGTTGCCCCGCGCTTTCTGTTCCTCCGTCAGATCACATGTCACCGGTGCGCTGTGTCCGACGCCGCGCGGGTCGAAGCCGATCACGTCGTAGGTGTCCCGCACGCTCTGCGGCAGCGAGTCGCCCAGCGTCAGCAGGGCGGGGAAGTCCAGTCCGGTGCCGCCGGGGCCGCCCGGATTGGTCAGCAGCACGCCGCGGCGCCGCTCCGGCTTCTTGCTCGCCAGGCGGGATATCGCTATCTCGATCTTCCTCCCTTCCGGATGCCGGTAGTCCAACGGGACCTCGACCGTCGAGCACTCCAGGCCGGGCAGGGTGACGTCCGCCGGGCACGGCCCCCAGGTCACGGTCGTCGGTGGCGTCGTCGCCGACGCCTGCGGAACTCCGGCGAGCGCCATCGCGGCCACGGCGAGGAGAAGGGAGAAGGATTTGCGCATCTGACTTCCTCTTGGACGACGCACCACGGCGTCGGGATCAACGGACGGAAGAAGGACGGGTCGTGAGGGTGACGCGACACGCCCTAGCAGTTCATGCGGATCAGGGTGTCGATCTGAGCGGGGTTGTAGAGGTCGAGGGCGGCGAGGGCGAGTGCGCGCCGGGCGAAGTCCTCGCCCTGCGGTGCGTCGGCGCTGAGGTCCTGGAAGCTCGGGAACGCGGTGAGCATCTCCTTGACGGCGGGTGCCTGGCGCATGCGTTCGGCGAGGTCCTGGCAGGTCTGTTCGTCGGCGTCGGCGGGCAGCCGCTCGAACTCGGTGAGCGCGGGGTCCGGTTCGTACGTCCGTATCGTGTCCGCGTAGGCGTCGAGCGCCGGCCGGCCGAGCACCTGGGCCATGACGACCGCCAGCGACCGCTCGCTCTCCGGGACGTCCGCCCCGGCGACGGCCTCGCCCAGAGGGGACGGCAGGTCGGTCGGCGCGGCCCGGTGCAGGATCAGGGCGATCTCCGCGCGGGTCCGTTGCAGCCGCTCGATGGTCGCGGCCAGTTCGGTGTCGAGATTCCGGAGCGCTTCCTCGGGATGCTCGTCGGTGTCACCCAACTCGGCGATCTGGGCGAGGGAGAGCCCGAGCCCGGTGAGGCGTTTGATCCGCACCACCCGCACGAGGTGGGCCACACCGTAGCTCTTGTAGCCGTTGGCCCGGCGTTCGGGCTCGGCCAGCAGACCGACCTCGTGGTAGTGCCGTATCGCCCGCAGCGTGGTGCCGGCGAGCTCGGCGAGTTGACGGGTGCTCCACGCCACGGCATCCCCAGACCCAAGGTTCCGCGCGACGCGGACGCGTCGGCGAGGCCCACTTAAAACCATGCCGCTACGGCATGGTCAAACCGGCTGCTCGCTTTCGGCCGCCGGCCGGAGCGGACGGCGCGCCCGCGGTGCCCGCCGCGCCGCGTCCCGGCGCGCAGGCGGCGCTCACGGGCAACCCCTCGGGCGGCGCTTCGGCCGCACCGGGCGGGGGCGCGGCACCCGGGTGCTCACGGGACGGACGGGCCGGTGATCGGACGTCCCTCGGCGTCGTACGGCCAGACGTTGGGGACACAGCCGTGCATGCCCTTGATCTGCTGCATCATCGCGGGGGCCGGCCTGCCCCGGCCCGGGCAGGTGACATGGCCGTGGCCGAGGAAGTGCCCCACCTCGTGGTTGATGATGAGCGCCCGGTAGGCGGTGACGTCGTCCGCGTAGACGGGGGTCGCCAGCTCCCAGCGTTTGAGGTTGACCATGACGGTGTGGGAGACCGTGCAGTTGACCTCGCCGCCGGTGTCGAGACCGTACCGTCCGCAGATGTCGTCGACGGTGCCGGCGGTGGCGATCTTGACCGCGAAGTCGGCGGTGCCGCCGGAGACCCGCTGGAACGCCGAGTGCCCGTCCGCCGTCCAGCCGCGCGGATCGCTCAGGATGCGCTCCACCTCATGGGCGGCGTCGGCGGGGGAGACCGGTATGCCGTCCTCCACCTCGACCCGGTAGCGCAGCACGGAGCCCGTGCCCGTCTTCCCGCTCGTGCCGGTCGCGGTGACGAACGTTCCCGGGCCCTCGTCCGGGATGCCGGGCGGGGAGGAGGAGGCGGACGCCCGGGGCGCGGCCGGCGGGCTCGACGTCGCCGTGGCGCCCGGGTCCGGCGCCGACGGCCCGGGGGAACGCTCCGCCCGCGGGGCGAGTCCGGCCCGTACGCCGGAACCGGTCCCCGCCGCGGACCGTCCCGCGTCGGACGACGTCCAGGCCACCACCGCACACCCGGCGGCCGCGAGCACGGCCGCCGCCACCAGACCACCCGTCAGCCCCCGCCTCCCGCCTCTCCTCCCGCGGTGCCGCTTCCCGCTCCGCGCCGCGGCGTGCGCGGAACCCCTCCGGCGGCGACGGGAAGGGGGTGGATCTCCTTGGTACGCAGTCACGGTCGTTCACGGTGTGGCCGCCATGTGATCGAGTCTGGCCCGTGCGGTAACGAGTCGATAACGCCCGCTCTCGACCTGCATATATGATCAATCGGTAACAGTTTTCCGCCCGGGCGGGCGGCCCTTTGGATACTGAGTCCATGCCACGTGTACTGCTGATCGAAGACGACCGCGCCGTCCGCGAGGGCGTCACCCTCGGGCTGCGTCGGCAGAGCCATGACGTCCTCGCCGCCGGGACCGGTGAGGAGGGGATGGACCGGCTGCGGTCCTTCCGGCCGGACATCGTCGTCCTCGATCTGATGCTGCCCGGCATGACGGGCCTGGAGGTGTGCCGCGGCATACGGGTCCTCGACCAGACCCTGCCGATCATCATGGCGACCGCGCGGGGCGACGAGGTGGACATAGTCGTCGGTCTGGAGGCGGGCGCGGACGACTACGTCGTCAAGCCGGTGCCGGCCCGGGTGCTCGACGCCCGCATCCGCGCGGTCCTGCGCCGGGCCGGCGGGACGGCCGCCGGCACCGCCCTGCCGAAGATCGACAGCTACGGGGACCTGACCATCGACCGGGCCGGCCTGACCGTCACGCTGAACGGCGGGCCGATCGCACTCGCCCCCTCCGAACGGCGGCTCCTGCTCACCCTGTCCGCCTCACCCGGCCAGGTCTTCAGCCGGCAGCAACTGCTGGAGGCGGTCTGGGAGCACGACTACCACGGCGACGCCCGTCTGGTGGACGCCTGTGTCAAACGGCTGCGCACGAAACTGGACGAGCCGCCTCGCGCACCCCGCTACATCCACACCGTCCGCGGATTCGGCTACCGCTTCGCCGCCCGATGAGGGCCCGTCGGCTGCGCGGCCTGCGCCCACGGCTGGTGGTGGCCTTCGGGCTCGTCGCCGCCGTCGCCGCGGCCACGACCGGTGCGCTGACCTTCAGGGAGGCGCGCACCGGAGTGCTCCAGCAGAGCCAGGACGCGGTGATCAGGCAACTGCGCACCCAGGTCGGCCAGCTCGCCGACGGACTCTCCTACCCTCCCGGCCGGCAGACGTTGCAGCGGTTCGCGTCCGGCCTGGCGGACACCGAAGCGCAGGGGCACTGGCGGGTGCTGGTCACGTTCCGGGAGAGAAGCGCCTCCTCCGTCGCCGGGGACCCCTTCACCGAGGTGACGCCGGCCGTGCGGGAGGCCGTCGCATCCAGCCGGGCCACCGTCTTCCAGCGGGTACGCGGGGACGGGCACACCTCACTGGTCGTCGGCATGCCGGTCACCTTCGACGCACCGGGCGAGGGGCAGGTGCTCTCCGGGGTCCAGGTGTTCCTCGTCGTCCCGCAGGCCGTCGAGCAGGCGTACGTCGACGCCCTGGTCACCGCCGTCGAACGCGCCATGGTGGTGGCACTCGCCCTCGCCGTGGTGCTCGCGCTGCTGGCCGCGCGCGGGGTACTGCTGCCGGTGCGGGCGCTGCGGCACGCCACGCGCAGCATCGCCGAGGGCCGTCTGGACACCCGGCTCGCGGTCAACGGCTCCGACGAACTCGCGGATCTGTCCGACACGTTCAACGAGACGGCCGCCGCGCTGGAGACATCGGTGGCGGAGCTGCGGGAGATGGAGGCCAAGGCCCGGCGTTTCGCCGCGGACGTCTCGCACGAACTGCGCACCCCGCTGGCCGCCATGTCCGCGGTCACGGACGTCCTCGACGAGGACGCCGCCCGGCTGGATCCGGACACGGCCACCGCGGTACGGCTGATCAGCGCGGAGACCGTGAAACTGGCCCGCCTCGTGGACGACTTGATGGAGATCTCCCGCTTCGACGCGGACGCGGCGGTCCTGCACCTGGACGAGATCGACCTCGCCGAGTCCGTCCGGCGTACGCTCGCCTCCCGCGGCTGGTCCGACTCGGTGGAGACCCGCCTGCCGGCGCCCGACACGGTGCGCGCACACGTCGACCCGCGCCGCCTCGACGTGGTCGTGGCCAATCTGATCGGCAACGCCCTGCGGCACGGTGCCCGTCCGGTGCGGGTGAGCCTGCACACGCGCGGTACCACCCGGACCGGGCGCCAGGCGGTCATCGAGGTGTGGGACAGCGGGCCCGGCATCCCCGCCGACGTGCTGCCGCACGTCTTCGAGCGGTTCTACAAGTCGGACACCGCGCGAGTCCGCTCCGAGGGCAGCGGGCTCGGCCTCTCGATCACCGCCGAGAACGTGCGGATGCACGGGGGCACGGTCCGCGCGGCGAACCATCCGGCGGGCGGCGCCCTGTTCACCGTGGAACTCCCGCTGCGGCGGGACGGCCTGCCCGAGGAGGACCGGTCATGAGGGCCACCCACCGGGTCCCGCTGCTGATCGCGTCGGCGATGTTCGCGCTGTCCGCCTGCGGGATCCCCGAGACCGGGGTGGTGCAGGCCGGCGGCCCGGCGAGCGGGATCGCACCGAGGACACCGGTCTACTTCGTCCGGGGCGGGGCGCTCGTCGCGGTGCCCTTCCCCACCGACCGGCCCGGAGACGCCGAGGCGGCCCTGGGGCTGCTCTTCGGCGGCCCGGCCCCGGTGGACGCCTCGGGGTCGCTCACCAGCGAGGTACCGTCGGCCCCGACCACCGCGGTGCGCCTGGCGACCGCGGCACCGAGAGCGACCCCGCCGGACGGCCCGACCCCGCCGGACGGCCCGACCGTGTCGGTGCGGGGCGACGCGCTCGCGATCCGGCTGCCGGCCGGCCTCGGCACGGTGTCCCGCCTCGGGACGGAACAACTGATCTGTACGGCCGCCGCAGCGCACCGCATCGGGAACCCGGCCGGCGGCACCGTGACCGTGACGGTGTCCGGCGACGGCGGCCGGCACGCCGAGGGGACGGACAGGAGCTGCCCCGACGTGTGAGCGCGGAGCCGTACCACCCGGCCGAGGCCGAATGCCCGCCGCGTGCCTTCGCCCCCTCCCGCCCCCGCCGTCCTGCCCGGGACACCGCGCCGTCGTCCGGGTCCCAGTCCGTGCCCCGGACCCGACCCTGAGACGTCCGTGGTGCTGCAGGACGCCCCGGACAGCCGGGCGGCCGAGGACACGATCGAGGCGCTGCGGGACGCCGTCCACCGGGCCGGCGGCTCGGACACCCTGGTCGGGGGCACCACGGCCGAGACCCTGGACACCCGGCGGGCCGCCGGCCGCGACCTGCGGACCGTCGTCCCGGTCGTGCTGCTGGTCGTCCTCGTCGTCCTGATCGCCCTCCTGCGCGCCCTCGTCGCCCCGCTGCTGCTCCTGGCGACGGTGGTGCTGTCGTACGCCGCCGCCCTCGGCGCCTCGAACCTGCTCTTCGAACACGTCCTGGGCTTCGCGGGCGTCGACTGGTCGATCCCGCTGATGGGCTTCGTGTTCCTGGTGGCGCTCGGCATCGACTACAACATCTTCCTCATGCACCGCGTGCAGGAAGAGACCGCGCGACTCGGTCACGCCCGCGGTGTCCTGGAGGGCCTGACCGGCACCGGAGGCGTCATCACCTCCGCCGGCATCGTCCTGGCGGCCACCTTCGCGATCTTGGCGGGCCTGCCCCTGGTGACGATGGCCCAGATGGGCGTCCTCGTCGGCCTCGGCATCCTCCTGGACACCTTCCTGGTCCGTACGGTCCTGGTCCCCGCGCTGGCCCTGGACCCGGGCCGCCCGTTCTGGTGGCCGGGCGGCCTCTCCCGCGGCCCGGACCGACCCGACGGCGACGCCTCCGCGAGCACCGCCACCACGGCCCGGGACCCTGCCCACGAAGTGGCCCAGGACCGGAGAGCAGGGGACGACCTCACGCCCGTCCCGGTTTCCGTCCCGTCCGCGCATGCCCGGACGCCTCGGGGCCGGTCAGTCACCTCGGGCCGGGGGAACGTCCACGCCGGCCGCGTGCTCGGCGAGTCCGCTCGCCATGGCCTGCATGAAGCGGCGGAGATACCACTGGAAGAACCAGCGCATCCCCGGGCGAGCCAGGTACGTACCGTGCCAGTGGATCCTCGTGCCGCCATCGGGCAGCCCGTGCAGTTCGACAGCGGCCCGGTAATCGGCCATCTGCGGATTCTCCACGCCCTCGTACGCGAACCGAGTTCCTGACGTGAGAGCGGTTATCCGCTCCTTGGTGACGGTCTTCCCCGTACGGAAGGCCCGGGTCGCCCCGACGCCGTCCCGTCCGTCGGGCGAGAGCCCCTGCGACTGACCCGTCTCCAGCGCCTCGACCCGCGACCACGCGGGCCAGCTCCGCGGGTCGAGCAACAGCGCCCACACCACGCTCGGCGGCGCCGTCGTCTCGGCTGTGACGTCGTACGACTGCATTCCAGAACTCCTCACGCCGTACGGCCCGAACGCGTCCTTGAACGCGCGCACCGGGCCGGCCGGCCCCGTGCCCTCGCCGACGGCTGCGCTGCCGACGGCGAGAGCTGTCGATCATGCGGCAACCCTATGCACGGGCCGGCGCCGATCCCATGCGCGAGATTGCGGCACGACGGTCAGGGATTGCGGTAGACGGAAGGGCGGGCTCCGGTGTGTCGGAGGAAGGCGGCCGACAGAGCGCCGGCGCTCGCGAAGCCGCACCGCCGCGCGATCTGCGCGACGGCCAGATCGCTGTGGCGCAGCAGCCGTTTCGCCTCCTCGATCCGCAGCCGGGTGAGGAACCGGTACGGCGTCTCTCCGGTGGACTCCCTGAAGACCCGGACGAAGTGGTAGACGCTGAGGTGCACCTCAGCGGCGAGCTCGGCCAGGGTGACCGGATCGGCCAGCCGGTCGCGCATCATCGCGACGGCCGCGCTGACACGCGCGTCCTCCCGCGCCGACGCCCGAGAACCGGGCAGCCCCGCATGCCGGGTGAGCAGGTGCACGCTCAGGAAGGCGGCCGCGGACTCGGCGTACATCTCACCGGCCCCGTCCGGCGAGCCGACCGTGCGCACCGCTTCCTCGACCAGCGGGTCCCCCGCGGCCAGGGACGCGGCCATGGCCTCGTAGTCCACCGCACGGCCACCCAACTGCGCCGCGGCCGATTCGACGGTGTCGCGCGGAAGATGGATCTGAACGCTCCGCATCGATCCGTCCCCGCGGTAACGGCGAACGACGGCTTGACCCGGAATCCCCATCTCGACCCGCCCCGGCACCCAGGCGTAACGGCGCCGCCGGCCGCCACTTCGCACCTCCATCGTCGCCCGCCCCGCGACCGGCAGCACCAGGTGCAGATCGGCTGCGCCCGGTATCTCCAGCTCCTCGGCAACGGGGACGTGCTCGAACCGCTGCACGAGCAAGGACTCCCAGCCGGAGACCTCCCAGCTGCAGTACGTCCGCCGGACGTAGCGAGCCATGTCGAAACCGGCGTAGGGCTGGAGATCGAAGCGAACGGAGTCGAACACCATGACACCGAGGCTACCGATCGTCCTGGCTCCCGGAGCGTCCGCTTCCACACCCTCGGTCACGAGGATGCCCCGGCACGCCGGCTCAGTCGCGGATCTCGACGTGTGCGAGGAGGTCGCCCCGGCCGCCCTCTCTGAGGTGGGGGACACCGAGACCGGCCACGCGCATGGTCTGGCCGTTGCGGATGCCCCGCGGGATGCGGATGGTGTGGCTGCCGTCCAGTGTCCCGACGGGGAGAGTACCGCCCGTCGTCGCCAGGGCGCGCGGCACGGTCAGGGTGCGGTGCAGGTCGTCGTCCGTCCGCCGGAAGACGGGATGCGGGCGCTCCAGGAGTTCGAGATAGAGGTCCGCCGCCTCACCGCCGCCGGGCCCGGCCTCTCCCTCGCCGCCCAGTTGGATCCTGGTGCCGTGGTCGACACCCGCCGGGATCTTGACGGTGAGCGTCCGGCGGGAGAGGACACGTCCGTCTCCGGCGCATTCCGGACAGGGATGGGGCAGGAGCGTGCCGTACCCGGCACACTTGCGGCAGGGCGACGACGGGCCGGTCCTGCCGAGGGAACTGCGCCAGGTCTTCCCGGCGCTGCCGCGTCCGTCGCAGACGTCGCACTTCTGGGGGCGGGTGCCCTGCGCCGTACCCGAACCCGAGCAGGTCGGACACATGATCGCGGTGTCCACCACGATGTCCTTGGTCGTGCCGAACACGGCCTCGGACAGGTCGAGTTCGACACGGATCATGGCGTCCCGGCCGCGGCGGGTTCGCGGCCGGGGGTAGTCCTGCTCCGTTTCCGTGCCCGTCCCCGTGCCGGTGCCGGTGCCCGTGCCCGTGCCCGTGCCGGTTTCCCACTCGGTCTGCGTCCCGGGATCCGGATCCGGGTAGGGGGGCCCGGCCTCGGCTGTGGCCTCCGGCTCCGGAGCCGCCTGCCGCGCACCGCTCCCGGGCCGCGCGTGTCCGGTCGCCGACTTCCCGAACAAGCCGTCCAGGACGTCCGCGAAGGGCTGGCTCTCCGATGCGGCCGTGGTCCGGGCGGACGTCCCGGGGCCGGGCGGGACGTCCGCCTGCGGTGCGGGCGGGACCTCGGTGTCCCGCTCCCGCTCGGCTACCGTCCGGGCCACGGTCACCTGGTACTCCAGGTCCGCCCACATCCGAGGCCGCTGTCTCGCTCCGGAGCGGTGCAGGTGCTCGTACACGTAGTCGTACAACTCGGTGACGGTGATCCGGCCGTCCCGGTTCAGATCGGCGGCGCCCGTACGCAGCCCCTCGATCAGCGCGCCCGTGAAACGCGAGGGCTGCGGCACCTTGGATTCGACGCGCTCGCCCTCCCAGGCGTACTCGGTCCGGCTGGTCGCGGTCAGAACCGCTATGCCGTGCCCGCCGAGTTCGTCGCGTACGTGGATCCGGTCGTCCCCCTTGGCGCCGGGCAGGAAGGCTCCGCTGTAACAGCAGTCGAGGAGGACGATGATGGTACGGGCCCGGCAGCGCTCCATGCGGTCGCGCAGGAAGCCGGCCGGGATCGCGGTGGAGGCGGGCAGGTCGCGGTCCGTGTCGCGGGTGGCGAAGTACAGCCGGCCGTCGTCGTCCTTGATGCCGTGGCAGGACACGTGCAGCAGGAGCAGGTCGTCGCGGCTGCGGTCCCGGAAGAAGCGCTCCAGCGCGCGCATCGCCTCGTGCGCCCGGACATCCTTCAACTGCTCGGTGTGGAAGCCGCCGATGCGGGGGTCGTCGAGCACGCCGGCGAGACCCGCGCAGTCCTGGCCGGGGGAGCGCAGGGTGCTGAGCGTGCGGTCGTCGTACGTTCCGGTAGCGATGAGGAGGGCGTCCCTGCGGCCCGTGCCGAGGGGGAAGTCGGTCATCGGGTCACTCCTGAACGGCGGGCGGTCCCGCGGCACCCGCCGGAAGTCCCGCCGTGGCGTCGGATCCGGCCGGGCTCCCGTCGCCCCTGCTCCGCGTCCGAAGCTCCGCCACGAAGGCGTCCAGCACCTGTTGCTGCTGCTGCGCCGAGGCGTGATCCAGCTCAAGGGTACGGCCGTCGACGTCGACCTTGACCGTGCGCACGGGGCGGTTGCGCATCCAGGTCTCCAGCAGGCGCAGCGCGGGCCGCAGGACGGCCGGGGCGAGACTGACGACGAGGGCGCCGACCGCGATGAGTTCACCCGGCTTGGCGCCCTCCGGCACCGCTCCGTCCGAACGTGCCACCCGTACGTCGGCCACGTCCAGTTCGAGCAGTTGTCTCCTCAACTCCCATGTGAGCTGGTCGAGTTCGTCCTGATCCACGTCGGCCGCACCGGTCATCGCCAGGCGCACACTGCTGGTACCACTGGTACCGTCGGCTGTCGCCATCTATTCCCCCTGTTCAACAGCGGCCTCCAGTGTAGAGGCGAACGCCGGTGCGGGAGGGGGCAGTTGGCGGCGCGGGGCGGTCGGGGGTGGAGGACAGGGGCCTGCGCCGGGTGCGGGCCGGGCCGCACCACTGCCCTGCCAGATGCGCCAGCCATGGATGTCCGGGGTGCATGCGCTCCAGCCACCCGCCGAGAACGTCGCGCCGCGCCAGCAGGGCCTTCCCCTCTCGGCGTCGCCCGCGGGGCAGGAGAGACGGCCTGACCAGGACCGGCCCCGCTGACCGTCGGTCAGAAGGCATGCGATCGTGGGTCCCTGATGCCGTGTCCGGCGTCGACGGCCGGAAAACAGCTGAAAAAGCGGAAATCGACGCTTGTCCGGATCCGGCTCAGAGTACAGCGGAAGGTGATGCGACGGGCGCAGGCCGCGCACGGCCTGCGCCCGTGTTCAGGGGGAAGGGGAAGGGGCGTCCGTACGGGCGGATCAGTGGGCCGGGGCCTCGGTGATCGTGACCTCCTCGATGCTCCGCTCGATCTCCTCGGGCCGGGACGCGGTGCCCTTGGCCCAGTAGTAGATGGCCAGGGAGAAGGCCGCGATCACCAGGATGTCCCACCACAGGCCGATGTGGCCCTGTCCGCCGAAGCCGCCCTGCCAGGAGATCAGGCCCATGCCGGCCAAGTAGGGCGGCAGCCACTGGGCAGCCCGCCAGTCCAGTCGGGGCGCGTCCGGCAGGTCCTTGCTCCTGGCGTACCAGGCGTAGCCGCCGAGCAGCGCGTAGCCGAGGACGATCGCCACGCCCAGCCGCCACAGCGTGTCCCAGCCGGACCAGTAGATGATGAGGTTGGCCACCACGAAGGACAGCGGCGAGATCACCTTGCCGCCGGGCAGCCGGTAGGGGCGTTCGTGGCGCGGAAGCCGTTCGCTGAAGACGCCGTAGGCCAGCGGAGCACCGGCGTACATCAGGACGCTCGCGGAGGTGATGAAACTGACCAGTTGCTGCCAGCTCGGGAAGGGGAGGAAGCAGACCACGCCGGTCACGAAGGAGATGATCAGGCCGAACCACGGCACACCGCGGGCGTCGGTCTTCTCGAAGACCTTGGGCGCGTAGCCGTTCTTGGACAGGCCGTAGGAGACGCGCGAGGTCGCGGTGGTGTAGATCAGGCCGGTGCCGCCGGGGGAGATCACGGCGTCGATGTACAGCACCACGCTCAGCCAGCCGAGGCCCACCACCGTGGCCAGACCGGCCCAGGGGCCGCTGATGCCCGGGAAGTCGAGCTTGGCCCAGCCGTGCGCGAAGGAGCCGAGCGGGAGTGCGCCGATGAACACGACCTGGAGGAGTACGTAGATGACCGCGCCGATGGCGACCGAGCCGAGGGTGGCGCGGGGCAGGTCGCGTTTCGGGTCACGGCTCTCGCCCGCCAGCTGGATCGCCTGCTCGAAGCCGAGCAGGGCGAAGATGATGCCGCTGGAACTGATGGCGCCCAGCACACCCTTGGCGCCGAACGGTGCGAAGCCGTGGGCGGTGAAGTTGTGCGGGTGGAAGTTGCCCACCGCGATGATGAAGATCGTGGCCAGCGGTACGGCGATCTTCCACCAGGTGGCCGCGCTGTTGGTGTGGGCGAGGATCCGCACGCCGAGGAAGTTGACCAGGACGAACACGGCCATCAGGACGACCGCGACGGTGAAACCGCTGGTCGTCAGGGTGCCGTCGGCGTGCTGGAAGCCCTTCGCCCACTGCCAGTGTCCGGCGTAGCCGATCATGGCCTCGACCTCGATCGGGGCCACGGTCGCCGCTTGCAGCCAGGAGAACCAGCCGAAGGACATGCCGGCCAGGCCGCCGAAGGCGTAGTGCGGGTAGCGGGCCGTGCCGCCCGCCACCGGGAACATGCCGCCGAGTTCGGCGTGCACGAGTGCCAGCAGGACGATGGCCACCGCGCCGATAAGCCAGGAGATGACCGCTGCGGGACCGGCCATCACGACGGCCTTCTCGGCCCCGTAGAGCCAGCCGGACCCGATGATGGAACCGACCGAGGCCCACATCAGTCCGATCAGACCGACGTCCCGCCGCAGGGAGGTGCGGCCCTGGGCGACGTCGGGGGCTGCATGGTCAAGGTTCACCACGTCAAGCGACCTCTCACTATCTGAATGCCGAATTAACGCTCAATGGCCGCTCAGACTAGGAATCGGGCTCGCTCGGCAGAAGACCGCAGCCTGCGATTTGACCCTTCCATGGATGATTCTTTTGCGCAGGTTTTGCACAGGTCAGGCCGGGTTCCGGAATGCCTGTATTCAGTCGAGGAATGTAAGAAGAAGGTGAGACTTGGCGGGTCGGCCGGAGTTTTTGGCGGGGCGCTCAGGGCTGCGGCCGCCTCACCGCAACTGCATCTTGATGCGGTCCGGGGAGGACCAGCCTTCGTGGGCGGGCACCATGAAACAGACGCCGAGCCGCACCTCGGCGAACAGCCACCGGCCGTCCATGCGGCGGTACACGTCGTCGAACCGCCCGGACACCAGGATGCTCTCTCCCCGGTACACCGGCTTGGCCTCCAGGTAGCTGATGCCGGTGGCGCGGTCGGGGTCGCGCTCGTCCAGGCGCACGTCGTGCGCGTGGACGAACTGCTTGACGAACGGCGGCTCCGTGGGGGACGGGCTGCCGGTCACCCCGGCGGTGGCCGCGCCGAAGAACGCCGCGATCTCGTCCCGGCCGCGAGGGGTTTTAGGTGCTCGTAGTCCATCACCGCGTCGTCGGTGAACAACTCCGCCGCGTGCTCCTCCCATGCGTTGCTGTTGATCAGTTCGTGGTAGCGGTAGCGGAGCCGGTGCAACGCCTCGATGTCCTCCAGCCGTGCCAGCCGGCGCTCGATGTCCACGAGCCGCGTCGCGTCGGAATCGGTCATGATGGCCCCTTTCCCTTTTTCTGCCAGTCATCCGCCTCGCCTGGCCGCGCGGACCGCGCGAGTCGCGCCGATTGCGTCGGCATCGTCGACGTCGTCGGTCGTGTCGGCGTCGTCGGTCGTGTCGGCCGGAGACCGGGTACCGGCGGCGGCGCGGATGACATTCCCAGTCAATTCGGTCCGGCGGCGGACCTGAAGGACCGATCCGGTCCTCATCCATACCCGCGCGGTATGGGTCGGACCGGTCTTGGTGACCCTGCGCAGAGTACGTCCAGCAGGAGCAGTCACATCCTGTCCCGGGCGGGCGTGAAAATGATCTGATGACAGCGGATACCGAGTGTCCCTCCAGGCGACGCCCGACCAGGCGTCGAACGGCCGGCCGGCCGTGCTGCGCGCGCACCACGGCCGGCGGGGGGTCACCCACACGCCGACAAAGGACTCATCCTTATGGAATATCGCCATCTCGGCCGTAGCGGCCTCGTCATCAGCGAGATCGCGTACGGAAACTGGCTCACGCACGGGTCGCAGGTGGAGGCCGAGCAGGCCGCCGCATGTGTGCGTGCGGCACTTGAGGTGGGCATCACCACGTTCGACACCGCCGACGTCTACGCCGGCACGCGGGCGGAGGCGGTGCTGGGCGAGGCGCTCAAGAACGAGCGCCGCGAGGGACTGGAGATCTTCACCAAGGTCTACTGGCCCACCGGACCCGGCCGCAACGACCGGGGGCTGTCCCGCAAGCACATCATGGAGTCGATCGCCGGCTCGCTGCGTCGTCTGCAGACCGACTACGTGGACCTGTACCAGGCACACCGGTACGACGTGGCCACGCCGCTGGAGGAGACGATGGAGGCGTTCGCCGACGTCGTCCACTCCGGCAAAGCCCTTTACATCGGAGTCTCGGAGTGGCCCGCGGAGCAGATCCGGCGCGCGCACGCCCTGGCGCGCGAGCTGCACATCCCCCTGGTCTCCAACCAGCCCCAGTACCACGCCCTGTGGCGGGTCATCGAGGGTGAGGTCGTGCCCACCTGCGAGGAACTGGGCATGGGCCAGGTGGTGTTCTCGCCGATCGCGCAGGGAGTGCTGACGGGCAAGTACGAGCCCGGTCGGCAGCCCCCGCAGGGGTCGCGGGCCACCGACGAGAAGGGCGGCGCCGACACGATCGCGCGCTGGCTGCGCGAGGAGGTGCTGGAGGCCGTCCAGCAGCTCAAGCCGCTGGCCGCCGAGGCCGGCCTCTCATTGGCGCAACTCGCGGTGGCCTGGGTGCTGCAGAACTCCAATGTCTCCGCGGCCATCGTCGGTGCCTCGCGCCCGGAGCAGGTCGTGGAGAACGCCAAGGCGTCCGGCGTGGTCCTGGAGAAGGACCTGTTGGCCCGTATGGAGGAGATCCTCGCACCCGTCGCCGTCACCGACCCCAAGCGGGTCCACGACAACGTGCCGCTGCGCAGCGTCTGACCGGGTCTGCCCGTCCCCTGCGGGGCACCGCCGTACGACTCGGCGGTGCCCCGCAGGCGTGTGTTCCTCATCGCTGCCGCTGCCGCTGCCGTTGCCGCCGGGCCGTGCCGTCGCCACCGCCGACGCCGCCCGTCGGCGGCCGTCATCCGCGGTCCGTCGGCGGCCGGCCGCCGACGGGCTCCGGCTCGGCGGCCCAGCCCACGGAGACGATCAGGCCCTGCGGCAGTGTTCTCGGGCCCCGTCCGGTCAGGATCCGTGGTCGTCGGACCTGGCCGGGGTGGCGGTCGAACCGTACTTCCGGGGCAGCGCGTCGCCCGGGACGACCAGTTCGTCGATGCCGGTGGCCTCGCCGGAGACCGCGGCAAGCTCACCGCCCAGCGGCTCCACCGGCCGCCTCCCGGGCCGGCGGTCGAGCCGGGCCGTCAGCAGCGAGGCGACGGCCGCGACGACACAGGCGGCCACCGCGAACCAGAACGCGATCACCAGGCCCTTGTGGAACGGGCCGGAGATCAGATGCGGGAAGTACTCCTTGCTGGTGAGCGTGCGCCCGCCGTCCGGCAGCCCGGCAAGGTGTCCCCCGAGCAACTGCTGGAAGGGGTTGTAACCCAGGAACGCGGCGAACAGCACGGCGATCGGCGGCAGCTGCGACAACTGCGTGGCCTCGCCGGCCGGAACGCCCTGCTGGACCAGGCCGGTCTGCATGGTGTGCGGCAGGGTGTGCGAGAGCCCCGCGACCATCAGGCTGAAGAAGATGCCGATGGACAGCACCATCGAGGAGTTCTGGAACGTCGCGGTCATCCCGGCGCCGACGCCCCGCGACTCCGCGGGGACCGCGTTCATGATCTCGGCGCGGTTGGGCGAGGCGAACAGCCCGGAGCCCAGGCCGTTCACCAGGATGAGCAGCGCGAAGACCCAGTAGTCGAAGTCGGTGGGCAGCCCCATCAGGGCGAGGAAGCTCACGGCGGTGAGCAGCGCGCCGCCGACGGTGAAGTACCGGGGGCCCACCCGGTCCGACAGATAGCCGGACAGCGGCGCCGACAGCAGGAAGCCCACGGTCAGCGGAATCATGTAGATGCCCGCCCACAGCGGCGTCTTCTCGAAGTTGTAGCCGTGCAGCGGCAGCCAGATGCCCTGCAACCAGATGATCAGCATGAACTGAAGCCCGCCCCTGCCCAGCGCGGTGAGCAGGCTGGCGATGTTGCCCGCGGTGAACGCCCGCAGCCGGAAGAGCGAGAGCCTGAAGAGCGGTTCGGCGACCCGCTGCTCGATGACGACGAACACCCCGAGGACCAGCACGCCGCCGATGAGCGCGGCGAGCACCCAGGGGTTGGACCAGCCCATGGTGCTCGATCCGTACGGCTGGATGCCGTACGTGATGCCGACCAGTACGGAGATCAGGCCCACGGCGAAGGTGATGTTGCCCCACCAGTCCATGCGGGCCCTGCGGCGCACGCCGGTGTCATGCAGCTTGAGGTACGCCCAGATGGTGCCGAAGACGCCGAACGGCACCGAGACCAGGAAGATCATCTTCCAGTCGACCGGCGCGAGCACCCCGCCCAGGATCAGTCCCAGGAACGAGCCGGCGATCGCCGCGATGGAGTTGATCCCCAGGGCCGTGCCGCGCTGCTTCGCGGGGAAGGCGTCGGTGAGGATCGCGGTGGAGTTCGCGAACAGCAGCGCGCCGCCGATGCCTTGCAGGACCCGCCAGGCGATGAGCCACATCGCGCCCGCGCTGCCGTGCATCCAGGTCACCGAGAGCATGATCGAGCACACGGTGAACGCCGCGAAGCCCATGTTGTACATGCGCACCCGGCCGAACATGTCGCCCAGCCTGCCGAACGTGACCACCAGGACCGCGGTGACCACCATGAAGCCCATCAGCATCCACAGCAGGTAGCTGGTGTTCGACGGGTCGAGCGGATCGAGGTGGATACCGCGGAAGATGTCGGGCAGGGCGATGAGGACGATCGACTGGTTGATCATCACCATCAGCACGCCGAGCGTGGTGTTGGAGAGGGCGATCCATTTGTAGTGCGGTCCGGGTCCTGCGGCCCGCCGCGGCTGCCTTGAGGTGCTGTCGGCTATGGCCACTGCTGCGATTCCCCATCCCCTCCCCGCCGCGGCAATCGCCGGGGAAAATCGTTGGTTGTTGCAGGTAACTTTAGCCGGGGAGGGACACGGCCGCGCTTCCTGAGGGGCCGACGGTGTCGGGGCCGTGGAAGGTCGTCCCGTGGTGGAATTTCTGTGCGCGGGCACCTCGATCGCGGCATAAGGGTGATGTGCGGCACTCTGATCGCGGGATGGGTGCCGTTCTCGACCGCGGGGACAGGGCCGCGCGCCGCGATCCCGCCCCCGGTGCGGAAGCTCGGCTCCGGGCCCGGCCTTGCCCGCGGGCGTCGGAGACCTTCGACCACACCTCCGTCCTTCGGTTCCCGGAGCGGGTGACCGACGTGGCCGAGCCGGACGTCAGCGGGACTGGCGCCGCGGCGTCACCGGTGACCTCACCTCCGCGCCGCGGATGTCCGGGCCGCGCCGTTCCGCCCCCGAGCCGCCGCAGCCCGCAGCCCGCAGCCCGGAGTCCGCAGCCCGGAGTCCGCTACGGCCTCGCCCCGTACGAGGCGGCGCACCTGCCGCTGCCGAGCGCACCCGCCCGGCAGACCCCGCCCCGTCAGGAACGGGGAAACCGCCCGCGGACCTGACACAGCACCAGGAATCGCTTCGGCCCGGTGCCCTTCCGGTGACGCCTCCGGGTTGATCCGCGCCGGTCCCGGCCACGGGATGCCGATCCTGGCCAGGGGGTGCCGGTCCCGGCCGGTGCCTGCCGGTCCCGGCCAACGGGGACGGCGTGCGACGGCCGCTGGTCATTCCCGGGCGCGGTGGACGACGCGACACCTGCCGCCGCTGCCGAACCCGTCGGCTCCCGAGGGCGAGTGAGGATCACCGGACGTACGGCAGGACGACATGAGAATTCCCCCGAGTGGTGTGGTGGTTCCCTCGTGGCGGGCGTGTCCGTGCGGCTGATGTGGCCACTGGCGCGCGCCGGGGTGCCGGACCACTTATACCCATACCCCCTAGGGGAAACAACATCCTGACCGTGCGGCGGCGGGAGCCGGCCCGGCCGCCGCGCCGCCCCGGAGGGCGCGGGTCGGCCAGGTGCCTGCGGTTCGTGCCCTGCCCCACATGCCTGATGGCGGCGGTGCCGGTGTGGGATTTCCACACAAGTGACACGCGCGCCTCCGCTATTACCCCTCCTCTGGAACCGTGATCTTCGTTTTTGTCCCCATTGACAAGAGCTACCCCCGTAGGGTTTTCTCTGCACGGTCGCAACAGAGCACACGTCGGTGCCGGTCGATCACCAGCCACAGCAGCTCGCGTCATCCGCACCAGCCGGGGCTCCGGAATGGGAGACGGACGTCTGATCGTGCCGGGGTGCTGCAACTCACCGACGAACGTGGCGTTCGGTTGAAGATGGGGGACGGCAAACGATGGAGACAGCGATGATGCATGTACCGATCGCGTCCGGATACCGCAGCGTATGAGCGTATCGCCGCACCTTTCCACCGCGGCCGATGACCTCACCCACTCGATTTCCTAGGGCCGACCGGGCCCATTTCCGCGCGGCCGTTCGGCGCTCCCGCCAGAACTCACCGGAGCGATGAGCCAAGCCGCTCGTTCCTTTCGATTCCCGTAATCAATTGTCGGATTCATACTCAGCGACTCGGCCTGCTGCCTGAACGCATCCCGGGTCGGCGCAATTCTCGGCGTGCATTTCGGCATGCCTTCGAAGCGCTGACGGGCAGTCGGCGTTCTCCGCACCCGCACTGGACGAGAGGACACATGGACACCATCGGGAAGCCGCTCATACATGATCGCTTTGCCGCCGTGGCGGCCGCTCGGCGCGACGCGACGGCGGTCGAACACGACGGCCGCCGGATCGGCTACGCCGAACTCGACAGACGGGCAAACCAACTCGCCCACCGACTGCAGACTCTCGGGGCCGGACGCGGCTCGGTGGTCATGGTCCACCTGGAGCGTTCCATCGACCTCGTCGTGTCGTTCCTCGCGACCCTCAAAGCAGGGGCGGCCTACCTGCCCGTGGAACCAGGTCTCCCCGACGACCGGATCGCGGCCTACGTCAAGGAGACGGGCTGCGCGGTCGCCGTCACGCGTTCCGGCAGCGAGCACCGGTTCGCCGGACTCTCGGTGGCGACCCTGTGCGTGGACGCCGACGACACCGCGGAATTACCCACCGGCCCGCCCCCGACCGGCGTCGCGGCCTCGGACACCGCGTACATCATCTACACCTCCGGTTCCTCGGGCTCCCCGAAGGCCGTGCGGGTCGGCCACGCCTCCCTCGGCTACCTGTGCCGGAGCGTGAACGAACGGTACGGCGTCGGACCGGACGACCGGGTCCTCCAGTTCGCCGCGCTGTCCTTCGACACCTCCATCGAGCAGATCCTCAACACGCTGCTCAACGGGGCGACACTCGTCCTGCCCGAGTACACCTGGGCGCCGAGCGAACTGCCCGAGCGGCTCGTGTCGCTCGGCGTGACGATCATGGACCTGACCCCGCCCTACTGGCGTGCCTTCCTCGCCGAACTGGCCCGCACCCCGGCCGACCTGCCGGTGCGGCTCACCATCGTGGGCGGCAGCGCGGTGCACGCCGAGGACTGCCGGACCGCCCTGCGGCTGATGCCCGGCTCCCGGCTGGTCAACGCCTACGGGCTGACCGAGACGACGATCACCTCGTGCACCATGGAGATCACCCCGGCGGTGCTGCCGGCCCAGGGTCCCGCGCCCGTCGGACGGCCGCTGCCGCAGACCGTCGTACACGTGCTGGACGAGGACCTGAACCCCGTCCCGCCACGGCAGCACGGCGAGATCTACCTCGGCGGACCCGGCGTCGCGCAGGGCTACCTCGGCGACGAGGCCCGCGGCGGACGGCGATTCCGCACCCTGCCCGGAGCGGCGGCGGGCACCGGACCCGTGTACCGCACCGGCGACCTCGGCGGCTGGACGGCCGACGGCAACCTCGAAGTCGTAGGACGGGCCGACCGGCAGATCAAGGTCCGGGGATTCCGCATCGAGCCGGCCGAGATCGAGGCGGCCCTGTCGGCGCACGACCTCATCGACGACGCCGCGGTGACGGCCTTCAGCCACAAGGGCGAAGCACAGATCGCCGCCTATTTCACCGCGCGGCACACCCCCCACCGGCTCGACCCGGGCGAACTGCGCGCCTTCGCCGCCCGCCACCTGCCCGCCTACATGGTCCCGGCCAGGTTCGTGCAGCTCGACGAGATGCCGGTGACGGCGCACGGCAAGATCGACCTCGCCGCCCTGCCCGAGCCGTCGCAGCTCCCGGCGGCCGGTCCGACGGCCGACGGCGGGGCACCCGCCACGAGTCTGGTCGAGCGTGCCGTGGCCGGCCTGTGGTGCCAGGTGCTCGACGTCGATTCGGTCGAACCCGGCGACAACTTCTTCGACCTCGGCGGGAACTCGATACTCGCCGCCGAGCTCCTGGCGAAGGCCAGGGCCTCGCTCGGCATCCTGATCACCCAGGTGCGTCCCCTGATCCGGCTCCTCCTCGACGACGCGACCCTGCGCGGCTTCGCCGCGGCGGTGGAATCGGCCCGAGCCGGCACACTCGGCGCGGACACCGCGGCCCAGGCCGACTTCGGCGCCGACACGGCCGTCGGCGTACCGATCCAGGCCCGGCCCACGGACGAGACGTCGTGGGCGGACCCCTCCCACGTCCTCCTCACCGGAGCCAGCGGCTTCCTCGGCAGCTACCTGCTGCGGGACCTGCTGGCGACCACCGGCGCCACCGTGCACTGCCTGGTGCGCGCCCGCGACGCCCGCCACGCGATGGAGCGCATCCAGAGCACCGCACGGCGCTACCTGGACGACGACCTGGACGAGCACCGCGCGTCCGGACGGATCTGCGCCGTTCCCGGCGACCTGGACCAGCCGCGACTCGGCCTCTCGGACCAGGATTTCGACCACTACGCGAAGACCGTCGACGTCATCCACCACCCGGGCGGGCTGGTCAACTTCATCTACCCGTACTCCCACATGCGCCCCACGAACGTCGAGGGCACCCGGGAGATCATCCGGATGGCCGGACGCTACCGGAACATTCCCATCCACTACGTCTCCACCATGGCCGTGATCTCCGGCTTCGGCACCGCCGGGGTCCGGCACGTCACCGAGGAGACACCCCTGGCCCACCCCGACCGGCTCTCCGTCGGCTACGTCGAGAGCAAGTGGGTGGCGGAGAGGCTGCTGCTGAACGCGGCCGAGGAGGGACTGCCGGTCGCCATCTACCGGGCCGCCGACATCTCCGGCGACCGGGTCACCGGGGCCTGGAACACGGCGACCGAGATGTGCGCGATGAAGAAGTTCATCGTCGACACCGGGACCGCGCCCATCGCCGAACTCCCGCTGGACTACACGCCGGTCGACTGCTACTCGGCCGCACTGCTGCACATCGCGTCGAGCCGGCTCCCCGCGGGCGAGGTCTACCACCTGACCAACCCCGGAAAAGTGAACGTCTCCCTCCTCGTCGAGCGGCTGCGCGCGCACGGCCACACGATCCGGGAGATCCCCTGGGAACAGTGGACCGACGGCATCGTGAAGACCGCGGTCGAACAGCCCGACCACCCCATGACGCCCTTCGCCCCGCTGTTCATCGACCGATGCTCCACCGGCGAGATGAGCGTCGCCGAGATGTACCTCGAAACGACCTTCCCCGTCTTCTCCCGGCACAACGTCGAGCACATGCTGCACGGCAGCGGAATCGAGATCCCGCCCGTGGACGCGGACATGCTCGACCGTTACATCCGGTACCTGACCTCCATCGATTTCCTGTGAGGCGGCCGTGTACATCCGAACGCCGGCCCGTACCGGCAGCTCATGGGAATCGCTCGACGTCGTCGGCGCTCCCGCGGACGGCCCCGTCGCCTTCGGCGGAGACCTGGGCCCACGGTCCCTGCTCGCCGCCTACCAGCGGGGCCTGTACCCCTTCCCGGCCGGCACGGCCGAACAGCGCATCGTCAACGAGCTGATGTACGAGGCCCAGGTCGAGGCGGGTCTCGTGAAGGTGATCCCCGGCTGCGACGAACCCTTCTCGATCGCCTGGTGCGCACCGGATCCGCGGCCCGTCATCCGCGTCGGACAGACCCGGTTGCAGCGCAGCCTGCGCCGCCAACTGCGCACCAGGAGCGACTGGACGACGACCGCGGACGCCTGCTTCGAGCAGGTGGTCCGCCGGTGCCGCGCGGACCGCACCGAACGCTGGCTCACGGACGACCTGCTGCGAGGTCTGTGCCTGCTGCACGAGCTGGGCCACGCGCACAGCGTCGAGGTCTGGGACGGCGACGAACTGGTCGGCGGCACCTACGGCGTCCGGATCGGCGCCGTGTTCAGCGCCGACTCCCAGTTCACCCGGTGCAGCGGGGCGGGCAAGACCGCGGTCGCCGACCTGACCCGACGCTTCGCCGAGGCCGGCGGACTGGCCGTCGACGTTCAGCGCGACGGCGAACACGTCCGGCTCCTGGGCGCCCGCCCGATACCCCGGCGGCAGTACATCGGCCTGCTGGCTCAGCGGCCGGAGAGCCGGCCGCTGAGCACGGAGCGACTGCCCGCCCGCCGCCTCGCCGAGTGACGGCCACGACCACGCCCGCCGACGGGAGAGACCCATGTCCGCTACCGCCAGCAGCACCAGCACCGATCTGCGGGTGATCAGCCTCGCCGACAGACCCGAACTGGAAGAGGCGATGATCACCATGGAATCGTCGTGGCCCGCCTACATCCGCCCCGAACCGCTCCTCGTGGACTGGGCGTTCGACGCCCACGCCGCGCACCAGCTCGTCGTGGTCGACGAACAGGACGAGGTCGTCGCCCGAGCCGCCAGCGTGCCCTTCGCCTGGGACGGCGACCCCGACCACCTGCCGGACGCCGGCTGGGACGAGACGCTGCGCCAGTGCCTGTCCGACACCCGGGCCGGCCGGGAACTCACCGCCCTGTGTGCGCTGGAGATAGCCGTCGTCCCGGACCGCCGTGCGCAGAACCTGTCCGCGTACACGCTGCGGGCCCTCGCCGACCACGCGCGCGAGCGGGGCTTCCGGCATCTCGTCGTCCCGGTCCGCCCCAGCCGCAAGCACCAGCACCAGGAGCTGCCGCTCGCCGACTACCTGGCACTGAGGCGGCCCGACGGGCTGCCCGAGGATCCCTGGCTGCGCGTGCACATGAGGGTCGGCGGCGAGGTACTGAAGGTGTGCCCGGCGTCCATGACCGTCTCCGGAAGCCTCGCGCAGTGGCGCGAGTGGACCGGGCTTCCCCTGGACGCCGACGGTCCGGTGGAACTGCCCGGCGCCCTGACCCCGCTCACGGTGAGCACCACGCACGACTACGCCGTCTACGTCGAACCCAACGTCTGGGTCAGACACCACCTCACCGGCCGCCGGCCATGACGACGCCACGCCCGGAACCCAGCACACCGGACGGCTCCGCACACCGGACGGCTCCGTAACCCGGACCACTTCGCACACCTGCTGAAGACACACCTTGACCGACACACCTTGACCGACACACCTTGACCGACACACCTTCAGCGACACCGACGACAAGGAGTACGACCTCCCATGAGCAGCACGACTCCCCAGGACGTCCTCGCCACCGGGAAACTGAACCTCCGCGCGGCCCTGATCGAGCGGATCGGCGGATACATGACGGCGCACGCGATCGGTGTGGCCACGGAACTCGGGCTCCCGGACCTGATCGGAACCGGCTCCCGCACCGGCGCGGAACTGGCCGCCACGACCGGCACCCACGAACCGTCGCTCCGACGCCTCCTGCGCACGCTGGTCGCCGTCGGCATCGCCGAGGAACCCGAGCCGGGGCGTTTCACGCTGACCGGCATCGGCTCCCAGCTGCGCGCCGACTCCCCTGACTCCCTCCACAACTTCGCCAGGATGTTCTGCCACCCCATCTTCCTCACGTCCTGGCAGAGCCTGCACCACACCGTCAGCACCGGCGAACGCGCCTTCGACCACGTCCACGGGATGGGCGTCTACGACTGGCTGGCCCAGCACGGCGAGACCAGCACGCTGTTCAACGAGGCGATGAGCGAGGAGTCCAGGATCTCCGCCGGGCAGCTCGCCGCGGGATACGACTTCCCGGCGACCGGCACCGTGGTGGACCTCGGCGGCGGTGACGGCACCCTGCTCACCGCGATCCTGACGGCCCGGCCCGAGCTGCGGGGTATCGTCTTCGACAGCCCCAGCGGCGTGGCCGAGGCGGCTGCGGCCCTCGGCAAGGCCGGCCTCTCGGACCGCTGCGACGTCCGGGCCGGTGACTTCTTCCAGTCCGTGCCGGGCGAGGGTGACCTCTACATCATCAAGAGCGTCTTCCAGGACTGGGGTGACGACGAGGCACGCGCCATCCTGCGCACCGTACGGGCCCACATGCCCGCGGCGGCCACCCTGCTGATCGTCGGCACCTTGCTGCCCGAGACCGCGGACACCGCCGTGCCCGTCGCCTACTTCACCGACATCAACATGATGGTCATGACCGGCGGCCAGGAGCGCACCGAGGGCGAGTTCCGGGCGCTGCTCGCGGAGACCGGGTTCACCGTGCGGTCGGTCGGGCTCGGGCAGGCCGGGCCGCTGTCGGTCATCCAGGCCGTCCCCACGGCCGCGGCATGACGGCGGAACAGACGCCGGAGCAGCAGGCCGACCGGACGACGGCCCTCCGGCCGGGTTTCGCCGCCGGGCTGTTCCTCGGCCGGGCGGCCACGGACCTCCTCACCCTTCCCGAGGGCGATCCACGGCGCCTGGCGGAGGCGGAGGAGCGGTTCCTGTCGCGGCTGCGCGCCTTCTGCGAGAAGGAGGTGGACAGTGCCGCGATCGAGCGCGACGACCGCATCCCCGACGACGTGGTCGAAGGACTCAAGGACCTCGGCGCGCTGAGCATCAAGATACCCAGGCGGTACGGAGGGCTCGGGCTGTCCTCCGTCTGCTACCACCGCGCACTGATGATCACCAGCACGACGCATCCGGCGCTGAGCGAACTGCTCGCCGCCCACCAGGCCATCGGGCTCGCCCAGCCGGTCCTGCTGTTCGGGACCGACGAGCAGAAACGCGAGTTCCTGCCGAGGTGCGTCCGGGAGATCTCCGCCTTCGCCCTCACCGAGGCGGACATCGGCAACGACCCGTACCGGATGCGCACCACGGCCGTCCACGACCCGGCCACGGACAGCTACGTGCTCGACGGTGTGAAGATGTGGACCACCAACGGGGTGGTCGCCGACCTGCTGGTGGTGCTGGCGCTCGTGCCCGCGCCGGGATCCGACGACGGCAGGATGACGGCCTTCGTCGTCGAGTCCGACTCGCCCGGGGTGACGGTCGAGCACCGCAGTTCCTTCCTCGGCCTGCGCGGCCTGGAGAACGGCTGCGTCCGCCTGCACCGGGTGGTCGTCCCGGCACGCAACCGGATCGGCGCGGAGGGCGAGGGACTGACCGTCGCCCTGCGCGCCCAGGACACCGGACGGCTTTCGCTGCCGGCGGTGTGCGCCGCCGCGGCGAAGTGGAGCCTGAGGATCGCCCGGCAGTGGAGCGCGGCCCGGGTGCAGTTCGGCCGGCCCATCGGCCGTCATGACGCGGTCGCAGGCAAGCTGTCGTTCATCGCGGCCACCGCGTTCGCCCTGGAGGCGATGGTCGAGGTCATCGGCCGGCGCGCGGAGCGGGCCGGCACCGACACCCGGCTGGACGCGGAGCTGGCCAAACTGTTCGCGTCGGAGCAGGCATGTGCCGTCGCGGACGAACTCGTACAGATCCGGGGCGGTCGCGGCTACGAGACGGCCGAATCCGCGGTCGGGCGCGGGGAACGCGGGATACCGGTCGAACAACTGCTGCGCGACACCAGGGCCGGCCGCATCTTCGACGGCTCCAGCGAGGCGCTGCGCGCCTTCCTCGCCCACGATCTGATCGACCTCCACCGCTCCGCCCCCCAGGAGCCAGTGCCCGACGGCGGCCCGGCGCGCCACGGCGGCGGCCCCCTGGGCGGTCACCTGGCGTTCGTCGAACGGACCTGCCGGCGGCTGGCCGGCGAACTCGCCCTGGTCGCCGGTGGCCCGGCAGCCGGACTCGACGAACGCCAGCGGTTCTTGGGCCGGATCGTGGACGCCGGCGCCGAGTTGTACGCGATGAGTGCCGGCTGCGTCTACGCCGAGGCCCTCGGCGGCGCCGACTCCGCCGCCGGACGGCTCGCCGACGCCTTCTGCCGTCAGGCCCGGCTGCGGGTCGCTCACCTGCTGGACCGGCTGGCCGACAACACCGACGAGGCGGACCGGGAGACCGCGGCCGGCGTACTGGCGGGCCACCACGTCTGGCTTGAGGACGGGGTGCCGGACCCCTCCACCGACGGGCCGTGGATCGCCCGGCCGGAGCCCGGACCCGCGACCGGCCCGAACCTGCGGCGGGTCATCCGGCCGACCGGCGCGGCGGCCACCGCGCGAACCACCGACGGACCGGTGAGGAGGGCTCGGTGAACACCGTGCCGGATGTCCTCGCGGCAGCGCGGGAACGCATCTCGGCGGAAGCCCGCCCCAACCGTTTCCTCGACGTGCTGGAACGTGGCCGCGTGCCCGGGGAACGGCTGCGGCAGCTCGCCGGGGAGCTGTATCACCTCGTGGGCAGTGACCGCCGCAGCTTCGCGTTGCTCGCGACCCGCTTCCCCTCCGCTCCGGCGGGAGAGCTGTACCGGGCCATGGCCGAGGGCGAGGCCGAGGCACTGAGCCTCCTCCTCGACTTCACGACCGCGCTGGGCCTGCGGGAGGGGGAACTGCGTGCCTACGAGTCCCAGCCGGCGGCCCAGGCGTATCCGCGCCACCTGGCGCGATCCGCACGGTCCGGCGGTTGTGGCGAGGTCGCCCTCGCCCTGCTGGCGAACGTGGCGGAGTCCGGCGAGACCTACACCCGCGTGGCCGACGCGCTGGCGTCCCGGTACGGCTTCGAGGAACGGGCGCTCGGACATTTCCGCTTCTTCGCCGAGACGCCGCAGCCCCTCCTGGACCGGGCGGCGGCCACGCTGGAGCACGGGCTGGCCGGTGGAGACGACCCGGGCGCCGCGCTGCGCTGCGCCCTGACCGTGCACTCGTTGGAGGCCGACTTCTGGAACTGCCTGGCCCGTGACCTCGACCCCGGCTGACCTCGTCGAAGTCCCGGCAACGGAGGACCGGTTGGCTTGACACCCATACCCCCTACCCCTATTTTTCTAGCGCTACCCCAAGGGGGTATGCCCACGCGTGTGCGACCGGGCCTCGGGCACGGCGGCGCCGCGGGTCTCGACGAGGAGAGGAGTACCGATGTCTACGGCAGGAACTCGGCAGTTACGAGCGGGGGGCAAGGAGTGGGCGGCGCTGGGCCTGCTGGTCCTCCCCGCGCTCCTGCTGTTCATGATGTTGACCATCCTGTTCCTGGCCATCCCCTACCTCGCGGCGGATCTGCGGCCGAGCAGCGCGCAGACCCTGTGGATCCTGGACATCTACGGCTTCCTGATGGCCAGCCTGCTGGTACTGATGGGCACCGTGGCCGACCGCTTCGGGCACCGGAACCTGCTGATGGTCGGGGCCGTGCTGTTCGGTGCGGTCTCGGTGGCGGCCGCCTTCACGGACTCCCCGGCGCTGATGATCGTCTGGCGCGCCCTGCTCGGTATCGCCGCCGCCATGCAGATGCCCACCACACTCGGCCTGATCTTCACGATGTTCCAGGACCCGAAGCAGCGGGGGGTCGCCATCGGCACCTGGGCGGCGGCCATCTCGGCCGGCGTCGCGCTCGGCCCCCTGCTCAGCGGCCTGCTGCTCGAAATGTTCTCGTGGCGGGCCACCTTCCTGGTCGCCGTCCCGGTCATGGCGGTCGTGGCCATCGGCGCGCCGCTGCTGCTGCCGGGCCACCAGGGACCGAGGAACGGCAGGCTCGACCTGGTCAGCGCGTTGCTCATGCTGCTGACGCTGCTGCCGCTGATCTACGGCGTGAAGTCCTTCGCCACCACCGACTCACCGGCGCTCTCGGCACTGTCCGTCGTGGTCGGAGTGGTCTTCGGCGCCGGGTTCGTCTTCCGCCAACTGCACACCGCCGAGCCGCTCCTGGACGTCCGCCTCTTCAAGAACCGCACGGTCAGCGGGGCCCTCGGCGTCTTCATCCTCTCGGCCATGGGCCTGGGCGGCGTGTATCTGATGTTCACCCAGTACCTGCAACTGGTGAAGGCGCTGTCGCCGCTCAGGACCGGCGTCGCGATCCTCCCGGCGGCCCTCGTCCTGATCGTGGTCGCCATGCGCGCCCCGATCCTCGCCCGCCGGATCAGGCCCGGCAACGTGATCGCTGCGGGCCTGGCCGTACAGGTGGTCGGCTACATCTTGTTCACCCAGATCGACAGCACCACCGGTCTGCCCTGGGTCATCGCGGGCTTCATCGTCCTGTATCCGGCGGTCTCTCCGTCCATGGCGCTGACCACCGACCTGGTGGTCGGCTCGGTACCGCCGGAGAAGGCGGGCGCGGCCGGCGGTCTGGCCTCGACCGTCAACGATCTCGGCATCTCCCTCGGTGTGGCGATCATCGGCAGCATCGGGGCCGCCACCTACCGCAGCGGCGTCGCCGACACACTGCCCGGCGCCCTGCCGGACGAGGCGAAGTCGGCCGCCCGGCAGAACCTCGACGGAGCCGTGGCCGCCGCGCAGGACCTTCCCGCCCGCGTCGGCGGCGAGTTGCTGCGGGTGGCCAGGGAGGCGTTCACGACCGGGCTCAACGTCGCCGCCGCCACGGCCGCGGTGATCGCCGCGGTGAGCGCCGTCGTCGCGGCCGTGGCGCTGCGGCACGTACCGCCGACCGGCTCGCCCGCACCCGCCGGCCAGGGCGCCGAGGCGAGCGCCGCCGAGCCGGTCTCCACCGCGGAGGCCGACTGAATGACCGGCACAGCGACAAGACACCGAAACAAGTGATCACAGCCGGACGCGACGGCTGGGCCGGCTCCGCCGCTCCCGCCGCCGCGTCCGGCCCTCATCAGGAGGCACGCAGTGATTCCCTTCAGCGCAACTCCGACCGAGACGATGCAGAGCGAGGGCGGCCGGTGCATGTACGCACAGGTCGAGCACCTGCGCTCGCTGGGACCCGCCGTCCCCGTGCACCTGCCCGAAGGGGTGGGAGCGTGGTCGGTGTCCCGTGGAGACGTCGTCAGGAAACTCCTGACGCATCCCGGCGTCTCCCGGAACCTGAAGAAGACCGTGCCCGGTTACCGGCCCGGCTCCGTCCCCTGGCTGTCTCCGTGGGTCGACCTGGACTCCATGGCCACCACGGACGGACGCGAGCACGCGCGGCTCCGCAAGCTGATCACCCCGGCCTTCACCCCCCGCCGGGTGGAGAAACTCCGTTCCCACATCGAGGCGGACGTGACCGCGCTCCTGGACGAGCTGGCCGCACGGGACGCGGACGAACCGGTCGACCTGCACCAGGAGTTCTCCTACTGCGTGCCGACCCAGGTGATCTGCGACCTCTTCGGCATCCCGGACGACCAGCGGCCCGAGGTGCTGCGCGTGTTCCGCGCGGTGGCGAGGACCGGCCTGTCGGAGGAGGAGTCGGTCGCCCTCTACGAGGACCTGGTGGCGGCGATGCACCTCCTGATCGCCACCAAGCGGCACACACCGGGGGACGACCTGACCAGTTTCCTGCTCACCGCACGCGAGGAGGGCGAGGAGTCACTGAACGAGCACGAACTGGTGTCGACCCTGCTGCTGATGATCGGCGGCGGCAGCCAGACGACCATCAACCTCATCGACCACACCGTCCGCGAACTGCTCGGCCGCCCCGGCCAGCTCGCCCTCCTGCGCGCCGACCCGGCCCGCTGGGACGACGCGGTCGAGGAGTCCCTGCGCGTGCACTGCCCGGTGATGCATCTGCCCATGCGCTGGGCCGCCGAGGACATAGACCTCGGCGAAGGGGTGGTCATCCGGGCCGGCGACGCCATCCTGATCTGCTACGGCGCCCACGGCCGGGACCCGCAGGTGCACGACGATCCCGCCGCCTTCGACATCGACCGCGCGGACAAGGACCACCTCGCCTTCGGTCTCGGCGCCCACTTCTGCCCCGGCTCGCATCTCGCCCGGCTCGAAGCGCGGATCGCGCTGCCCGCCCTGTTCGACCGGTTCCCGCGGCTGACTCTCGCCGTCGAACCCGAGGACGTACCGCCCGGGAACACCTTCATCGGCAACGACATCTCGTCGCTGCCCGTGTTCCTGCGGCACCGGTGACCGCCCGCCGCGGACCACATGCGCCACGGGCCGTGCGGCACGTCCGCCGCGGCGCCGGCACACCATACGGTCACCCACGGAAAGGTCTCCCATGGCGATCGAAGAGAGCCTGATCGACCGGACGGCACATCTGCTGAACGAGGCCCGGTATCTGAACCTGGCCACCACCTGGGACGGCACCCCCTGGGTGGCCACCCTGGAGTACGCGTGGTTCCCCGATCCGCTGCACTTCGTCTTCGGTTCGTCCACCGGCTCCCGCCACAGCAGTGACATCCGCTCCCAGCCGCTGGTGGGCGGTTCGGTGTTCGTCAGGGAGGGCGCGGCCGGGGTGGCCGTCTCGTCCGTCGACGGAGCGCAGTTCACCGGCCGCTGCACGGAGATCGCGCCCGAACAGCTGGACGCGTACCACGCGCCGTTCTACGAGACGGTGTTCCCCGACGCCCGGCAGCGGACCGAATGGCAGCTGCCGCCAGAGCTGTTGCAGGCGCCCGCGCCCCACCGTCTCTACCGGATCGAGGTCGAGCACTGGTGGCTGATCGACACGCGCACCTGGGCCGAGGACCGCGTCGACCGCCGGATCGAGCTGCCGTTGGACGCCGGGACGCAGGCCCGGCTGTCCGCTCGCAGGCGAGTCAGGACGGCGTTCGGCTGACCTGCCCGCCCGGACGGTGCGCGGGGAGCGGGTGAACCGGCCGGGCCTGCCGACGGGGGGGTAGGAACGGGCCCGGCCGGATCGCACCCCGCGCGCGGGGAGCGCTTCGCGGGACCGCGTCAGGCGGCGCGGCCGGTCAGCTCGTACCCGGCGTCGTCGACGGCCTTGGCGATCAGGGTGTCATCGGGGCCCTCCTTGGTGATCACCGTGACCCGGCCGGTGTCCACGTCGACGTCGACGGACAGCACGCTGTCGACCCCGCCGACGGCTTCCGTGACCGCCGCCTTGCAGTGGCTGCACGTCATGCCTGACACCGCGTAGGTGGTGCTGACGCCGTCGGAGACGGACTCGCCGGTCGCGTCGGAGTGGCAGCTGCCGTCGGGGGTGCAGCAGGACGACATGGGTTTCCTCCTGGAGTTGAGCAGAGACTTGGCGGCGGCCCGTTACCCCTGGAGGGTGAGGGTATTCATTACGGCCCTCCGGGTGTGGCGCCCGTAATACATATACCCCCTACCCCTATACGGGAGCAAGGTCCCCGCACTCCCGTCGGCGCATCGGCACCGCCCGGATCCGCCTCGACCGCGGGGCGGCGGGGGAGGGTTCGACGGGGCCGCTGTGCGCCCGGTCCGCGGGGCCGTCGGCGGGCGGCCCCGCGGCGGCACCGGGAATCCCCGGTGCTCCGCGGTCCGTAGCGGCAGTTCCCCCCGGGTCCCTTCTGCCGTCGGCCGCGGGTGGTTCGTACCGGTGGCGGGTATCTTTTAAGGGGGAGCTCGCCGCAGGGGGCGACCCTCGGTGGAGGGAAGGAAAGCGGAGGCATGGCGGGCCAGAAGAAGCACAAGGATGACGTGATGATGCGGCTGCGCCGCATCGAGGGCCAAGTACGCGGGCTGCAACGCCTGGTGGCGGAGGACACCTACTGCATCGACGTCCTCACCCAGGTGTCGGCGGTGACCCGCGCGCTGCAGTCGTTCGCACTGCAGATGCTGGACGAGCACATGGCCACCTGCGTGAGCGACGCGGTCGCCGAGGGCGGTGCCGAGCGGGAGCAGAAACTGAAGGAGGCGTCCGACGCCATCGCGCGGCTCGTGCGTTCATGACCGCACGGCCCGCGTCGGAAAGCTCCGGGGCGCGCGTCGGGATCGTGTTCCCGTAACCGGACTCGGCGCCGCTCGCCCTCCCGTGGATCCGGCCGGCCGAGGCCATTCGCCGCCCACGGCCGCTCCTGCCGCCCCGTGGGCCGCTCTTGCCCATTCTTGGCGTGTCCACAACCATGGCAGGGTCGGTCGGCACAGCCAGCCCCGGGAGGGCAGATGCGTCCCAGCCTCAGCAGGCGAACCATCCTGACCGCGACAGCGGCGAGCGGCGCGGCGGTACTGGGAACGACGGGACCGGCCGAAGCGGCCCCACCGCAGGACAAGGACCGGCGCCCGCCCGCGACGGCCCAGCCGCCCAGCCGTGAACTGCGCACCTTGCTCGCGGAGATCGATCCGGCCCGCATCGAGGCGACGGTCCGCAGACTCGTCTCCTTCGGCACCCGGCACACCCTGTCCGTCCAGGACCACCCGGTACGCGGCATCGGCGCCGCCCGCGACTGGCTGCTCGCCGAACTCCGCTCGTACGCCGCGGCCTCCGGCGGCCGGATGACGGCGGAACTGCAGTCGTACGTCCAGGAACCCGCCTCCCGGGTCCCGACCGCCACCCGCATCACCAACGTGCTCGCCACCCTGCGCGGCTCGGTGACCCCGGAGCGCGTGTACGTCGTCTCCGGCCACTACGACTCCCGCGTCACGGACGTCATGGACGCCACGTCGGACGCGCCGGGCGCGGACGACGACGCGTCCGGCGTGGCCGTGGTGCTGGAACTGGCCCGGGTGATGGCGAAGCGGCGTCCGGCGTCGACGATCGTGTTCGCGGCGGTGGCGGGGGAGGAGCAGGGGCTGTACGGGGCGGCGCACATGGCCCGGCAGTTCAAGGCGGCGGGCGCCGATGTGCAGGGCATGTTCACCAACGACATCGTCGGCAGTCCCACCGCGGACGACGGCATACGGGACCCGTACACCGTCCGTCTCTTCGCGGAGGGCGTCCCGTCCTCCGAAACACCCGAACAGGCCGCGACCCGCCGGTCGGTGGGCGGCGAGAACGACTCCGCGACCCGCCAGCTGTCCCGGTTCGTGCGCGACGTGGCCGACAACGACGCGACCGGCATGCAGGTCCGGGTGATCTACCGACGGGACCGTTACGGCCGGGGCGGCGACCACATCCCCTTCCTCGAACAGGGCTATGCGGCGGCACGGTTCACGGAACCCGCCGAGGACTTCGCCCACCAGCACCAGGACGTGCGTGTCGACGAGACGGGCAAGCAGTACGGCGACCTGCCCGAGTTCTGCGACTTCCGCTACGTCGCCCGGGTTGCCCGGGTGAACGCGGCGGCCCTGTGGTCCCTGGCCCAGGCCCCCGGCACACCGCGCGGCGCGAAGATCATCACCTCGGCGCTGACGAACTCGACGGACCTGGCGTGGACCCGGGGCACCGAGCCGGACCTGGCCGGCTACGAGGTCGTCTGGCGGGAGACGACGGACCCCGAGTGGACCCATGTCATCCCGGTCGCGGACGTGACGCGGCACGAAGTGGACCTGTCCAAGGACAACGTGTTCTTCGGGGTGCGAGCGGTGAACAGGGCAGGGCTCAGGAGCCCGGTCGCCTTTCCGCAGCCGGCCGCCGGCTAGGAGCGGTCCGGAAGGTGCCCAGGGCTCCCCAAACGGGTCGCGTCCGCCGGGCTCGGGTTGGTAGCTTGCGGGCGGCCGTGATCTGTCCGAGGAGGTGAGACCCATGAACGCGGTATCCGTGCGGGTGCTCCCTCCTGTCGTCATGGCCGGGCGATCGACGTAGCCGTCGCCGGGAGCGCCGCAACGACAAGGCACTCCCGAAAGGCATCAACCGATGCAGCATGCTGTGCAGTTCACCGCGCGGTCGTCGGCGGACGGCGTCGTCGAACGCGGCTTCACCGTGGGCGAGGTCCCCGGTGTCCTCTGGTCGCCCGCCGCCGGTTCTGATCGCGCGCCCCTCGTGCTGATGGGGCACGGCGGCGGCACCCACAAGAAGTGGCCGGGCATGACAGGCCGCGCACACCGCCTCGTGACCGGCTGCGGCTTCCACGTCGCCGTCATCGACGCGCCCGGTCACGGCGGCCGGCCGCGCACGGCGCACGACGAACAGGAGATCGCCGCGCTGTACCGGGCGCGGGCGGCGGGCGAGGCGGAAGGCCCGATCGTCGTGCGCTACAACGCCCACCTCGCGGCACGCGCCGTGCCCGAGTGGCGGGCGACCCTGGACGTCCTCCAGGAACTGCCGGAGATCGGCACCGACGGGCCGGTCGGCTACTTCGGTCTGAACATGGCCACCGCGATCGGGGTGCCGCTCACGGCGGTCGAACCCAGGATCACCGCGGCCGTCTTCGGCCTCCACTGGCCCGATGCCCTCGCCGACCGGGCGAAGCGGATCACGATCCCGGTCGAGTACGTGCTCCAGTGGGACGACGAGCACATTCCGCGCGAGTCCGGTCTCGCGTTGTTCGACGCCTTCGCCTCGCGGGAGAAGACGTTGCACGCCAATGCGGGCAGACACAAGGAACTGCCGAGGTTCGAGGCCGACAGCGCGGTCCGGTTCTTCGCCCGGCACCTCGGACGAGGGGGCCGTCTCGCCTGCCTGACGTGACCGGCGCCGGTGCCGGCGCCTCCCGGCCGAGGCGGTTCTGCCGTCTCGGTCCGGACCGGCACACCGAGTGCCGCCCCCGTCCAGCGCCCCGCACGAAGCCGCGATGAGACGTTTGCTACTGCGTTTTTTATTCCAGTCAACCCTTTACAGCATGCCGTGATGATGGTCACTGCGAACGCATTTGCAAATATGAGGCCCCCCTCGGCTACGCTGGCATCAGCCGAACATGAGGACCCCCTCCGGAAGAGCCCCCTTGGCTCGGCAACCGGGCGGTCCGGATTTCCCGGATCGCAGATCACAGACATGGCAGCGGCCGCCTCGCGGCGGCACCGCGGCACATCATGAGGAGACGAAGATGAACAGGTGGATCAGGCGGGTCTCGGTCGGTCTTGCTTCTGCGGCACTGGCGGGCGGCGCCGTTCTCGGCGCCGGCGGCGCGGCTTCGGCGGCGGTTTCGCAGCCCGTGCAGGAGACCCACGCACAGCCCGCCCAGCACGCCCAGGTCACGGCCGCTGCTCTGCGGACCGGCGACGACCGGATCGGTTACCACGGCGACCGGTACGGCAACGGGTACGGGTACGGGTACGGAAACGGGTACGGAATCAGCTGGCCCGGCCAGCCGAACTATTCAGCACGCTGGGACGGTCGCCACGCGTACTTCTGGGGCGGGAACGGGTGGAACCAGGTCACGCCGTGGCGCGGCATCGGAGCCACTCAGTGGTACGTGAACCAGTACGTGTGGTACCTGAACCACCGGTGATGCGAATGCGGGCCGTCGAGGTCGGCCCGGCGTCGCGCGCGGACGAGACCCAGGAGGGTCGCGTCCGCGCGCCGTCGGGCCGCCGCGTCATGTCGGGCCACCGTGCGCCGTCGGGCCATCGCGTGCCGGGCCGGGTGGTGTCCCTGGGAGCGGAGTCCAGTCGGCTCGACCCGGACGCCGAACCGGCGGAGTCGCTTGCCGGAAGCTGACGAACGCCGTCCCCGCCGGGCGGCGGCATCATCCGGGGCCCGAGATGCCCCTGGCGGACCTGGGTCCGGTCGCCGACCACGGCAACCGGACCCGTTGTGTGTCTCACGCTGTGTGTCTCATGACCGAGTCTCATGCCCGGTCTCTCGTGACCCCGAGCCGAATGACCCGAGCCTCATGACCTGGCGGGCACGCCCGCCACGTCCGTCGCCACGTCGGTCATTCCTCCCCGTGGCACTCGACGCACTCCTCCTCGGGGCACTCCAGAGCCACAAGGCTCGCGTCGACCTGCTGGGGAGTCAGCGGGGGCTCGGCCAGTTCGTGGGCGCACGGGGCGCGGAAGGCGTCGAGCATCAGATGGAGGTGGCGGCGCCACGCGGTGGGGGCGACGGTGCGGGTGGCCTGGATGATCCCGGCCTGCGACCAGATCACGAACGCGATGTCCTGCGGGGTGACGTCGTCGCGGAGGGTTCCCTGCTCCTGGGCCTTGGCGAAGATCTCGGCGGCCAGTCCCTTCGCGCGCTCGAACATTCCCCTGCCGAGTGCGTGCAGGGGCAGCCGCGCGGAGACCAGGTCGTGGAACGCGCGGTCGCACGCCTGTAGCTCACACAGTTTTTCCAGGTAGTGGCAGAACCCGTCCCAGGCGTCGTCCATGCCCGCGGCCGCCTCGGCGGCGTCGAGCAGTTCCGTGAACTTCGCGGTGAAGAGTTCCTCGACCAGGTCCAGCCGGCTGGGGAAGTGCCGGTAGAGCGTTCCGATCGCGACACCGGCCTCGCGGGCGATGCCTTCCAGGGAAGCGCCCAGACCCTGCTCGGCGAAGCTCCTGCGAGCTGCGGCCAGGATGGCGTCCCTGTTGCGCTGCGCATCACGCCTGAGCGGTCGTGCCGCCGCCCGTGGTGCGGAAAGGGTGGGCTGGGGGCTCATGCGGCCAGCATAACATGAGGGGGCCCTCGAATTAAAGGTGTGACCTCGCTCACGGCGCGGGAGCCGGCCGCGGACGCCGGGCCCGCGGCGGGCGGTCGCACTCATACGTCCGCTCTCCCGGGGACGACGGGGCGCGCCCGACGCGTCCGGCCCGCACGCGCGACCGACGTCGGCTCGCCGCCCGACACCAGGGGGACGCCCGGCTGCGCCATCCGCGCAGGCTGCGTACCGCCGGCTCCGCCGTCGCGCGCGACCTCGCCCCGTGGTCGGCCGGCGCGACGATCCGTGCCCGTGCGACGGGACCTGGACAAGCCCCGGCGGCACGGGACGACGGGAGTGAACTGCCCTGTCCCGGCACGGAGATGAGGCAATCGGAACAACCGCCGTGCGGATCGGCGCGCGGCCCCGGCGCCGTACGCCGCCCCGGCGCCGGGCGAGGGCCGCGAACACGCCCGGCAGAATGAGCCCACCGGGCCCGATCGGAGGCGGATGTGACAGCAGCGGAGAGCGTCGGCGCGCTCGTGCGCCGACCCGACCTCGGCATACCCCGTCTGGTCGGCCGCGACCGCGACCTCTCGGCACTCGGCCAGGCCCTCGACGAGCGGCCGGGCCTCGTCGTGGTCGCGGGCGAGGCGGGCATCGGGAAGACCCGGCTGCTCCACGAACTGCTCGGGCGACGACCGGAGACGGCACTGGTCGCGGTCTGTCCGCCGTTCCGGGAGCCGTACACGCTCGGCCCGGTCGTCGACGCCGTACGCCGGCTCACCGACCGGGTCACCGGCCTGCCGTTGACCGGGCTCGCCGGGGCGCTGCGCCCGGTCTTCCCGGAGTGGGCCGGGCAACTGCCGCCCGCCCCCGAACCGCTGCCCGACGCGGCGGCCGCCCGGCACCGGCTGCTGCGCGCGCTCGTCGAACTCGTCGACGCCCTCGGCGTCGGGCTGTTCGTGGTGGAAGACGCGCACTGGGCCGACGAGACCACCCTGGAACTTCTGCTGTTCCTGCGGGCCAGGCCGGAGCGGAGCCCGCGCCTCGTCCTCACCTACCGGCCCGAGGACGTCCGCCCCCAGTCGCTGCTGCGCCGACTGGTCGCACAGGCAGGCGTCACCCGCCTGGAACCCGGCCCCCTGGACATCGCCGACACCGCGGACCTGGTCTCCTCGATGCTCGGCGGGGAGCCGGTCTCCGAGGAGTTCGCCGGATTCCTGCACGGCCACACCGACGGGCTGCCGCTCGCCGTCGAGGAATCGGTCCGCCTGCTCTACGACCGGGCCGACCTGGTCTGTGAGGACGGCGCCTGGCTGCGGCGCGACGTCGCGGAACTCGACGTACCGCCCAGCATCCGCGACGCCGTGCTGGAGCGGACCTCGCGCCTCGGGCCCGCGGCCCGCGCGACGCTCGCCGCGCTCGCCGTGCTGGAGGGGGAGCGGGCGCCGGCGCTGGTCGCCGAGGTCGCCGGTCTGCCCCTGCCGGAGGCGGAGAACGGGCTGGCCGAGGCGCTCGCCGGCGGGCTGCTGCACGAGGACCGCGACGCCCGGGTGGGGTTCCGGCACATGCTGGCCGCGCGCAGCGTCCACCACGCCCTCGGTGCCCTCGAACGCGGCCGCCTGCACCGTCGCGCCGGGGCGGCACTCGAACAGGAACCGGTGCGCCGCGTCGCCGAACTGGCCCGGCACTTCCGCGAGGCGGGCGACCCGGACCGCTGGGCCGCGTACGCCGAGCAGGCGGCCGACCACGCGATCTCGTCGGGGGATCCGCGTACGGCGTTCGGGCTGCTCCTCGACCTCCTCGCGGGCGGTGCAGTCCGCGGCGCCGCGGTGTCCCGTCTGGTGCAGCGCATGCCGCTGTACGCCGCGCCCGGCAACGGGCCGCTGCGCGAACTCGTCACCGTGCTGCGCGCCACCGCCGCCGGCGAACTCGCCCCGCCCGAGCGGACCGAGGTCACCTGGCAACTGGCCCGGCTGATGTTCCACGTCGGTGACGTGGAGGGCGCCTCGGCGGAGATGGAACGGGCCGTGCCGGGACTGGTCGGGGACCGGCCGGTCGCCGCGGTCCACGCGATGATGATGCTCGCCCGGCCGCTCGGAACCGCGCACCCCGCCGCACATCACCGTGCCTGGCTGGAGCGCGCCGGGCGGCTGGTCGAGGACCGGCCGGACCCGGCGCCCGAGGACCGGCTCTCCTTCCTCATGGACCGCGCCGCCACCCTCCTGGTGCTCGGCGACCCGGCCGGCTGGACGGCGGCCCGCGACCTGCCGGCCGACGGACGGACCCCCGGCGAAGTGCTGCAGCGCGCCCGGGGGTTCGCCAACCTCGGCGAGGCAGCCATGCTGTGGGGCCGCTACGCCGACGCCCGGCACCGGCTCGACGCGGCCGCCGCCCTGGCCGAGGAGCACCAGCACCTGCGCCTGCGCGACCTCGTCGGGGCGACCCTCGCCCACCTCGACTGGCTCACCGGCCACTGGAGCGGACCGCGGAAGTGGCAGGCGTCGGCCCTCGACGCCGACGAACCCGTGCTGCGCGCCGACGCACTGCTGCTGGCGGGACTGCTCGACGCCGCCCACGGCGACCACCGCCGGGCGCGGGAGCGGGCCCTGGCCGCGATCGCGGTCGGGCGTCCACGCGGCCCCGCCGACGGGTCCCGCGACCCGTCCGCCGTGCTCGCGCGGCTGGCGATCGCCGCCGGCCGCCCCGCGGAGGCCCTGGCCGCCACCGATGCCGCCTGGCGGCTCGTCGAGACCAAGGAACTCTGGCTCTGGGCCGCCGAGATCGCCCCGCTGCGGGTCCGCGCCCTGCTCGAAACCGGACGGGCCGCGGAGGCCGCCCGCGCGGCCACGGCCTTCGCGGCGGGTACCCGCGGGGCGGACGCGCCGGTCGCGACGGCGGCCCGCCTGCTGACCGCGGCCCTGCTCGCCCGCGCCGACGGCGATCCGGGCCGGGCAGCCGGGCACTTCGAGGAGGCGGCCACCGCCTGGACCACCCTGCCCAGACCGTACGACGCGCTGCTGGCCCGCGAGTCGGCGGCGGACTGCCGCCTCGCCGCCGGCGAACGGGAGGGGGCCGTCGACGTGCTCCGCGAGGTCTTCGACGGCCTCACCGGCCTCGGCGCCCGGGGGGACGCGGACCGGGTACGGCACACCCTCGCGGACGAGGGGGTCCGGGTCGGCACCCGGGTGGGCCGGCCCGGCTACGGCGACCGGCTCTCACCGCGCGAACTCGACGTGGTGCGACTGCTGGTGGAGGGCCGGACCAGCGGACAGATCGCCCGGGTCCTCGGGCTCTCGCCCCGCACCGTCGAGAAACACGTCCACTCCGCGATGCGCAAACGGGACGCGCCCTCGCGCACCGCGCTCGCCGTCGCCGTGGTGGAGTCCGGTGACGTGCCGCTGCCCGGGAACGTGCCGCAGCCGCCCGCGTCGACGGGGTAGTTCCGCGAGCCGCAGGAGTTTCCCGGGTAGTTCTGCGCATTGCCGCCCACGCGTCGCGCGGCGTTCACTGCTGGCTCTGGGACAGAACGGAGCAGCCGCGATGACCTCTGGCAACGGCGCCGAACCGGCCGGCGAGGAACCGGCGGCCGACAGTGTCGACGGACCCCAAAAGGGTCACGGCGACGACTCGGACGACGGTGCGGAACCCGCTGCCGGTCCGGCCACGGGCGCGGAACGGACGCGCATGAGCCGGCGGAAGGCGGGCGTCGAGTACCGGCCGGTCTGACCAGCACCCCACTCAAGTCGGCCCGGCCGACGCACCCTTCCGAGGAGAGTGATGTACGCACGACTACGCATGTGGGCCGCCGGGCTGGCGGTCGCCTGCGCCGCGGCGTCCGGCCTGGTGGCCGTCGCACCGGCACAGGCGGCGGCCGGCGCGACCGGTGCAGCCCCGAGCAGCACGGCGGGCTACAGACCCGTCGGCTGCGCCCTCCCCCTGCCCGCCGCCGAGCGGAAGGGTGACGCGCCCTACGCCACCTGCGACCTCATGGGTGTGACGGACCGTCACGGTGCCCTGGCCGCAGACGCGGACGGCCCGCCCGCCACCGCCCTCACCCCGAACGACATCAGGGCGGCCTACGACCTGCCCGAGGGCGGCGCCGGCCAGACCGTCGCCATCGTCGACGCCGGCGGCTACGCGTCCGCCGAGGCCGACCTCGCCGTCTTCCGCACCACCTACGGCCTCCCCGCGTGCACGACGGAGAACGGCTGCTTCACCAAGGTCGACCAGAACGGCGGCCACAACCTCCCGGCCGAGGACCCCCACTGGTCCATGGAGACCGCGCTCGACCTCGACGCCGTCTCCGCCGCCTGCCCGCAGTGCCACATCCTGCTGGTCCAGGCGGACTCGGCCGCCATCGACGACCTCGGCCAGGCCGAGAACACCGCCGCCGCACAGCACCCCGTGGCCATCTCCAACTCCTACGGCATCCCCGGCGAGGGCAGCGCCCCGACGGCCTACGACCACTACTACGACCACCCCGGTGTCGCGGTCACCGCGTCCAGCGGCGACTACGGCAACATCGTCAACTGGCCCGCGTCGAACGGAAAGGTCCTCGCCGTCGGCGGGACCACACTGACCCGCGACGCCACCACCGACCGCGGCTGGACCGAGGCAGCCTGGGCCGACGGCGGTTCGGGGTGCTCGACCACCGAGCCGAAACCCGCGTACCAGCAGGGCATCGACACCGCCTGTGACAACCGTGCCATCGCCGACATATCCGCCGACGCCGACCCGGCCACCGGCCTCGGCATCTACGACTCGTCCGGGCTCGGCGGCTGGGCCCAGGTCGGCGGCACGTCACTGTCGTCGCCGCTCATCGCCGCGATGTACGCCCTCGCGGGCACCCCGACGCCCGGCACCTACCCGGTGACCTACCCCTACGCCGACACGAACGCCGCTGACCTCACCGACGTCACCACCGGCTCCGACGGCCACTGTGGCAACCAGCTGTGCGAGGCCCGCAAGGGCTGGGACGGCGCGACCGGACTCGGCACGCCCGCCGGCGTCGGCGCGTTCCGCCAGGGCCCGCACGGCCTGGTCACCGGTACCGTGCGCGGCTCGGGCCCGGCGAACGGTCCGGTCTCCGGCGCCGCGGTCACCGCCACGGACGCGGACGGCCGCGGCTACACCGCCACGACCGACGCGTCGGGCGGCTTCACCCTCGCCCCCGCCCCCGGTGACTACACCCTGACCGTCGCCCAGTTCGGCTACGCGACGGCCCGCACCACGCTGAAGGTCACCGAGGGCGGCACGGCGAAGAAGTCCTTCACCCTGCGCGCCCTGCCCAGCCACGCCGTCTCCGGCGCCGTCACCGACGCCTCGGGCCACGGCTGGCCGCTCGCCGCGACCGTCACCGTCGACGGCTACCCCGGCGGCGCGGTCGACACCGACCCGGTCACCGGCCGGTACACCGTCCGCCTGCCGGACGACGGGCACTACAAGCTGCACGTCTCGTCGTCCCTGCCGGGCTACCGGACGGCGGACGACACCGTCGCCGTCGGCACCGCCGACGTGCGCCACGACGTGCCGCTGTCCGCCGACGTGAGCGCCTGCACCGCGCTCGGCTACCGCTACGGGTACGACGGGACCACGACCGGCTTCGAGGGCTGGAGCGGCGCCACCCCGCAGGACGGCTGGACCGTCACCGACACCAGCGGCTCCGGGGTCACCTGGCGCTTCGACGACCCGGCCCACCAGGGCAACGACACCGGCGGCAGCGGCCGGTTCGCCGAGGTCGACTCCTACGACGCGGGCCTCTCCACCCACGCGACGACCAGCCTGGTCTCACCGGTGCTCGACCTGAGCGGCGATGCCACGCCGATCGTCTCCTTCGACAACTCCTTCACGTCGCCCCGCTACAACTCCAACGCCTACGTCGAGGTCAGCGTCGACGGCGGAAAGACCTGGACCTCGGTCTGGCACATGGCCCAGACGATCTCCACCGGCCCCGAGGTCGTGGCGCTCCCGCAGGCGGCCGGCGAGAGCGACGTGCAGATCCGGTTCCGGTACGACGCGGTCCACTCGTACTACTGGAAGGTGGACGATGTCTTCATCGGTGAGCGCTCGTGCGATCCCGTCTCCGGCGGACTCGTCGCCGGCACCGTCGACGACGCCAACACCGGCAAGGCACTGACCGGTGCCACCGTCAGCGTGGCCGGCACCCCGGCGGCCTCGACGGCCGGCGGCGGCTACGAGCTGTTCGCGCCCGCCTCGGCCGCCGACAGCTCCGGCCGGACCACCCTCGGGGTCGCCGACGGCGCCTACACCGGCGCGACCGCCAAGGTCGCCGTCGCCCGCGACCGCATCACCCAGAAGGACTGGCGCCTGGGCGCCGGCCGGATCGCCGTCTCGGGCGGCGCGCTGCGGGTCACCCAGCCGCAGGGCCGCTCGACGACCCGGACCGTGACGCTGCGCAACACCGGCACCGCCCCGGTCCACGTCGTCCTCAACCCGCAGGACGGCTCGTACACGCCCGACTCGCACGCCGGACAGCCGGACGAACACGGCACCGGTGCACCGGTCCGCCGCCTCGACGGCGACTTCACCCGTGGATCGCTGCTCACCGGCGGGACCCGGCCGACCACGGCGGAGCAGGGCGCGGCCGACAAGACCAGCGCGGCGGGCACCAGCACGGCGGGCACCACCGGGTGGGCGACCACCGACGCCCTGCCGACGCCGGTGATGGACGGCGGCACGGTCACCCTCGACGGAAAGGTGTACACCTTCGGCGGGACCGACAGGGCGAGCCTGCTGTTCAAGGCATTCGTCCACGATCCGGCCGGCGGAGGCTGGCAGCGGCTGGCGAACCTGCCGGAGGGCCTGGAGAAGCCCGCCGTGGAGGCGATCGACGGCGACATCTACGTCGTCGGCGGCTGGAACAGCACCGGCAACGCCTCGACGGCCGTGTACCGCTACGACCCGAAGCACGACTCGTGGTCCACGGCGGCGCCGCTTCCCACGGGCGTCACGGCGGGCGGCAGCGCGGTCCTCGGCGGCCGGCTCTACGTGGTCGCCGGCTGCGGCGGCAACTGCGCCCCGGCCTCGCAGGCGACCTACGTCTACGACCCGAAGGGCGACGCCTGGAGCAAGGCGGCCGACTACCCGATCACCGACGCGTGGCTGTCCTGCGCCGGCATCGACGGCAAGGTCGTCTGCGCCGGCGGGACCGATCCGGTCAGCGGCAAGGACACGACGGCGACCTACGCCCTCGACCCGGTCACCGGCCAGTGGACGGCGCGGGCCGAACTGCCCTACCCGAACTGGGGGATGGCCTCCGCGTCCTCCGGCGGGCGGCTGCAACTGGTCGGCGGCGTCACCGGCGGACAGCTGACCAACCAGGCGGTGGAGTACGACCCGGCCACCGACTCCTGGTCGGCGCTGCCCGCGGCCGACGCGCCGGTCTACCGCGGCGGCGGCACCTGCGGGATGTACGTCGTCGGCGGCGCGGACGGCACCGGCGACGCGGTCACCGGCGTCGAGCAGTTGCCGGGCTACGGCGACTGCGGCACCTCGGGCGCGGCCGGCTGGCTGTCGGCCCCGCACTCCGTCACCGTCGCCCCGGGCGCCACGGCGCGGGTACCGGTCACCCTGGACGCGGCCGAGGCCGGTCGGGCCGGCACCTACACCAGCGGACTGACCGTCGGCACCGACTCGCCGTACGCCGTCCCGGCGCTGGCCGCGACGATGAAGGTGACCGGCACGCACTGACCGCGGACCGGCCCTCGGCCGGCCGTACCGGCACCGTCCGACGGGGCTCCCGGGAACCCACCCGGGAGCCCCGTCGGCGACACCGCCGGACCCTCATCCCCGTGCCGGCACGTGGGCACCACGCGGCCCCTGCGGACGCCGAACGCCCCGCAGGCAGACCGCCCGCGGGGCGTGTGCGAAGGTGCCGAGGGATCAGCCGATCGGCGGTGAATTGAGATAAGTGAATTTCCACACCTGGTTCCAGCGGTTCCATTCCGTGCCCGTTGTGATGCAGTTCCATGTCTGGAGGATCGCCTGCTCGCCGGGCTGTCCGGTGGAGGAGGCCGCGTCCAGACAACGGCCGGTCGAGCGATTCCTGATGATCATGTACGTGAGGGGGAAGCACATGCACGGTTCCTGCGGCGGAGTGATCTGCTGGGTGTACCACTCGGACGGTGAGTAGCCGGGATCGCAGTACGGGTCCTGGACGACCGGCGTCCCGTTCTGGGTGCCGCCGCCGAGCATCAGACACTGACCGGAGTGGCGTGCCTTGATGCGGAAGTATCCGTTGCCGCTGTCGAGCAGCTCGAACTCCTGCGACCAACTGGTGTTGTCCGGCCAGAGAAAGACCCCCTGACCTGGGCTGGTGGAGGCCCACATGACGTCGGCGCGGAGCCCGGTGGACTGATTCACGATCTCCACGAGAGGGACGTACGCGGCCGTCCCCGCGGGGGCGGCGCCGGTGATCGGGGCGGCCGCCGAGGACGGGGCGTCGTGTCCCTGGGCGGCGGCCGACGGGGTGACCACGCAGCCCGCCAGCGCGGCCATTGCCGCGATCAGCGCCGACTTTCTCAGCCTTGTCTTCGGTAAGAGCTGCAACCCATTTCCTTTCTTCGGCGCACACCGCATTTGCGTCCGCGACATGCGGTGGCGAACAGATGAAAATCGGGGCAGTGCCGGAGCGGAGCTGGGTGCAGGACAGATCAGTAATACGCCTCAGGCGCCTCGCGCGTCCCTCCCCCAGTCGAATTCAATCCTGGCCGGAATACGGCTGGAGAACAAGCGCCCACTTTCGCCACCGCCCCCTGCGCAAGAAAGCGCACGCACGCTACGTCGCGGCGGCAGGTGCCCGGGTCCGCCGCCGAGCCGCGCGGAGCGGCGCCCCGTTCCCGTGGCGCTGTCCGGGCGGCTCGACGTCCTCGGTTCCCTCCCGGGCCCGACGGCGGGCGGTGCGGAGCGGCCCGCCCGCTCAGCGGCCCGTACGGGGCACCGTCACCGCACCTCGATGGTGACCGTGGCCTTGCTGGTCGCGGCCGGCAGCTTGGTGGTGTCCACGGCGAGGTACTCACCGTCGTCCTGCCGACCGTCGGGCAGGGTCTTGGCGTGCAGGGTGTACGGCGGGGCGTCGTCGGAGATGCCGTCGATGCCGAAGTCGCTGTCGTTGCTGACGATGACGGTGCGGCCGCCGTCGGTGGTGGCCACTCCCTCGATCTTGTCGTGGCCGAAGAAGCCGCCGGTCGGGTCGAGGCGGGTGACCAGGGCGCCGAGGTCCAGGTACGGGCTCTTGGCGACCGGGGTGATGCCGGCCGCCTTCAGGGCGGCCTGGGCCGTGGCGGTGTTGCCGTCGCCGACGTACGCGTCGATGCTCCGGCGGTCCTGGCCGATGAGCAGCCCGCCCCTGGCCGCGTCGTACGTGGCACCCGGCACCTTGGCGGACGGACCGACGTCGGTCGCACCCTTGATGTCGATCTTGAACAGCTTCTTGTACGCGCCGGGTTCGAAGGTGCCGTCCCGCTCGTCGACCAGGAAGCTCGTGCTGCTGAGCGCGGTGATCTCGCTGACCGCACCGCTGTTGGTCTTCGGGTCGTCGAGCAGGTAGACGTACTCGTGGGTGGCGTGGCTGCGCAGGTCGTACGTGACGATGCGCAGCGCGGTGACGTTCTTGGTCTTCACACCGGAGGGCAGGTCGGGCACCTGGAGCGCGGACTGCATCATGCCGACGAGCGTGCTGCCGTCGGGGGTGACGGTCAGGCCCTCCATGCCCTTGTTCGGCACCCGGTCGGCCAACTCGGCCGGGAGCGAGCCGTCGAAGGGCGACAGGCGCCCGATCTGCTTGCCGGTGGCGGAGAAGTGCGTGATGTACGGGCCGTACTCGTCGGACACCCAGAAGGTGCCGTCGGGCAGGGCGACCAGGCCCTCGGGGTCGTAGCCGTACGGCGACGGCGCCAGCGCCTTGCCGTCGAGGTCGACCAGGGATTCGCCGGTGCTCGCCTGGGTGCTGACGTGTCCGTTGTACGGGGTGCCGTCGGCGCCGCGCAGCGGGATGGTCTGCTGGACCTCCGCCTTGCTGCCGGTCATGCGGATCCGGGCGATCGTCGGGTCGAAGTCGGGCAGCGGCAGGGCCTTCTTGCCGTCGGGAGTGTCCACGTTGGGGCCGCGGTCGGTGATCCCGTAGTACTCGTTCTTCTTGCCGGGCACCGGGTACAGGGACGAGCCGAACGCCCCGCCCGTCACCTTCACCCCGCCGATCGTGGCGAGCGGCGTGACATCGGTCTGGTACAGCTTGACGGCGTCGCTGACCGAGTAGTCGAAGCTGTCGGTGCCCTTGAAGCCGGGGTCCGGCGTGTAGTCGAACGAGCCGTCCTGATGCACGGTCAGCGAACCGTGGGCGGTCCTGGTGTGCGAGACGAGGGTCGCCGGGCTTCCGCTGTCGTTACCCAAAAATCCCCTCCCGCGCACGGTCAGGGTCCGGCCCGCGTGGGCGGTGTACGTGTCGGGGTGTGCGGAGAGCGCCGGTTTCCCGCCGTGGTGGGCCGTCGCGGCACTCGCCAGGCTGCCGCCCGCCACCGACAGCACCACAGCGGTGGCTGCGGCGGTCGCCATCCTCAGACGAGACATGTGTTCCTCCTAGTCGGTGCGTCTCCTTGCGCGACGCACGACCGGCGAGTTTCGTGAGCGGACATGTCCTGCGCCGCAAAAGGGACTTTCCGCGACCCGCTGATCAAGTGACGCGGAGATGGCCGACAGGTATGGCTTTCGTCATGCGGGGTTGAAGCTCCGGCCGCGCACACGGCATCCGGTGCTGTCGCGGAGGCCCGGCGCGGGCGGAAGGGACGGCGCGTCCTCCGGCGGCCGCGGGGCCCGGCGGTGCCCGGTCACCCGGCTCAGTGGTGGTCGAGGATCAGCCGCGTCGTGAGGATCAGCCGCATCGTGGGGATGTCGCCGCGGTACAGCCGGCCGTGTGTCTCGGCGACGGCCATGGCGTCGCCGTGCAGGTGGGCGGTGCCGGAAGCGAACGGTCACGCCGTCCGCACCCGGACCGGGATCGACGCCCACGAACGCAGCGTGTTGTTGAGGTGGTGCCGTGGTGCGCCGCCGAGTTCGATCCGCTCGACCCGCCGGGCGAGCACGCCCAGCAGGCACTCCGCCTCAAGACGCGACACGTGCTGCCCGATGCACTGGTGGATGACGCTCGCCGTACGCGGACGTCAACTCCTCGCGGAACGCCATGGAGGTCCGCCTGCGTCCGCCGTACAGCAACTGCCAGTCACAGCTCATCAGTTCTGCCTGGTGCACCATCGGTATCAAGGGCGTGATGCCGATGCCGCCCGCGATGAACAGGTACTTCGGCGAGGGCACCAGGGGGAACTGGTTGCGGGGCCCGCCCACGCCCACCGGATCCCCGACCGCCATGCTCGTGGGCGGCGTCGCGCAGCCACGGGATTCTCGCTGAGTGAGCGAGGAGTTCTCGGGGCACCGGCCCGACAGGGCCAGGCACGCCCGCCCACGGTCACACGCCCACGTACGGCCACACGCCCACACGTTCACACGTCCTCGTACGGCCACACGCCCACACGTCCACGACGGCCACACACCTCCGCGGACGTCCGCTGCCACCGGCCGTCGAGCGCCTCGGTGCCGGCCCTGCCGTCGGCGGTCGGCGGTCGGTCGTCCGGCCGCGGGCCGTTCCCGGTGCGGCTCACCCGGTCCGGGTCAGCTTCGTCCCGACCGAGGGTTCCCGCAGCTCCGACCCCAGCGCCACCGGCACCCGCTGCGCCCCCGTGCCGCCGCCCACCGCCAGCTCGCCGACCACGGTCCCGGCGGGCGCCCCGTGGACGAGGGACTTGCCCTGACCCCGGAGCGTGAGGGTCAGCTTCTGCCCCGGCACCCCGGCGACCTCCAGGTCCCGCGTCGCCACCACCGGCGTACGGCCGCCGAGACCGTCGTCCACGTGTCCGACGACCTGGCCCTTGCGCACCACCGTCGCCGAGGTGAGCGCCTCCCGGACGGCCGCGATGACCTTCTTGCTGTTGTCCTGCACCAACACGAGGCTGTTCGCGCCGTTGGGGTCCGCACCCGTGACGTGCTGGTCCAGCATCGTGCCGAGGATCAGCCGGTCCACGCCGTCCACGGACTTGTACGCCGCCCAGGACAGCGTGCCGCCCGCCGAGGTGTTGGACCCGGTCTTGATGCCCATGACGCTCAGTCCGGCCAGGAGCAGCCGGTCGTTGTTGTTGTAGATCCGCCCGACCCCGGGGATGTCGGCGCCGGCCATGGCGACGACGGCGCGGAAGGCGTCGGACCTCATGACCGCCTCGGCCAGGACGAGCTGGTCGACGGCGGTGCTGACGGTTCCCTCGTCCAGCCCGCTGGGATCGGTGTACGTGGTGTTCTTCATGCCGAGCGACCTGGCGGCCTCGTTCATCTTCCGGACGAACGCGGTCTCGTCCCGGGTACCCGTGTCCCACCGGGCGAGCAACCGGGCCACGTTGTTGCCCGAGGGGATCATCAGCATCCGCAGCATGTCCCGGAGGCTGAACGTCTGGCCGACCCGCAGCCCCTCGATGCGTGACTCGTCCTTGGCCTTGCCCTCCTCCACCGCCCGGGCGTCGACGGTGACACGAGGGCCCGGCTCGTCCCTCTTGAGCGGGTGCTCGCGGAGAATCACGTAGGCCGTCATGACCTTGGCGACGCTCGCCGTCGGGACGGGCTTCTGCTCCCCGAACGTACCGATCGTCCCCGAGCCCTCGACCATGACCGCGGCCTGCCCCCTGGCGGGCCACGGAACGGCGAAGGCGGTGCCGTCGACGGTGAAGGACGACATCCCCGCGTCGAGGGCGAGGACCGGCCGGGGCAGCGGACGGACCAACTGGACGACGACGAGGACGACCAGTACGAGCAGCGCTACGAGGGGCGCCCAAATCTTGAGCCCGCGACGGAGTGCGCGCGCCAGGAGCGACGGTGACGACGGCGGGTCGGTGAGGTGTGCGAGCGGGTCGACGGCGGGTTGTGTGCCTTGTGTGTCCTGCGGGCTCGGAGCGTCCTGCTCGGTGGACGGGGGAGCGGGTGCTTCGACACGTGCCACGCCGGTGACTTCTTCGAGGTCGCCGGCCTTTTCGGGCTTTTGAGCTGCTTCGGCCCTTCCGGGATCTCCGGGTTCGTCGTCGGAGGGCGCCTCGGTGCTCTCGACCGGGGATTCGTCGTCGCTGTCGTCCGGCTGGCGTGCGGGTGTGCCGGTGGTGCTTTTCGCCCGTTCGGACTCGCCCGTCCGGTCCGCCTGCTCGGACGGTTCCGGTTCCGACGCCGGCTGCTCGGCCGCCCCGGTGTTCTCGTCGGGGGTGTCATCGTCGTCGTCGGCCCGGTGTGCGGGTGTGCCGGTGGCGTTCTTCGCTCGTTCGGGCTCGCCCGGCCCGTCCGTCTCCTCAGCCGGCCCCGGCTCTGACGTCAGCTCCGGTTCCGACGCCGGCTCCGGTTCTGATGCCTCCTCCACTCCTGACGTCTGCTCGCCGGACGGTCGCCCGTTGTCCTTGGCGGTTAATTCCTGGCTCGGATCGCGTTGCGCGCTGGAGGGGTCCGCCGACGGGTCGCCCTGGTCGAGGACGCCGGTGTCGGGTGTGCGGTCCGCCATCGCTGTCTCCTTCGTACGCTCGCGACACATGCCGCCGACCGGACGGGCACGTCAGGCGACCCGACGACGGTGCTGGGGTGGGCGCCGGGCGATCCACGGCCCCCGGAAATCCGGCCGGCCATCGCCACGCGGCGGTGCGGCCAGCCTAACCGATCATCGTTCGAAACCCGGGCCGACAGCGGCCGGTGACCGGCTGAAAACTGTCGGGGTGTCAGCTCCTGCCGTCCTGCCCGGCGTACGGGTGCAGCGACGCGATCGGCACGCCGGGCGGCACGCCGATGCGGGTGATCAGCGGCCCCGCCCCCCCCCGGCGACCCCTGAAGGGACCCTGTAGGCGTCGCGGCGCTTAACCTATGGCCGCCCCGTGAGCACGGCGTGATCGGCTCGGGACACGGGCAGGATCAGGTGGGCCGTACGGTCGGGATCAGGACACGGCTCCCCGTACGGCCGTCGGGACGGGAACGGCAGGGAGACCCCGCGGGACCGCGGGTCACCCTTGCCCGGCGGGCGCCCGGCGTGGTCTTGTGGAGCGGTCGTGTGATCGGAGGGGTGACGGGTGGAGTCGTCGGCCGGGAGTACCGGCGAGTTGCTGGCCATCAGCGACCTGCACGTGGGATACCCGGAGAACCGGGCGATCGTGGCGGACCTGCGTCCGGCCTCGGACGAGGACTGGCTGATCGTGGCGGGCGATGTCGCGGAGACGGTGGCCGACATCCGCTGGGCCCTCCGGACGCTCGCGGACCGGTTCCGGCGGGTGCTGTGGGTCCCGGGCAACCACGAGCTGTGGACGCATCCCAAGGACGAGGTCACGCTGCGCGGAGCGGAGCGGTACGAGCATCTGGTGGCGCTCTGCCGGGAACTGGGCGTGACCTGCCCGGAGGACCCGTATCCGGTGTGGGAGGGGGCGGGCGGCCCCGTCGCCGTGGCGCCCCTGTTCCTGCTGTACGACTACTCGTTCCTGCCCCCGGGGTGTACCACGCAGGAGGAGGGACTCGCCTACGCGCACCGCACGGGCATCGTGTGCAACGACGAGTACCTGCTGCACCCGGACCCCTACCCCAGCCGCGAGGCGTGGTGCCGGGCGCGGGTGGCCGAGACCGAGCGCCGGCTGGCGGAGCTTCCGGACGGGCTGCCGACGGTGCTCGTCAACCACTGGCCGCTGGACCGGCATCCGACGGAGGTCCTGTGGTACCCGGAGTTCGCCATGTGGTGCGGTACCCGGGCAACCGCCGACTGGCACCGCAGGTTCCGGGTGCAGACGATGGTCTACGGCCATCTGCACATCCCGCGGACCACCTGGCTGGACGGCGTGCGCTTCGAAGAGGTGTCCGTGGGTTATCCCCGTGAGTGGCGCAAACGGCCGGGCACACCCGGCACACTGCGCCGCATTCTGCCGATGGAGGTTGGATCCGGTGATCGAGGAGCTGCTCCCGGACTCGGTCGTGGCCGTGGACAGGCACGGTGACGACGGGATCGAGGAAGCCCCGCTCTTTCCCGAGGAGGCCGCGCTCATGGTCCGGGCCGTGGCCAAGCGGCGGCGTGAGTTCTCCGCCGTGCGTGCCTGCGCCCGGCGGGCCATGGAGAAGCTGGGCGTGCCCGCACAACCGATCGTGAACGGGGAGCGCGGAGCGCCGCAGTGGCCAAACGGCCTGGTCGGCAGCATGACCCACTGCGACGGCTACTGCGCGGCGGCCCTGGCCCGCGCCACCGACCTGGCCTCCCTGGGCATCGACGCCGAGCCGAACGCCCCGCTGCCCGACGGGATCCTGGAATCCGTGTCCCTCCCGCAGGAGGCCCGCCGCCTGCGCGAACTGGCCGCGGTCCGGCCCGGGGTGCACTGGGACCGGCTGCTGTTCAGCGCCAAGGAGTCCGTCTACAAGGCGTGGTTCCCGCTCACCCGGCAGTGGCTTGATTTCAGCGAGGCGGACATCGAGATCCGCCCCGAGCCCGGCGGCGGTCCGCAGGGAAGCTTCCGGGCGGAACTCCTCGTCCCGGGACCGCTCGTGAACGGCCGCCGGGTCACCGGCTTCGACGGCCGCTGGGCGGTACGACGGGGCCTGGTGGCCACGTCGGTGACGGTCCCGCACGCCTGAACGGGTGCGCCCGCCGCCTGACGGGGACTGCCCGGTACGGGGCTCTCCGGTACGGGGTTTCAGCACGGGTGTGCCAGTACGGGCTTGTCAGGACCGGCCTCACGAGTACCGCCTTCGCGGTACCGGCTTTTTCGTACGCGCCTTCCGGTACCGGCCGTCCGGCGCTGCCTGTCCGGCATTGGTCGCGTGCCGCCCCGTACGGCCGTACCGTACGGGCCCGCCGAGGTCCCTCAGCCGGACAGTTCGCCTAGGGCCGGCTGCTTGCGCCGCGTGGTGATCAGCATCGCCCACAGCGAGAAGACCAGGGGTATGGCACCCGAAATGATCACCTGGCCGCGGCTGGAGACCAGGCTGTTGGGCGTGCCCAGCAGATAGCCGAGGCCGATGCAGGACCGGGACAACGCCTGGTAGCAGGCCCAGGCACTGCCGTGCACCTCGGCGGGCACATGGGTGTGCACCGCGTTGCGCAGCCCGACGTTGCACACGCCGTTGCCGAAGCCGCCCAGCAGGAACAGCGGGAAGATGACCGCGGCCACCGGGACGATGCCCGCGAACAACAGCCCCAGCGAGATGCCGAGCACCCCGCCCAGGATGAGAGCGGTGTGCCGGTTCGCCCAGCCCGCGCGTCCCGCGAGCAGCGCCCCGGGGACGCTGCCCAGCGCCCAGGTCGCCAGGAACAGGCCGAAGACGGTGTCGTTGCCGTCGGCGACGTCACGCAGGTAGTAGACGCCCGCCACGACCTCGATGCTGGTCGCCAGCATCGCCGCGGCCAGGGTGGGCAGCAGCGTGCCGACGACCGGCGCGCGCCGCAGCGCCTGGTAGCCGTCCGAGAGCTTCGCGGCGGGCCGCCGTTCGAGCGTCACGTCGGAGGACCTGGGAAGGTCCAGCGCGGTGCACCAGGCCAGGACGAGGAACGAGACGGCGTCGGCGCCGAGCAGCGCGGCGGTGCCCCAGGCGGAGTGCAGAAAGCCCGCAAGCGCCGGCCCGAGCAGCCCCGCGGCGGACAGGCCCGCGGTGAGCAGGCTGTTGGCCCGGCCGGTGTGCTTCTCCCCGGCCACCACGGGCAGGATCTTGAAACCGGCGGCCACCGACGCCACACCGGCCAGTCCGGCCACGGCGATCAGTGCCACCCGCAGGTGGAAGGCGTCGACGGCGGCGGCCGCGCCGAGCGTCAGCGCCTGGGCGACCAGGGCCCACAGACACACGGACCGCGCGCTGAGCCGGTCCACCAGGGACCCGATGAGGGGAGCGGCGACGACCGTGGGCACGAGATCGGCGAGGAACACCTCCGTCACGCCCCACGAGATGTCCTTGTCGGCCGCGTCGAGCACCATGCCCAGAGAGGCGAGCGAGTCGCCGACGCGGGAGAAGAGGGTTCCCACGATCAGGATGAGCACGGGGGCGGGGACCAAGGTCATCCGGCGGAGCGCGGCGAACGACGTCTTCCGCGTCTTCTGCGTGTCCAATCGATTCCAATCCGTCCGCTTCTGTGTCACCCATCGACTGCTGATGAACAGATTAGAACTGTTCGTTCAATGGGAGGGCGTCCACCGGCCATCCGTACGCACCACTGTGCGTGGCCCCGGCGACGGGTCGGTTCCGTGTGCGAGTACCAGTTTCTCGGCCATGAGCGGCACTTCACCGGAAATCCGTATTCGTTCTCCGGGAATCCGCTGAACGCCGGGCAATGCGTACTCGGCGGTGCGTCGTACCCGGTCCGAACCGGTCAGACACAACATGCCGATACCGTCCGAGCGTTGACCTCGTTTTTCGGACAGGCGCCGCAGCCGCCGGGGTTTACCGCGGTCAACCGCAGTGGCCGGGTGCCCAGCCAGGGTAACGCTGAGCCGATCACCACGGGTTTGCCGAATCCTGGCAGACGAATGTCCGGAAAATGTCAGGACCTTGCCCCGACGGAGTTGACCTGAGGCCGGTCCGTGGGCCCCGGCGCACTCGAATTCCCGGAAGATCAGGGTGGATCACGGAAGATCGCGGAGGATAGTGGAAGATCGCGGCAGAAGGGGACCGAACGGGCCGCCGAGGTAAGTTCGGGAGTTTGTCGAATTCGTCCCGCGCGGCACACTCCACACCGATCCGGATACGGCTCCGGAAAACTCGGATGCACCCTCCTCGCCGTCTTTCCTACACTCACCACGACCGCGCGCCACCGACCGGAACGGCGCGCCGCCGAGACCGCAGGACGAGACAGGACGACAGAGGGGAGTACGGCCGTGCCCGTTCGCACCGTCAACGCCGTTCCCCGTTCCCGCTTCGATGTGATCCTGGTGTCCTGGGCCGGCCGGTGCCCGCTGCGCGGCCGGCACCGGACCCCGTGATCCACGGCTGACCGGCACGAACACTGCGCCGTCCAGCGGACCGTCGCCACCCGCCGCCCGACGCCGGACAACTCCGCAGCACACGTCCGCGCCGGCCGCCGCCGCGTCCGCGCCGGCACACCCGCGTCCGCCGCACCGCCGCCGGTCACCTCGCCGACGGCGCACGGGACATCGCGCAGCCCCTCTCCCCACCACCCGCGAAAGGCATCGGGCCGTGCGCACCGAACCGCACCTCACCTTCGACATCCCCCTCACCGAAGTCCGCAACCTGGGCATCCTGGCCCACGTGGACGCCGGCAAGACCACCGTCACCGAACGGATCCTGTACGCGACCGGTACCACGCACCAGCGCGGCGAGGTCCACGACGGAACCACCGTCACCGACTTCGACCCCCAGGAACGCGACCGCGGGATCACCATCTTCGCCGCGGCCGTCAGCTGCGCCTGGGACGGCCACCGGATCAACCTGATCGACACCCCCGGCCACGTCGACTTCGCCGACGAGGTCGAGCGTTCGCTGCGCGTGCTGGACGGTGCCGTGGCCGTGTTCGACGCGGTCGCCGGGGTCGAGCCGCAGAGCGAGTCGGTGTGGCGGCAGGCCGACCGGTACGGCGTACCGCGGATTGCCTTCGTCAACAAGATGGACCGCGCGGGCGCCGACCTGGACACGGCCGTCGAGTCGATCCGGCGGCGGCTCCATCCGGCACCGCTCGTCGTGCACCTGCCGATCGGCGCGGAGGACGCCTTCACCGGCGTGGTCGACCTGCTGCGCATGCGCGCCCTGGTGTGGGCCGGCCGCGACGGCACCGCCGTCGAGGGCCCGGTGCCCCGGGAACTCGCACAGGAGGCAGGACGGCGGCGCCGGCTCCTGGAGGAGGCGGTCGCCGAACTGCATCCCGCGGCAATGGAGGAGTTCTGCCTGCGCTCCGCCGTGTCCACCCCGACCCTGGTCACCGCCCTGCGCGCACTGACGCACAGCGGGGACGGGGTGGTCGTGCTGTGCGGTTCGGCCTACCGCAACCGCGGCATCGAACCGCTGCTGGACGCCGTCGTCGCCCACCTGCCCGCACCGTCGGACGTACCCGCCGTGCGCGGCACCCACGACGGGACGGCGCAGTCGCGGCCCGCCGACCCCGACGCGCCGTTCGCGGCCCTCGCGTTCAAGGTGCACGCCACACCCACCGGGCGGCTGACCTGTCTGCGGATCTACTCCGGCACCATCGAGAAGGGAGACACCGTGTGGGACCCGGTCGCCCGGCGCACCGAGCGCGTCGCGCGGATCCTGCGGGTCATGGCCGACCGGCACGCCCCGCTGGAGCGGGCGGTCGCCGGTGACATCGTCGCCGTGGCCGGTCTCCGGCAGACCCGCGCCGGTTCGACCCTGTGCGCCGTGGACGCCCCGCTCGTCCTCGAACCGCCCACGCCCGCCGACCCGGTGGTGTCCGTGGCGGTCGAGGCCCGGCGGAGCACCGACACCGGACGGCTGGCGGCGGCACTGGCCCGCCTCGCGGAGGAGGATCCCGCGCTGAGCGTGCGGACGGACGCCGAGACCGGCCAGACCGTGCTCTCCGGCATGGGCGAACTGCACCTGGAGGTCGCGGTGGAGCGGATCCGCCGGGACGGCGGCTTCGACGTCACCGTCGGGCTGCCGCGGGTCGCCCACCGGGAGGCCGTCGTCCGTGGGGTGTCGGGGCTGGTGTTCCGGCACGTCAAACAGGACGGCGGCGCGGGGCAGTTCGCCCATGTCGTGCTCGACGTGGAGCCGCTGCCGGACCCGACGGGCGCGCTCGGCATCGAGTTCCGCTCCACCGTCGTCGGCGGACACGTCCCGCAGGAGTACGTCCGGGCGGTCGAGGCCGGCTGCCGGGACGCGCTGGCCGAGGGACCGCTCGCCGGGCACCCGGTGACCGGGCTGCGGGTCACGTTGACCGACGGGGCCACCCATGTGAAGGACTCCTCCGAGCGGGCCTTCCGCACGGCCGGCCGGCTCGGGCTGCGCGCGGCCCTGCGCGCCTGCGCCCTGGTCCTGCTGGAGCCGGTCGCCGAGGTCACGGTCACGGTGCCGGAGGACGCCGTCGGCGGGGTGCTCGGCGATCTGGCGGCGCGCCGCGGCCGGGTCACGGCGACCACGGCCCGGGGCGGCACGGCGGTGCTCACCGCCACCGTGCCGCTGGCCGAACTGTTCGGCTACGCCACCCGGTTGCGCAGCCGCACACAGGGCCGGGGCACGTTCACCACCCGGCCCGGCGGTTATGCGCCGGCCCCCGGGGCGACGGCCCCGGCCCGGTGATCAGGCCGTTGGCCAGGCCGTGGTCCGGGCCGGTCGTCCGGGCCGGTGGTCCGGCCCGGTGATCCGCGGTGATGATCCGGGAATGATCCGGGGCGGGGGGGGGGGGGGGCCCCCCCCCCCCCCCCCCCCCCCCGCCCCTGCCCGCCTCGTCAGGGGTACGACACCACCGTGGACGGCGTCGTCGAGGTGCCCGAGGTGGGCGACCCGGTCTCGTTGATCACGCGCTCGTACTGGCCGTTGCCGCCCAGCGAGACGACGAGCAGGTTGTGGAACTTCACACCCGAGGTGTTCGGGGCGGCGAAGCCGTGGTGTTGCACTATCGTCGGATCGACGTTGTAGTAGCAGTAACTGCCCAGGCCCCAGCCCTCGTGTGCGGTGACGTTGTCGCCCACCCGGTAGGCGGCGAACCCCTTCACCGAGCCGTTCTGGACCGCCGCCTGGTTCGGGGCGTCGTACGCCTTCTCGTTCTGGAAGAAGATCGTGCGGCCCCGCTGCCCGAACCACTGCACGTCGTACTTGTTGAAGTGCTCCACGAACAGACCGGTGGCCAGTACGTCGTCGCCGTTGACGACGACGCCGTAGTCGGCCCGGTTGGTGTCCCAGCCGACACCGGTGCCGTGGTCGGCGCGCCACACCCAGGTGTGGTCGACGATGGTGTGCCGGCTGTTGATCACCATGCTGGTGGTGGCCTTGCCCGCGCCGGCGCCGCCGATGCGGACGAACACGTCCTGCACGGTGATCGGGTTGGCCGAGTGGTCCCGGGACGCGCCGGTCGGTCCGACCTCCAGCAGGGTGGGGGAGTTGACCGGACCCGCGTCGATCAGGAAGCCGGCGAGGCGCACCCCGTCCACGTCCGCGACCCGCAGCGCGGTGACCCCGTTGTCGGGCACGATCGTGGCGTAACCCAGGCCCAGGACGACGGTGTTGGCGTTGTCGACCTGAAGGGTCTGGTTCACGTGGTAGATGCCCGGCGTGAGCAGCAGGTGCAGGCCCTGTGCGAGTGCCTGGTTGAGGGTGGCCGCGCTGTCTCCGGGCTTGGCGACGTAGAACTGGGACAGCGCCAGGGACGTGCCCCGCGGGGTGCCGTTGCCCCAGGTGACCCCGCGGGCGTCGGTCCGCTTCTCCGGCAGAAAGACCCGGTACTCGCTGCCGCTCACATACAGGAAGGGTTTCTCGCGGGAGACGGGTGTGGTGTTCAACGTGGTGTACGGCGGATTGGGGAAGGTCTGCGCCGGGGCGCCCTCCACACCTGAGAACACCATGTTCCACACGCCGTTGAGCCAGCTGCCGACCGCGCTGTCACGGGTGTACCACTGCTGCTGCGAGTACGGCCCGACCTGGCCGTCGATCCGGCTGTCCGCGATGTAGCCGCCGCTCGCCCAGCCGTAGCCGTTGGGCGCCAGGTTGAGACCGCCGCGCACATGCATGCGGCGGAACGGCGCGGCCTGTGCCACGGCCCAGCGGTTGGTGCCGTTGACCGGCACCAGGGCCAGGTTCTCCGCCGAACGCCAGAAGTTCTGCGTGGCGTTGCCGTTGAACCAGCCCGCGTCGACCGTGACGTCGCCGTTGATGGTCGTGTCGTCGGGGGACAGGCCGAGGCCCGCGACGGAGGTGTAGAAGCCGATCTGCGCGTTGAGGCCGTTGTAGGTGCCCGGCTTGAACAGCAGGGCGTAGCGGCCGGTGCCGAACTGCGCCGACTCCTGCTGCCGGAACACCTCGTCCAGCCGGGCCTGGATGCCCGGTGTGGACGGGTCGAACACGATGACGTTGGGGCCCAGGTCACCGCCGCCCGGCAGATCGAGCGGGCGCCCGCCGGACGGTGCGGCGGACGTCGGTGCCGATGCCGCCGACGCGGTGGCCGGCAGGCCCGCGACGGTGGTGGCGACAGCTGCTGCGGCGCCGAGTACGGCTCTGCGGCCCATGGAGGGGGAAGTAGGGGGCATGCGCGGCTCTCCTGGTTCAGGAAGTGAACGAAGTGGGGGTCGGGGAGCGCTCTCTCGCGGTTGGATGCTTCATTGGTGTGAACGATGCGTCAAGGGTCGTGACGAGATTCCGACCGATTTTGCTGATCGCTCGTCAATTCTCTTTCCCTGCTTTCGAGAAGTGAGCACGGAGCATCCCTGATCCTTGCGCCGGATCCCTTGACACCCTCGTGCCACCGCCTCAACACTCCAGCCGTGGGAGAGCGCTCTCCCCCAGCGTTTCCACGCTCTCTCCGTATACCCCCACAGACCCCCACCTCCCGTACAGGAGCCTTCCATGGCACGGAGACCGAAGACTGTTTCAGGCGCACTGATCGCCGGTGCCTTACTGCTGACCTCGCTCGGCCTCAGCGGTATCGCGCGGTCGGCCACGGACACCCCCGACGGCGGGCCGGAACACCTCGCGCACGCGGCACAGGCGGCCGCACACGCCATGGCCCCCTCGACCGCGTACTCACCCGAAGACCCCGACGGCGACGGCTACATCCCGGCGAATCCGCCGGTCACCGGCGTCATCCCGTCCGCTGACAACCCGCCGCACCGGTACTTCCACGAGTTCCAGGCCAACTGCTCGGTCAGCCACACCAAGCCGGACGACCCCATCGTCTATCCGCAGCAGCCCGGCAAGTCCCACGACCACACGTTCATGGGCAACACCACGACGAACGCGAACAGCACGACGGCCTCGCTCGACGCGGGCACCACCACCTGCAAGGCGCCCGGCGACCGCTCCGGCTACTGGATGCCCACCCTGTACAAGGGCGACCAGCCGGTGCTGCCGGTCGGCCCGCAGGTGATCTACTACAAGGCCGGCGTCACCGACTACACCAGTGTCCGCCCCTTCCCGAAGGGCCTGCGGTTCGTCGTGGGCAGCCCGATGCAGACCGCCGACGAGTTCCGGTCCCACCGCGGCTTCGTCGAGGGCTGGGAGTGCGGCGAGAGCTACTTCAACACCGACTTCCCCGCGAGCTGTCCCACGGGCGCCGACGTCCAGCTCAACATCCGCTTCCAGGCCCCCAGTTGCTGGGACGGACAGTACCTGGACACCCCCGACCACAAGAGCCACATGGCCTATCCGGTGGTCAAGCCGGGCACCAACGACAACGTCTGCCCCGCCGACCACCCGGTCGCCCTGCCGATGATCGAGTTCAAGATGGCGTTCCCGGTCAACGGGGACCTGTCCCAGGTGAGGCTGTCCAGCGGACGGGGCTACTCGTTCCACTACGACTTCTTCAACGCCTGGGACGACGCCACCCTCAAGGCGCTCGTCGACCACTGCGTCGTCGGCGGACTGCAGTGCGACGCGCGGGGCTACGACCAGACGCACCCGGAGGCGGGCGCGGCACTCGACGAGAACTACGAGCTTCCCTGAGCCCCCGCGGCACTCACTCGACACGCCACCCGCAGCGTTCCCCGTACTCCGGAGCGACCACATGACCCCGTTACCCCGTACCCGCGCGCGCCGGCTGGCAGCGCCCCTCACCGCAGGCATCCTGACCGTCGGCGCCCTCACCGCCCTGCCCGCGGCCCAGGCGCATGCCGCCGGAAGCGTCGTCCGCGTCACCGGCGGCCAGGGCGCCTGGCAGCTGACCGTCGACGGACAGCCGTACCGGATCAAGGGCCTCACCTGGGGCCCGGCCACCGCCGACGCCGAGCGCTACATGCCGGACCTCAGCTCCATGGGCGTCAACACCGTCCGCACCTGGGGCACCGACGCCACCAGCAAACCACTGCTCGACTCCGCCGCCGCCCACGGCATCAAGGTCATCGCGGGCTTCTGGCTCCAGCCCGGCGGCGGCCCCGGCAGCGGCGGCTGCGTCAACTACGTCACCGACACCGCCTACAAGAACCAGATGCTCGACGAGTTCCCCAAGTGGGTCCAGACCTACAAGGACCACCCCGGCGTCCTCATGTGGAACGTCGGCAACGAGTCGGTGCTGGGCCTGCAGAACTGCTACAGCGGCGACGAACTGGAGCGCCAGCGCGACGCGTACACGACCTTCGTCAACGACGTCGCGAAGAAGATCCACGGCATCGACCCGAACCACCCGGTCACCTCCACCGACGCGTGGACCGGCGCCTGGCCCTACTACAAGAAGAACGCCCCCGACCTCGACCTGTACGCCGTCAACGCCTACAACGCCGTCTGCGACATCAAGTCCACCTGGGAACAAGGGGGTTACACCAAGCCGTACATCGTCACCGAGACCGGCCCCGCGGGCGAGTGGGAGGTGCCGGACGACGCCAACGGCGTGCCCCAGGAGCCCACCGACCAGGCCAAGGCGGACGGGTACACCCGCGCCTGGAACTGCGTCACCGGGCACCAGGGCGTCGGCCTCGGCGCCACCATGTTCCACTACGGAACCGAGTACGACTTCGGCGGCATCTGGTTCAACCTGCTGCCCGCGGGCCAGAAACGGCTGTCGTACTACGCCGTGAAACGGGCCTACGGCGGTGACACCACGCACGACAACACCCCGCCGGTCGTCTCCGGCCTGACCGTGGAGGGCGACGCGGGCGCGGTGCCCGCGGGCCGTGACCTGACCCTCGCGGTCCGGGCCGCCGACCCGGACGGCGACCCGGTCTCCTACGAGGTCCTCGACAACAGCAACTACATCGACCAGAGCAAGAACCTCGCCACGCTGCCGTTCACCGACCTCGGCGGCGGCCGGCTGCGGACCACCGCGCCCGACCGGCCCGGCGTCTGGAAGATCTATGTGAAGGCGACGGACGGCCACGGCAACGTCGGCGTCGAGACCCGCTCGATCAGGGTCGTGCCGCCCCCGGTGGACGGCACCAACGTCGCCCTGCGCAAACCCGCCACCGCCTCCTCGTACCAGGGGAGTTACGGCGACTGCCCGTGCCCGCCCGCGAGCGCCGTGGACGGCGATCCGGCGACCCGCTGGGCCAGCGACTGGAGCGACCCCCAGTGGATCCAGGTCGACCTCGGCAGCCGCACCTCGTTCCGGCACGTCCAACTGGTCTGGGAGACCTCCTACGCGAAGGCGTACGCCGTCCAGACCTCCGACGACGGGCAGAACTGGCAGACCGTGCGCACGGTGACCGACGGCAACGGCGGCGTCGACGACCTCGACGTCACCGGCGCCGGCCGCTACGTCCGGATCAACGGCACGGCGCGCGGCACCGGCTACGGCTACTCGCTGTACGAGTTCGGCGTCTACAACTGACCGCGCACCGAGACCGGGGGTGAGGATGACCGACGAGGAGGAACTCGACCGGCTGACCGGCAAGCTGGCGCTGCCGGCCAAGGTCCGGCTGCTGACCGGTGCCACCACCTGGCGCACGGCCGCCGAACCCGCCGTCGGGCTGCGCGAACTGGTGCTGTCCGACGGCCCGGCGGGGGTGCGCGGCCAGACCTGGGACGAGCGGCACACGGCCGTGCTGCTGCCCTCGGCCACCGCGCTCGCCGCTACCTGGGACGAACGGCTGGTCGGGGAAGTCGGCGGCCTCCTCGCCTCCGAGGCACGGCGCAAAGCCGTGGACGTGGTCCTCGCCCCCAACCTCAACCTGCACCGCAGCCCGCTCGCGGGCCGCCACTTCGAGTGCTTCTCCGAGGACCCGGAGCTGACCGGCCGCATCGGCGCGGCCCTGGTCCGGGGCATCCAGGCACACGGAGTGGCGGCCACCGCCAAGCACTACGTGGCCAACGACTCGGAGACCGACCGGCTGACCGTCGACGTACGCGTCGACGAGCGCACCCTGCGGGAGGTCTACCTCGCGCCCTTCGAGGCCGCGGTGGCGGCCGGGGTACGGCTGGTCATGGCCGGATACAACCGGCTCGACGGCACCACCATGACCGCACACCCGCTGCTGGCCGACCCCCTGAAGACCGAGTGGCGCTTCGACGGCGTCGTCGTCTCCGACTGGGGAGCGGCCCGCGGCACACGGGACACCGCGCGCTCGGGGCTCGACCTGGTCATGCCCGGCCCCGACGGACCGTGGGGGCGGGCGCTGGCACGGGCGGTGGAGGAGGGGCGGGTCCCCGAGTCCGCCGTCGACGACAAGGTACGCCGGCTGCTGCGGCTGGCCGACCGGTGCGGCGCCCTCGGCGAGCGCCGCCCGGCCCGGCCGCCGCTGCGCTCGCCCCGGACCCGGGCGCTGGCGCGGCGCGCCGTCGCCGCCGGTGCCGTGCTGCTGGCCAACCGGGACGTGCTGCCGCTCGACCCCGGGCGGCTCGCGACGCTGGCCGTCATCGGCGAACACGCCGCCCGCACCCGGGTCCAGGGCGGCGGCAGCGCGGGTGTCTTCCCGCAGGACGAGGTCTCGGTCCTCGACGGGATCAGGGCCGGACTGCGCGGCCGCGGCCGGGTCGTGCACGTGCCCGGGCCCGCGCCCGGCGGTCCGCCCGCCCCGCTGGACATGACCCTGTGCACCGATCCGCGCTCCGGGGTGCCCGGCGTGCTGCTGCGCGTACTCGACCCGGACGGGCGTGAGCTGTATGCCGAACGGCGGGGCAGTGGACGGCAGTTGGAGCCGCCGCTGGTTCCCGGGGGGCATATCGTGGAGATCAGCGCGCGGCTGCGTCCGCGGGTGTCCGGGCGCTGGACGCTCGGGATCGCCGGCTTCGGCCGGCTCTGGCTCGGCCTCGACGGCAGCACCCTGCTGGACGAGACCGTCGTCAAGGACACCGACGACCCCGCGCTCGTCCACGTCCGCCCGCCGGCCCGACTGGTCACCGCGGAGCTGGCCGCGGGCAGCGCACCGCACCTGGTGGCGCGCCGGGAACTCGCCCCCGGCACCGGCCGGGCCACGGTCGTCGGCGCGGCGCCGCCCGCCCCCGACCCCGCGGCCGCGCTCGCCGACGCGGCCCGCGCGGCGCGCGCCGCCGACGCGGCCGTGGTGGTCGTCGGCACCACCGAGCACGGCGAGTACGAGGGGCACGACCGGACCTCGCTCGCCCTGCCCCCGGGTCAGGACGCCCTCGTGAGCGCCGTCGCCCGGGAAAACCCGCGGACGGTGGTCGTCGTCAACAGCGGCGGTCCCGTCGAACTGCCCTGGCGGGACGAGGTCGGCGCGCTGCTGCTGGCCTGGTTCCCCGGGCAGGAGGCGGGCGGTGGACTGGCCGACGTACTGCTGGGCCGCGTCGAGCCCGGCGGACGGCTGCCCACCACCTGGCCGGCCGCACTCGCCGACGCCCCCGTCACCCGGACCCGGCCGGTCGACGGCCGCCTCGACTACACCGAGGGCCTGCACGTCGGATACCGCGGCTGGCTGCGCCGGCACCGCACCCCGGCCTACTGGTTCGGGCACGGACTGGGATACACCGGCTGGTCGTACGAGGAGGTCACCGGGCCCGCCGAGGTCCGCGCGGGCGACGCGTTCACCGTGCGGGTCCGGGTGCGCAACACCGGGCCGCGAGCGGGGCGCGAGGTCGTTCAGGTGTATCTCGCCCGGCCCGGGGCGGCCGTGGAGTACCCCGAGCGGTGGCTCGCCGGGTACGCGGCGGTGCGGGCCCGGCCCGGCGAGACCGTGACCGCCGTGGTGCGGATCGCCGCGCGCGGGCTGCGGCACTGGTCGGCCGAGGCGGGCGGGTGGCGGACCGAGCCGGGCCCGTGCCGGGTGCTGGCCGGCCGCTCCGCGGGCGACCTGCCCCTGGCCCTTGAGGTGGTGATACGGGACCGGAGGTGAGGGCGGCCGGGGCCGGGAGAGCGCTCTATGCCCTGGTGGCGCGGGGCCGTTAGGGTGCGGGCATGAACAGTAGGGCCCCGACGCTCGAGGACGTGGCCCGGGAGGCCGGCGTCTCCCGGGCGACCGTGTCCCGCGTCGTCAACGGTGTGCGCAACGTGGATCCCGCGATCCAGGAGGTGGTCCGCCGGGCCATCGAGCGGACCGGGTACGCGCCCAACCGGGCCGCCCGCTCACTGGTGACCCGGCGCGCCGAGACCGTGGCGCTGGTGGTGTCCGGCGCCGGGGACGCCTCGGACGCCACCCAGAACGCGTTCGCCGCACGGGTGTTCGCGGACCCCTTCTTCGGGCGGGTGGTCGGCGGGGTCGTGGGTTTCCTGCGACCGCGTTCCATGCATCCGGTGCTGATGTTCGCGGAGTCGGCCGAGGCCCGGCAGGAGGTGCTGACGTATCTGCGGCAGGGGCGGGCCGACGGCGCGCTCGTGGTGTCCACCCATGCCGACGATCCGCTGCCCGCGCTGCTCGCCGGGGCCGGGCTGCCGGCCGTGCTGTTCGCCCGGCCCTCGCGGCCGGTGCCGCTCAGCCACGTGGACCTCGCCCACCGGGACGGCGGGCGCCTGGCCGCCGAGCATCTGCTCGCCCGCGGCTGCCGCCGACCCGCCACGATCTCCGGCCCGTTGGCGGTGGCCGCGAGCCAGGAGCGGCTGGCCGGCTTCCGGGACGCGCTGGCCCGGCACGGCCATCCGCGCGTGCCGGTCGCCGAGGGCGGTTTCACCCTGGACAGCGGAGTGGCGGCGATGTCCGGACTGCTGGCCGAACACCCCGATGTCGACGGGGTGTTCGCCGCCAACGACCTCATGGCGCAGGGCGCCTGCCAGGTACTGCGCGAGCGCGGGCGCCGGATCCCCGAGGACGTGGCGGTGGTCGGCTTCGACGACTCCAGTGTCGCCGTCACCTGCCGGCCCCGGCTGACCACCGTCCGCCAGCCCGTCGAGGACATGGCGGCGGCGATGGCCCGACTGCTCGACGAACACGTCCGCGGCGCCCGCACCGACGTGACGTCGGTCGTGTTCGAACCCGAACTGGTGGTACGGCAGTCGGCGTGAGACCGGCCGCGGCCCGCACCGGCACGACCGTGCGGATGGGCGGACCGCCGCGGTGCGGCGGCGGGGCGGCCGGGAGCGCGGGGCGGTGACGGCGGCTCCAGGGGCCGGGGCGGTCACCCGCGTGCGGCGACGGCCGGGACTTGGCGGGTGCCCCGCGGCGGCCGGTCGTCCGGTGGGCGCCGCGACTCGACCACCGTGACGGGCGCGCCCGCCCAGTCCCGCGCCGGGTCCGGCGTGGTTCCGGCCGGTGGAGACCGGCCGGCCGTCAAGAGCACGGTCGCGTGCCGGTTCGACGGGCGCCCGACCCCCGCCCGCAGCGAACACCGGCAGGTCGACGACACGAGTGCCCGGGTGGTGGCCCACTGCGGTCCCCCGTTCGCTGCCGGGGCGGTGCGGGCGGGTCCGCTCCGAGCCGGGGCAGGCGCGTCCGAGCCGACGAGGCCCCGCCGTTCAGGCCAGCCGTCCGTCCAGGGCCGTGCGCCAGGCCGGTGACGGCGGCCGGGGCGGGGCGGCGGGTAGGCGACGGCCGCCGCGGGTGAGGAAGGCCGCGAGCGGGAGCGTGGCCGCGCCGACCGTCACCGCGTCCGGGCCGAGTCTGCCCAGCTCGATGCGGACGCGTCCGGCGGGATGGGCCAGCGCCGTGGCGAGGGCGTGCTCGCGCACCCGGTCGAGGAAGTCCGGGCCGAGCTGGAGCCCGGCCCACCCGCCGACCAGCACCCGTTCCGGCTGGAACAGGTTGATGAGGTCGGACAGGCCCGCGCCGAGGAACTCCGCGGTCTCCGCGAGCACCCCCGCCGCGACGGGGTCGGGCTCCCGGCCGTCCCCGGGGCGGGCCGCGGCCAGCAACTCCGTCAGCGCCGTCTCCTCGTCCGCCCCGGCACCCGGCCGCCCGCCCGCCTCCCGCCAGCGGGCCAGCAGCGCCTCGGCCCCCGCATACGCCTCCAGGCAGCCGCGCGCACCGCACCGGCAGCGGCGCCCCCGGACCCGTACCGTCAGATGCCCCCACTCCACCGCCCGGCCGTGCTCCACCTCCGCCGTGACCACGCAGGCGCCCACCCCGGAGCCGAACAGCACGACCACGGCGCTGCGGGCCCCGCGCCCGCCCCCGAACCACATCTCCGCCTGCCCGAGCGTCTTCGCGCCGTTGTCGATGAAGTACGGCACCTGCTCGGGGAGCTGCCCGGTGGCGCGCAGCAGCCGTTCCAGCGGCACCGCGTCCCAGCCGACCGTCTGCCCGTGCACCACCGCCCCCGGCCCGCCCGGACCGCCGGTGTGCTCGACGATGCCGGGCACGCCGACGCCGACGCCGAGCAGGTCGCCGGGGGCCGTCCGGGCGGTCCGCAGCACCTCGGCGACACCGTCGCGGACCTGGTCGACGACCAGGCCGACGTCGTACCGGTCCGTCGTCAACGGCCGTTCGGACCGGGCGAGTTCGACGAGGGTCAGGTCGAACAGCTCGACCCGTACCCGGGTCTCCCCGACATCGACCCCGATGAGCTGCCCGCTGCCGGGCACGACGCGCAGCAGGGTGCGCGGCCGGCCGCCGTCGGAACCCACGCTGCCCGCCTCCTCCAGCAGCCCGTCGGCGATCAGTTCGGCCACCACGGTGCTGATGGAGCCCGAACTCAGCCCGGTCGCCGGGCCGAGCGCCTGCCGGCTCGTGGGGCCGTCGAAATACAACCGTTGCAGAACGGCCGCCCGGCTCTCCCGCCGCAGGTCACGCACCGTACGACCGCCCCGCACCGCCACCTGGTCTCCTCGTCGTGTGGTCCGTCCGGTCAGATACCTGTGCCGGGTCTCTTGACGACCGTTTCTCTTGAGGTTTAACTCACGTCCTAAATTAAGCCATGAGGGGCTTCGGGAGTCGAACGGGGTGTCGCCTTCCCGCGGGCCGTCCTCAGGTTCTCGACTCCCGGAAAGGGACACCAGGAGCCATGCGCAGCATCCGAGCCGCGGCCGTAGGCGCCGTCACCATGTCACTCGCCCTGGCCGCCTCGGCTTGCGGAGGCGGTTCGTCCGGCGGCGGGTCCGACGACTCACCGAAGACGCTCACCTACTGGGCCTCCAACCAGGGCGCCAGCGTCGCGATCGACAAGCAGGTCCTCCAGCCCGAACTCGACAAGTTCGAGAAGCAGTCCGGGATCAAGGTGAAGCTGGAGGTCGTGCCCTGGTCGGACCTGCTCAACCGGATCCTCACCGCGACCACCTCGGGCCAGGGCCCGGACGTCCTCAACATCGGCAACACCTGGAGCGCCTCGCTCCAGGCCACCGGCGCGCTGCTGCCGTGGGACACGAAGAACTTCGACAAGATCGGCGGCAAGGACCGCTTCGTCGACTCGGCGCTCGGCTCCACCGGCGCGAACGGCAAGGACCCGGCCGCGGTGCCGCTGTACTCGATGGCGTACGCGCTCTACTACAACAAGGACATCTTCGCCGAGGCCGGCATCGACAAGCCGCCGGCCACCTGGGACGAGCTGATCGCCGACGGCAAGAAGATCCAGGCGAAGGGCAAGTCGGTCCTCGGCGCCGAGGGCGCGAACGTCTCCGAGAACATCCACCACGTCTTCGTCTTCGCCAAGCAGCACGGCGCCGACTTCTTCACCGCCGACGGCAAGCCCGACTTCACCAACGACAAGATCGTCGCCGCGGTGCAGCAGTACATCGACCTGATGGCCAAGGACAAGGTCATCCCGGCCGGCGACGCCGAGTACGCGCAGAACCAGTCCGTGAGCGACTTCGCCAAGGGCAAGCAGGCGATGCTGCTGTGGCAGTCGGCCGCCGCCAACCTCAAGTCCCAGGGCATGAGCGAGGACAAGTACGGCATAGCCCCCGTGCCCGTGCAGTCCGGCGCTCCCGGCACCGGCACCCAGATCAACTCGATGGTCGCCGGCATCAACATCGCCGTCTTCAACAACAGCCACAACATCGACGGCGCGACCGACTTCGTGAAGTTCATGACCAGCGACGAGGAACAGAAGATCCTCAACAAGGCGTACTCCTCCGTCCCGCCGGTCAAGAACGCGCAGAGCGACCCCGCCTTCAACACCCCGTCGAACTCCGTGCTGAAGGACACCCTCGCCAAGAGCGCCGCCGCGCTGCCGCAGGTCGCGTCCGAGTCGCAGTTCGAGACGGCGGTCGGCACGGCCGTCAAGGACCTGTTCGCGGACGCCGCGGGCGGTCGCGCGGTCACCGCCGAGTCGGTGAAGGCCGCACTCGAAAAGGCCCAGCAGCAGATGCCGGCGGCCTGAGCACGATGACCGCCGCCACCGTCCCGACGGAGACAGACGGGCGGACCGTGCGCAAGGATCCACCCGGTGCGGCGCGCCGCCCGCGCCGCCCCGGGCGGATCCGCCGCATCGGACTGCCGTACCTGCTGCTCCTGCCCGCCCTGCTGCTCGAACTCCTGGTCCACCTGGTGCCGATGGTCATCGGCATCGTGATGAGCTTCAAGGAACTGACCCAGTTCTACATCCGGGACTGGAGCACCGCCCCCTGGTCCGGTCTCGGCAACTACCGCATGTCGGTGGACTTCGACGCCCCCGTCGGCAAGGCGCTGCTGCACTCCTTCTTCGTCACCGTCGCCTTCACCCTGCTCTCGGTCGCGCTGTGCTGGCTGATCGGCACCGCCGCCGCGGTCTACATGCAGGACGCCTTCCGCGGCCGGGGGGTGCTGCGGGCGCTGTTCCTGGTGCCGTACGCGCTGCCCGTGTACGCCGCCGTCATCACCTGGGTGTTCATGTTCCAGCACGACAACGGGCTGGTGAACCACGTCCTGCACGACCAGCTGCACCTCACCGACAAGCCGTCCTTCTGGCTCATCGGCGACAACAGCTTCTACGCCCTGCTGACCGTCTCGGTGTGGAAGGGCTGGCCGTTCGCCTTCCTCATCGTCATGGCCGGACTGCAGAACATCCCCAAGGAGCTGTACGAGGCCGCCGCGCTGGACGGCGCCGGGATGTGGCAGCAGATCCGCCGCATCACCCTGCCGTCGCTGCGCCCGGTCAACCAGGTGCTGGTCCTGGTGCTGTTCCTGTGGACGTTCAACGACTTCAACACGCCGTACGTGCTGTTCGGCAAGGCGGCGCCGCAGGCCGCGGACCTCATCTCGGTCCACATCTACCAGGCGTCGTTCGTCACCTGGAACTTCGGCACCGGCTCCGCGATGTCCGTCCTGCTGCTCCTGTTCCTGCTCGTCGTGACGGGCGTGTACCTCCTGCTCACCTCGCGCGGACGGAGGGCCGCCGATGTCTAGCCCCAGCTCGCCGATGGCCCCGCCGCGCTCGTTCCTGTGGTCCCGGCGGATCTTCCTCACCCTGCTGACCGGCTTCGTCCTGGTGCCGGTGTACGTCATGGTCTCCAGCTCGCTGAAGCCGCTCGCCGACGTCACCGGCAAGTTCCGCTGGCTGCCCAGCGGCCTGACGATCCGCCCGTACATCGACATCTGGTCGACGGTGCCGCTCGCGAAGTACTTCATGAACTCACTGATCGTGGCGGGCTCGGCCACCGTCTGCTCGGTGGTGATCGCGGTGTTCGCCGCGTACGCCGTCAGCCGCTACAGCTTCCGCGGCAAGCGGGTGTTCACGGTGACCGTGCTGTCGACCCAGATGTTCCCGGGCATCCTCTTCCTGCTGCCGCTGTTCCTCATCTACGTCAACATCGGCAACGCCACCGGCATCGCCCTGTTCGGCTCGCGCGGCGGGCTGATCCTGACCTACCTCACCTTCTCGCTGCCGTTCTCCATCTGGATGCTCATCGGGTACTTCGACTCGGTGCCGCGCGACCTCGACGAGGCTGCGCTGGTGGACGGCTGCGGACCGCTCGGCGCGCTGCTGCGGGTGGTCGTGCCGGCCGCGATCCCCGGCATCGTCGCGGTCGCCGTGTACGCCTTCATGACGGCCTGGGGCGAAGTGCTGTTCGCCTCGGTGATGACCAACGAGGCCACCCGCACCCTCGCCGTCGGACTCCAGGGCTACTCCACGCTCAACGACGTGTACTGGAACCAGATCATGGCGGCGTCGCTCGTCGTCAGCGTGCCCGTGGTGGCCGGCTTCCTGCTGCTCCAGCGCTATCTCGTCGCCGGGCTCACGGCGGGAGCCGTCAAGTGACACACCCCTCGCCCGGCAACTCCGCCCCTTCTGAAAGGTCTTCCGTGTCCGACCGTATCGACCTCGCCGCGCTTCCGCACGACTTCCTGTGGGGCACGGCCACCGCGGCCTACCAGATCGAGGGAGCGGTGGCCGAGGACGGCCGCTCCCCATCGATCTGGGACACCTTCTCGCACACCCCCGGCAAGATCGAGAACGGCGACACCGGCGACGTCGCCTGCGACCACTACCACCGCTGGCGCGAGGACATCGAGCTGATGCGCCGGCTCGGCACCAACGCCTACCGGCTGTCGGTCGCCTGGCCGCGCGTGGTGCCGGGCGGCGACGGCCCGGTCAATCCCAAGGGCCTCGCCTTCTACGACGAACTGATCGACGCCCTGCTGGCGGCGGACATCACCCCGTCCGTCACCCTCTACCACTGGGACCTCCCGCAGGTCCTCCAGGACCGCGGCGGCTGGGCCGAGCGGGAGACCGCCGAGCACTTCGCGGCGTACGCCTCGGCCGTGGCCGGCCGGCTCGGCGACCGCGTCCGCCTGTGGACCACCCTCAACGAGCCCTCCTGCTCCGCCTGGATCGGGCACCTGGAGGGCAAGATGGCCCCCGGCCTGACCGACCTGACCGCCGCGGTCCGCGCCTCCTACCACCTGCTCCTCGGCCACGGCCTGGCGGTCCAGGCCATCCGCGCCGCCGTGCCGGACGCCGAGGTCGGCATCGTCAACAACCTCTCCACCGTGCACCCCGCCACCGAACGCCCCGAGGACGAGGCGGCCGCCCGCCGCCAGGACGGGCACGTCAACCGCTGGTGGCTGGACCCGATCCACGGCCGCGGCTTCCCGGCCGACATGCGCGAGGTGTACGGCGTCGACCTCCCCGAGCGTCCCGGCGACCTGGAGACGATCGCGGCACCGCTGGACTGGCTGGGCCTCAACTACTACTTCCCGGCATACGTCGCCGACGACCCGGCCGGCCCCGCGCCCCGCGCCCGTTCCGTGCGCCGTCTGGGCGTCCCGCGCACCGGCATGGACTGGGAGATCGACGCGAGCGGCATCGAGACGCTGCTGCTGCGCCTCACCCACGAGTACGGGGCCCGCCGGATCTACGTCACCGAGAACGGCAGCGCCTACCCGGACGTGGTCCGCCCGGACGGCACCGTCGACGACCCCGAGCGCCAGGAGTACCTGGTGGAGCACCTCGCGGCCTGCGCCTCCGCGGCCCGCAAGGGCGCCCCGCTGGCCGGCTACTTCGCCTGGTCGCTGCTCGACAACTTCGAGTGGGCGTACGGCTACGACAAGCGCTTCGGGCTGGTCCACGTGGACTACCGCACCCAGGTGCGCACCATGAAGGGCACCGGCGACCGGTACGCGGACATCGTCCGCCGGCACCGCAGCCGGGCACGCCGGGCCGCCTGAGCCCGGCCCGGACGGTGGGCGCGGGCGCGGGAGCCCGCGCCCACCGCCGGCGGCCGCAGGCCAGTTGCACCCCGGTATGTCTGTGCCATGAACCTCTTGCATGTCATGAACGCACCAAAACGCAACTGATCCCCCTCTTCGAAGGAGAGCCGCATGCCATCCCGGATCCCGCGCACCCTCCTGACCGTCCTCGCCGCCGGAGTGCTGGCGGCCACCGGCCCGGCGCTCGCCGCACCCGCCTCCGCCGCCGTCAACGCGGTGGCCTGGGACACCGACCGCGCGGCCACCGCCTACGCCGCGAACCCGGCCGCGGTCACCGCCTCCGGCAGCGAGAACGCCGGCACCGCCCCCGGCCTCGCCCTCGACGGCGACGGCACGACCCGCTGGTCCAGCAACTTCGCCGACGACGCCTGGATCAGGGTCGATCTCGGCACGACGATCCGCGTCGACCGGGTGGTCCTGGACTGGGAGGCCGCGTACGGCAGGAGATACGTCCTGGAGGCGTCCCGCAACGGCACCGACTGGACCCCCTTCTACACCGAGACCGCCGGCACCGGAGGATCGGTCACCGCGCACACCTACCCGCAGGAGGTGACCGGCCGCTACATCCGCATGCGCGGCATCGAACGCGCCACGCCCTACGGCTACTCGCTCTACTCCCTCAAGGTCTACGGCGGCGAACCGGCCCCCGCGTCGACGACCCGCACCAACCTCGCCCTGAACCACCCCGCGTACTCCAACTACTACCAGCACGCGGGCAACTCACCCGCGTTCGTCACGGACGGCGGCTGGCCCGCCGGCCTGAAGGGCGACACCAGCCGCTGGGCCAGCGACTGGAACGCCGACCGCTGGGTCTCCGTGGACCTCGGCGCCCCCGCGACCGTCTCCTCCGTGGACCTCTACTGGGAGGCGGCCTACGCCGTCGACTACCGGCTCCAGGTCTCCGACGACAACCGCACCTGGCGCACCGTGTACCAGCCGTCGGCGGCCGACGTCGCCGCTCGCCGCGCCGACGTCAAGGCACCCGGCGACGCGGCCGGCCGGCAGGACACCGTGACCCTGTCCGCCCCGGTGACCGCCCGCTACGTCCGCGTGCTCGGCACGGAACGCCGCTCGTTCTACAACCCCGCCCCCTACACCGCCCAGTTCGGCTACTCCCTCTACGAATTCCAGGTCTGGGGCACCGGCGGCAGCGCGACGGCGGCCTACCCCGCCCTGCCCGCCGATCCGCCGGGCACCTACCGGACCACGTTCTTCGACGACTTCACCGGCACGGCACTGGACCGCTCCAAGTGGCGCGTGGTGCGCACCGGCACCGAGATGGGACCGGTCAACGGCGAGTCGCAGGCGTACGTCGACTCGCCCGACACCCTCCGCACGGAGAACGGCGAGCTGATCCTGCGGGCGAAGTACTGCAAGGGCTGCACCCAGGCGGGCGGCGGCACCTACGACTTCACCTCGGGCCGCATCGACACCAACACCAAGTTCGACTTCACCTACGGCCGGGTCAGCGCCCGCATGAAACTTCCCGTGGGCGACGGCTTCTGGCCCGCGTTCTGGCTGCTCGGCAGCAACGTCGACGACCCGTCCGTCTCCTGGCCCGCCTCCGGCGAGACCGACATCATGGAGAACATCGGCTACCCGGACTGGACGAGCACCGCCCTGCACGGCCCCGGCTACTCCGCTGACGGCAACATCGGCGCCCGCCAGACGTACCCGGCCGGCGGCACGGCCGACCAGTGGCACACCTACGCGGTGGAGTGGACACCGACGGCCATGCGCTTCTTCGTGGACGACCGCCTGGTCCAGGAGACGACGCGCAACGTCCTGGAGTCCACCCGGGGCCAGTGGGTCTACGACCACAACCAGTACGTGATCCTCAACCTCGCCCTGGGCGGGGCGTATCCGGCGGGCTGGAACAAGGTGACGACTCCGTACTGGGGGCTGCCGCAGTCGAGCGCCGACCGGATCGCCGCCGGGGGAGTCCAGGCGGAGGTGGACTGGGTGCGGGTGGAACAGAAGCCCTGACCCCGGGGGGAGGGCCCGGCGGACGGCCGGGCCCTCCCTCCGCCGCCCCGCTCACCGCACCCCGGACGGCTCCCGTCCCTCCCCGGTGGGGACGGCCGGGGCGGGGATCCGCGACGTCCGCCACAGCCACGCCACGTCCCGGCCGAACGACCACACCAGCGAGACCAGCGCCAGGAGTACGACGGCGAAGTCCCCGGCGGGCGGCAGCAGACGGGATGCCGCCAGCAGGAGGCAGACGCCTTGCAGCGCGGCGACCGTCTTGCGGGCGAAGGACGGGGGGAGGGGGGCGTTCAGCCAGGGGGCCGGGCGGGCCGCCGCCACGAACGCGTAGCGCATGCCGCCGATCAGCAGCACCCACACACCCAGCCGCGCCGACACGTACACGCTCAGCACCAGGATCAGGAACGCGTCGACCTCCATGTCGAAGCGGGCCCCCAGCTCGGTCGACGTGCCGGTGCGGCGGGCGACCTTGCCGTCCACGCCGTCCAGGAGCAGCGCCACCGCCGTGAGACCGACCAGCAGGGTGAGCGGCGGTGCGCTCTCGAAGGAGTCCGCGACCAGCGCCGTCACCCCGCCGACCAGCGTGGTCCGGGCCAGGGTGACCCGGTTGGCCGGGCCGAAGGAGCGCAGCCTGCGGCGGTGCAGCGCCCGCGACAGCGCCGCCCAGGTCGCCAAGGCGAACGCCACCCCGGTCAGCCAGCCCGCCGGGCCCATGCCGAACGCCTTACCCAGCAGGACCAGCAGCAGGATCTGCCCCCCCGCTCCCACGGCCGTCTCCTGCTGGACCGGACGGGCGTCGTACGTGTCGTTCAGGGCCACCGCGCATCCTCCGGCCGAGTGACGAATGACAGAGTCGATCAGTGCCGCGTACTGTGCGCGGCCTGTGCACATCCCGGTACGTGAACAACGTCCCGATCGTTCAGGAGGATGCCGATGAACCGGTCCGCGCGCGCGTTCTGGCTCAGCTCGCCGGGCCACGGCGAACTGCGTGACCTCACCGTCCCCGAGCCCGCCCGGGGCGAGGTCCTGGTGCGCACGCTCTACTCGGGAGTCAGCCGCGGCACCGAGACCCTGGTGTTCCGCGGCGGCGTCCCGGAGAGCCAGCACACTGTGATGCGGGCGCCGTTCCAGGACGGTGAGTTCCCCGGCCCGGTGAAGTACGGCTACCTCAACGTGGGCGTGGTGGAGGAGGGCCCGGACGGCCTGACCGGACGTACGGTGTTCTGCCTGTATCCGCACCAGAGCCGTTACGTCGTTCCGGTGAGCGCCGTCACCCCCGTGCCGGACACGGTGCCCGCCGCACGGGCCGTCCTCGCCGGCACCGTGGAGACCGCCGTCAACGCCCTGTGGGACGCAAGGCCCCTCATCGGCGACCGGATCGCGGTGGTCGGCGGCGGCATGGTCGGCTGCTCGGTGGCCGCCCTGCTGGCCCGTTTCCCCGGCATTCGGCTCCAGCTCGTGGACTCCGACCCGGCGCGGGCCGCGACCGCCCGGGCCCTGGGCGTCGGCTTCGCCGCGCCCGAGGACGCCCTCGGCGACTGCGACCTGGTCGTCCACGCGAGCGCCGACGAGCAGGGCCTGGTCCGCTCACTCGGCCTGCTCGCCGCCGAGGGCACGGTCCTCGAACTGAGCTGGTACGGCGACCGGCGCGTCACCCTGCCGCTCGGCGAGGCGTTCCATTCCCGGCGGCTCACCGTCCGCGCCAGCCAGGTCGGTGCGGTCTCCCCGGCCCGCCGCGCGAGCCGCAGCCACGCCGACCGGATGGCCCTCGCCCTCGACCTGCTCGCCGATCCCGCCCTGGACGCGCTCATCACCGGAGAGAGCACGTTCGAGGAACTGCCCGAGGTGATGCCACGGCTCGCCACGGGTGAACTCGCGGCCCTGTGCCACCGGGTCCGGTACGCCTGACCCGAGCGCGGGGAGGGTACGGACTGAACACGGGGACGCCAGGAGCCGTACTACGTGCCGCACGGCATCCCCCGGCAGGCAACGGCGGGGGGAACCAGACACGCCGCACCTGGAGGATCGTCCCTTGTCCAGCACCACCGTCCGCGATCGCCTCATGATCGCCCACCGCTTCCGCGGCGAGGCCGGACGCGTCCACCGGGGCGCGCTCGGCGAGGGCGCCGAGGCCCTGGCGGACGTCCTGGCCACCCTGCGCGAGTCGCACGCCGGCCGGGCGAGCACCGAGCGTGAGCGGTGACCGGCACGACCACCGGCCGGACGCCGGCCCCGCCCCGCGGGCCCGCACGGCGCACGGCCCCGAGGAGGACCGGGATCGTCCCCATGTCCCTGCGCACCGTGCACTTCGTCCTGCCGGGCGGCGTCGACGACCCGGCCGCGCCCAGCGGCGGCAACGCCTACGACCGGCGCCTGTGTCGGGACCTGCCCGGCTTCGGCCGGCAGGTCGTCAGGCACGCCGTCGCGGGCCGCTGGCCCCGCCCCGGCCCCGCCGCCCGCGCCGAACTGACCCGCCGCCTGGGGGAGTTGCCCGACGGCTCGGTGGTCCTGCTCGACGGGCTGGTGGCCTGCGGGGTACCGGAGACCGTGGTCCCCGAGGCGACGCGGCTGCGCCTCGCGGTCCTCGTCCATCTGCCGCTCGGGGACGAGACGGGCCTGGCCCCGTCCGTGGCCGCCGGCCTGGACGCCGGGGAGCGCGCCGTGCTCCGCGCGGTGCCCGCGGTGATCGCGACCAGCGAGTGGGCGGTCCGCCGTCTCGTCGCCCACCACGGCCTCGCCCCCGAACGGGTGCACGTCGCCGTCCCCGGCGCCGACCTCGCGCCCCTCGCCACCGGCACCGACGGGGTCTCGCACCTGCTGTGCGTGGCCGCGGTGACTCCCCGCAAGGGCCAGCACCGGCTGGTGGAGGCGCTGGCCGCGGCCCGCGACCTGCCGTGGACCTGCGTGTGCGTCGGCGGCCTCGGCCAGGACCCCGCGTACGTCGCCCGCCTCCGGACCCTGATCGAGCGGTACGGCCTGGCCGACCGCCTGCGTCTGGCGGGCCCGCGCACCGGCGCCGGCCTCGACGCCCGTTACGCCGCCGCCGACCTGCTGGTCCTCACCTCGTACGCCGAGACGTACGGCATGGCGGTGACCGAAGCGCTCGCCCGGGGCGTCCCGGTGCTCGCGACGGACGTCGGCGGACTGCCCGAGGCGGTCGGCCGCGCCCCCGACGGGGAGGTGCCCGGCATCCTCGTCCCGTCGGCGGACCCCGCCGCGTTCGCCGCCGCACTGCGCCACTGGTTCGGCGAGCCCGCCGTACGCCGGCGCCTCAAGGCCGCGGCCCGAGGCCGCCGGGCCGCGCTCGACGGCTGGGCCACCACGGCCCACCGCGTCGCCGGAGTCCTGCAACGGCTCTCGGACGAACCCCGGAGGACGGCATGAACCGGAGGACGACCCCGCAGGCCGGGAACATCCCCGAACGGCCTGGAGCCCGGGACGTACCGGGCGGGGGAGCGACGGCGGGGACGGCCGGCCCGGTGGAGTCAGGCCGGCCGGGAGCACTCCCCGGGCCCGCGGAGGACGAGCGGTCCGTGCTCACCGGCGCGGGCCCCGCGCCGCGGCCGGCGCAGCGGTCCACGGTGTCTCCGCCCGGCGCCGGACCCGCGGAGCCGCCGCGGTACGCACCCGAATGGCTCGGGCTGCGCGAAGCGGCCGACGCCGCGGCCCGGTCCGCCGCGCTGCTCGACCCGCTGCGGATCCGCCTCGCCGATCAGCCGGGGCGGCCCGACGGACTGGTGGTGCACGACCTGGGCTGCGGCACCGGGTCCATGGGCCGCTGGCTGGCACCCCGCCTCAACGGCGCCCAGCACTGGATCCTGCACGACCGCGACCCCTCCCTGCTGCGCCCCGCCGCCGCCGGCGCCCCGCGGGCCGCCGCCGACGGCAGCCGGGTCACCGTGGAGACGCGACGCGGCGACCTGGCCCGGCTGACCCCGGCCGCCCTGGCCGGGGCCTCGCTGGTGACGGCTTCCGCGCTGCTCGACGTGCTCACCCGCGCGGAGGCCGAGAGGCTCGCCGACGTCTGCGTGGCAGTGGGCTGCCCTGCACTGCTGACCCTCACGGTCGCCGGACGGGTCCGGCTCACCCCCGCCGACCCGCTGGACGCCGAGATCGCGGAGGCGTTCGACGACCACCAGCGGCGCACGGGTCTGCTCGGCCCGGACGCCACCGCCGTGACCTGCGAGGCGTTCGCCGGCCGCGGGGCGGCGGTGCGAGTGCGTCCCAGCCCCTGGCGGCTGGGCCCCGAGCAGTCCGCGCTGACCGCGCAGTGGCTGCGCGGCTGGGTGGGCGCGGCGGTCGAACAGCGTCCCGGCCTGGCGGAGCCCGCCGGCCGGTACCTGGCGGACCGTCTGGCGGCGTGCGCGGCGGGTGGGTTGCGCGTCGTCGTCGACCACAGCGACCTGCTCGCGCTGGTCCGGCCGACGGGGCGGGACGCATGACCGCGCGCACGGCGCGCGCCGAGCCGACGGCTCGTCCGTCCGCGCTGCCCGGCGGGACGGACGCCGTGCAGCCGCGTACACCGGACGCCCAGTCGCCGCCCCCGCCGCCGTGCCCGGCCGACGGCGTGCCCGATGGCGCTCCGGCCCGTCCCCGCGGCTCGTGGGGTGCGGTGCGCGGCCGGCTCGGCGCCGTGGCCGGCGCCGGCGTCCTCGGGGTGCTGCTGTGGCGGCTCGGTACCGGTGTGTTCCTGGACGGGCTGCGCCGGATCGACGCCGGGACCCTCCTGGCCGCCGTCGGCATCGGCGCCGTCACCACCGTGTGCAGCGCGTGGCGTTGGCAGCTGGTGGCCCGGGGACTGCGGATCCGGCTGCTGCTGGCCCCGGCCGTCGCCGACTACTACCGCGCGCTGTTCCTGAACGCGGCCCTGCCCGGCGGAGTCCTCGGCGACGTGCACCGGGCCGTCCGGCACGGACGCCGCGCCGGGGACGTCGGCCGTGGCGTCCGCTCGGTCGTGCTGGAACGGGCCGCGGGTCAGGTGGCGCTCGCCGTTCTCGGTACGGTGGTGCTGTTCACCCTGCCGTCCCCGGTCCCGCACGGCGTCCGGGACTTCGCCCCGCCGCTGGTCCTCGCCGCGGTGGGCGGATGTGCCGTGGTCCTCGCCGTCCGGATGAACCGGGTCGGCTCCCGGCGCCGCGGCGCCCCGCGCCTTCTGCTCGCCGAGGCCCGCGAGGCGCTGCTCTCCCGTGCCACCTGGCCGGGCATCGCCCTGTCCTCGGTGGTCGTGCTGGCCGGACACCTCGCGATGTTCCTGGTGGCGGCCCGGGTCGCGGGCTCGACGGCGCCGGTCAGGGTGCTGCTGCCGCTCGCCGTCCTCGCCCTGCTCGCCATGGGCCTGCCCCTCAACATCGGTGGCTTCGGACCCCGGGAGGGCGTCACCGCCTGGGCGTTCGGCGCCGCCGGTCTGGGTACGGACGACGGGCTGGCCACGGCCGCCGTCTACGGGGTGCTGGGCCTCGCGGCCGGCCTCCCGGGCCTCGCTGTGCTGATCGTCCGCCGCCGCCCGGGGTTCCAGCCGCGCCGGCGGGCGGTCGAACCGCCGCCCGCCGACGCCGTGTTCCCGTCCCCGTCCGTTGCTCACGCCCTTCCGGACCCCGCCGCCGGCCCGGTCCCTCCCGCAGGCTCCGCCCCGCCCGCCGTCCCGGCCCCTGCCCCCGGGATCCCTCCCGCCTCGCCGGTGAGCAGGGCGAAATACTCCGCAAAGGATTCCGCGAGGCTCATCAGCAGATTCTTCCCTTTTTCCGCGGACCCCAGGGAAGGACGGCCGATGACCCCCGATTCGGTATAGGCGGACATTCCCGTGCTGAGCAGTCGGCGGCGGTCGTCCGCGGTGAAATCGGCGGACTCGTATCCAGGGCGGACCAATTCGGGATCGGTGTGCAGCAGAATGGAGGTCTCTATTTCCCCCGCGTGCATGTCGGTGAGCAGCGAGGTGCGCACCCCGGCCCGCTCCCGGGCGGTCTCCCAGTCCTCCGGGGCCGGGAACAGGGCCATCCGTTCCCCGCGCGCGGAGGACTCCTGGACCACGTTGCCCAGTACGTAGTTGCCGCCGTGGCCGTTGACCACGGCGAGCGCGTCCACGCCCGAGCGGCGCAGCGACCCGGCGATGTCCCGCACCACCGCGTGCAGGGTCACCGCGGAGATGCTGACCGTCCCCGGCCAGGCCGCGTGCTCGTGCGAGCAGGACACCGTCACCGGCGGGAGGAGGTGCACCGGGTACGCCGCGGCGATCTCCCGCGCGACGGCACAGGCGACCAGCGTGTCGGTCGCCAGCGGCAGGAACGGACCGTGCTGCTCGTAGCTCCCGACGGGAAGCACGGCGACCCGGACCGGCAGGCCCGCCCCGCGGGCCCGTACGTCCTCCGTGGTGTCCGCGGGCACCAGACCGTGTGCCACCGCACGCGCACCCGAACCAGTCATCTTTTCCCGGCCTTTCGTCTCTGCTTAGGAATCAGATCATGACAGAAAACAACGGGGTACTCGGCGAGAATCCCGCATCGCGTTCCGGCGTGGAACGTGTCGTGAATGCGCCGCTGCACACCGCGTACGGGGAATTCCAGGCCATCGGCTACCTGGACCACGACCGCGGTGACGAGCAGATCGCGCTCGTGCACGGCGACCTCGGCAGCGAGGGTGTCCTGACCCGGCTGCACTCGGAGTGCCTCACCGGCGACGTGTTCGGTTCCCGGCACTGCGAGTGCGGCGACCAACTCGCCTTCGCGCTGCGTGCGGTGGCCGCCGAGGGCAGCGGCGTCGTCGTCTACCTGAGGGGGCACGAGGGCCGGGGCATCGGACTGCTCGCCAAGCTGCGCGCCATGGCCCTGCAGGCGCAGGGCCTGGACACCGTCGAGGCGAACCTCGTCCAGGGGTTGCCGGCCGACGCCCGCGACTACGGCGTGGCCGCCGGGATCCTGCACGACCTGGGCGTCGTCTCCGTACGCCTCATGTCCAACAACCCGCGCAAACGGGAGTCGCTGCTGCGGTACGGCATCCGGGTCGCCGAGGAGGTGCCGGTGCTGATCCCGCCGTGCGAGAACAACATCACCTACCTGCGGACGAAGCGGGCACGCCTGGACCATCGCCTGCCCCATCTGGACGCGGTGGCGCACTGGTCCTGACACCCGGCCCGATCCGGCCGGAGCGGGTCAGCCCACGACCGCCTCGTGCACCAGCCGCTTCACCTCGGGGATCACCTTCAGCGCCCGCGGTCGCACCTGGGTCAGGAACTGCACGGTGAGGTCACGGCCGGGGTCGACCCAGAAGGTCGTGGTCGCCGCCCCGCTCCAGCCGTAGGTGCCGAGTCCGGCCGGGACGGAAGCGCGGTCCGGGTCGATCACCACCGAGACGCCCAGGCCGAAGCCGATCCCGTCGTTGCCGGACTCCTGGTGGGCGGGGGTGCCGAAGGTACGCAGGTCGGCGCCGCCGGGGAGGTGGTTGCGCGTCATCAGCGCCACCGTCTGCCGCCGCAGCAGCCGGACGCCGTCCAACTCGCCGCCCCGGCGCAGCAGTTCGGCGAACCGGTGGTAGTCGTACGCCGTGGCCACCATGCCCCCGCTGCCGGACAGGAAACGGGGACGGCCGTGCAGCGGCAGTCCCGGGACCGGCTCGATGCCGCCGTCCTCGGTCTCCCCGTACAACTCGGCGAGCCGTTCGGCCTGTTCGGGCACGACGTGGAACCCGGCGTCCGGCATGCCGAGCGGACGGAAGATCCGCTCGGCGAAGAACGCGTCGAGCGGCTGTCCGGAGGCCACCTCGACGACCCGGCCCAACACATTGGAGGCCACGGAGTAGTTCCACCGGGTGCCCGGTTCGAACTGGAGCGGCAGTCCGGCGTACACGTCCGTCGTCTCGGCGAGATCCGCGCCGGGCGGCACGGACGACTCAAGACCGGCGGCGCGGTAGAGGGCATCGACGGGGTGGGAGTGGTAGAAAGCGAAGGTCAGGCCCGCCGTGTGGGTCAGCAGGTGCCGGATCAGGACGGGGCCGTCCGCCGGGCGGGTGGTGACCTCGGTGCCGGAGCCGCCCACGTACACCCGAGGGTTCGCGAAGGCCGGCAGATGGCGGTCGAGCGGGTCGTCCAGGGACAGCCGGCCCTCCTCCGCCAGGAGCAGCACGGCGAGCGCGGTGACCGGCTTGGTCATCGAGTAGAACCGCCACAGGGTGTCCGCCTCGACCGGCAGCCCGGCGGCCCGGTCGCGATGGCCGTGCGCCGTGAGACGGGCGATGCGCCCGCCGCGGGCCACGGCCAGCAGGTAGCCGGGCAGCCGGCCCTCGTCGACGTGATGCGCGAGGTACTGGTCGAGGCGGTCCAGCGCCTTCGGATCGAGACCCGCCTCGTCCGGGTCGGCTTCCTGTCGCAGCTGTGGCATCGCTCTCCTCCGGTCGGGCGGTACGCGGTGCGGTCCGGCGCACCCCGCCGGGACGGCCGCGGACCCCGCTGGACCACATCGTGGCGCGGGGAACGGGGGCTGGTGCGCCCGTCCCCGGCCCTGATCGACGCGACGCGCCGTCACGGGGGAATGCCCGGGCACGGCCGCCCGGTTGATCCTTGCATGACTGAGGACGCGACACAGGACGCACTGCTGGAACTGCTCTGCGACGGTCACGGCGGAGTGCTGGTCACGCTCAAGCACGACGGCCGCCCCCAGCTGTCGAACGTGAGCCACGCCTACGACCCGAAGGAGCGCGTCATCCGTGTGTCGATCACGGACGACCGCGCCAAGACCCGCAATCTGCGCCGCGACCCGCGGGCCTCGTACCACGTCACCAGCGCCGACCGGTGGGCGTACACGGTGGCCGAGGGCACGGCCGACCTCTCCCCGGTGGCCCGGGACCCGCACGACGAGACGGTCGGGGAACTGGTCCGCCTCTACCGCGACGTCCTGGGCGAGCACCCCGACTGGGACGACTTCCGGGCGGCCATGGTCCGCGACCGACGTCTGGTGCTGCGGTTGCGCATCGAACGGGCCTACGGGATTCCGCGGCGCTGAGCGCCGCACCGGACGGGGTGCGAGGGTGCCGCCAGGACGCGCCGCCGGTCCGCCACGGCGGTGCTGTGTGCGGTCGCGCGGGTCCCCGCACCCCTCACAGGCGTGCCGCGGGAACCTCGGTGGCGGCTGTCTCGGTGCGTGCCTCGATGGCCCGTAGCACGGCGACCATGTCCTCGCCACCGTACCCGTGGGCCACGGTCTCCTCGAACAGGCGGTGGCAGGCGTCGAGCAACGGCGAGGCCAGCCCCGCCGTGCGGGCCGCCGCCGCGATCAGGCGGTTGTTCTTCAGCACGTCCAGGGCCGCCGCCTGTACCGCGAAGTCCCGCTCCTCCAGCTTGGGCGCCTTCATCCGGGAGACCCCGCTGGCCATCGGGCCCGCGTCGAGCACGTCGAGGAACAGCCGCCGGTCCAGGCCCTGCCGTTCGGCGAAGTGGAACGCCTCGGTCAGCCCGGTCACCAGGGTGATGAGGAAGAGGTTCACCGAGAGCTTCATCAGCAGGGCGTGCGGTGCCGGACCGCACACGAACACCTCCTGGCACATCGGCGCCAGCAGCGGCCGTACCTGGGCCACGGTCGCCTCCTCCCCGGCCAGCATGGCCACCAGCCGGCCCTGCTCGGCGGGCACCCGGGAGCCGGAGACCGGCGCCTCGGCGTAACGGCCGCCCGCCGCGCGGACGTCGGCCTCCAGCGCCCGCGAGTACTCGGGGGAGGTCGTGCCCATGTGTACGACGACGCGCCCGGCGACGCGGGCCGCGAACCGCGGGCCGCCGCGGTCCAGCACCGCGTCGATCGCCGTGTCGTCGGCGAGCATCAGGATCACCACGTCCGACCGTGCGAACACGCCGTCGGGGTCCGGGGCCACCTCGGCGCCGGCCGCGCGCAGCGGCTCGGTGCGGCCGGCGCTGCGGTTCCAGACCACGAGCGGGGTGCCCGCTGCCGCCAGGCGCAGCGCCATGGGCTGCCCCATCACTCCGAGTCCGATGAATCCGACGTGCACGTGAGGACCACCCTCCGCCCCCGAAGCGACTATGACAGCGGTCATAGTAGCGGGTGCTATGACGGTGGTCATAGGCTGGGCCGGGCAGCGAGGCACAGCACGCCGGGAGGTCGACGATGGCGGTGTCCCGGAGGGGACCGCGGGAGCGGATGGTCTTCAGCGCGGCTCAGCTCATCCGGCGCGACGGGGTCACCGCGACGGGCATGCGCGAGGTGGCCGCCCACGCGCAGGCGCCGCGCGGATCGCTCCAGCACTACTTCCCGGGCGGCAAGGAACAACTCGTCAACGAGGCCGTGGACTGGGCCGGACGGTACGCGGGCAACCGGATCGCGCGCTTCCTCGCCGAGCAGGAGCGGGCGACGCCGAGCGGGTTGTTCGCCGCGATGGTGCGGCAGTGGACCGACGAGTACGGCACCAGCGGCTTCGACCGGGGCTGTCCGGTCGCCGCGGCCACCGTGGACTGCGCGGCGGCGGGCACGTCCACCCGTGCCGCGACCGCTGCCGCGTTCGCGGCCTGGCGGACCCCGCTCGCCGCCGCCCTGGCCGATCTGGGGGTGCCCGCCGAACGGGCCGCCGCCCTGGCCACCGTGATGATCAGCGCGTTGGAAGGGGCGATCCTGCTGGCCCGGGCCGAACGCGACGTGGCGCCCCTGACGACCGTGGCCCGGGAACTGGGCCCCTTCCTCGACGCGGCCGTGCCACCCACGTCCTGACACCGTCACCCGTCCGCGGCACGGGCGCCGCGTCGGCCGGACCGAGCCGACACCGTCGTGCGCACACGGCGGCACGGCGGCTGGTCGCGCGGTACCCCGCGCCCGTCCGGGGCGCTGCCGGACCGTCCAGGACGTACTGTCTACGACGAAGGCGCAGGATCCGTTGGCCGATGGCTCGCCGGTCGTCCATTTCCTGGGCCCGCCCGGCAGCTCGCCGGCAGAGGCCGTCACGGAGAACCAGGAAGAAGAGGTCCCGATGCCCGTCAACGGACGCAGCCACATCCGTGTCGCCCGGCCGTCCCGGGACCTGGCGGCGGCCGAGCGGTTCTGGACCGCCGGGCTCGGACTGAGCGTTCTGTGGCGGGCCGAGGGCGGACCCGAGCCGGGCGAGCACGACCTGCTCATGCTCGGCTGGCCGGACGCCGACTGGCACCTGGAACTGGTCCACGAGCCCGCGCGCCCCGTCGATCCCCGCCCCACCGAGGAGGACCTTCTCGTCGTGTACGCCGACGGGGCCGTCCCGGAGGAGCTGATCGCCGCGCTGGAGGCGCACGGCGGACGGCGGGTCCTTTCGCCCAACCCCTACTGGAACGAGTGGGGCGTCACCGTCGAGGACCCGGACGGGTACCGGCTGGTGCTGTGCCGCCGGGACTGGTCGAACCGCTGACGCGGCGTCCCCGGGACCGACCGTCGGGCCATGACGCGGCGACGACGTGACCGACCGTCGGGCCGTCGTCACACCGGGCGGTGACGAAGTCCGGTGGCCGGGCGGGCCGGCCTCCTGGAATCTGCGGCACTGGCCCTACCGTCCGGAGGATCCCGATGGCGAGCGGCGGCGTACCGGCAGGACGGAGCGGGCGGGGCCGTGACGCCGACCGCACCCGGGCCGAGATCCTGGACGCGGCGACACAGGAGTTCGCCCGGGCCGGCTACGCAGGGGCCCGGATCGACGAGATCGCCGCCCGCACCCGCACCACGAAGCGGATGATCTACTACTTCTTCGGCGGCAAGGAGCAGCTGTTCACGGCCGTACTGGAGCGGGCGCACGGGATGATCCGCGTGGCCGAGCAGCGACTCGACGTCGCGCACCTCGATCCGGTCGCGGCCGTCCGGCGGCTGGCCCAGCTGACCTTCGACCAGCACGAACAGCACCCGGACCTCATCCGGTTGGTCAGCATCGACCCCGGCCACGGGGCCGGCCGCAGCGCCGCTTCCGAACGACCGGCGACCACGGACTCCCCGGCCCTCGACGCGATCCGCCGGATCCTGGCGGCGGGCCGGGCACGGGGTGTGTTCAGAGCCGGCGCCGATGCCGTCGACGTGTACGCGATGATCCGTGCGTTCTGCTTCCTCCGGGTCGCGGGCCGGCCCGGATACGGACCACTGTCCGCCCACGACCCGGCCGACCCGGTCCGGCGCGAGCGCCACCGCGCCCTGCTCGCCGACATGGTGATCGCCTACCTCGCCGCGGAGCGGACGAGGGACTGATCCGGCCTCGCCCGGACGGCGGCGCGGTACGCCGTGCGGTCCCGCACCGGCGAAGGGTCCAAGCCGCCCCCCCGCACCGGTCATGGACCCGGTGTGGACGGGGTGAGAGGCCGGTGAGACCGGCGCCTTGTTCAGGTTCTGTACAGGTTGGTGAACTGATACTCGACAAAGTCCGGAATGCCGCCCCGCATTCCGGACCCCATTCGTTCCGGCCGTCCCCCCCCCCACGATCGAGAGCCGTTCATGCCGAGCGTCGTCAGCGAACCGCGCGCCGTGGTCCGTACGGGTTGGCCACCGCCCCGGGCAGCGGTGCGGAACCGCGCCGACCACTACGAGCGCCCGGTCCTGCTGGGCATAACCGCGCTCGCCGCCCTGCTCTTTCTCTGGGGCATCGACCACAGCGCCTACCACGCCTTCTACGCGAGCGCGGTGCGCAGCATGACCGGCAGCCCGGTCGCCTTCCTCTACGGCGCCTTCGACCCCGCGGGCTCCATCACCCTCGACAAGCTGCCCGGATTCCTGTGGCCGCAGGCCCTGTCGGCGATGGTCTTCGGTTTCCACGCGTGGGCGCTGGTGCTGCCGCAGGCCGTCGAGGGGGTGGCCTGCGTGCTCCTGCTCCACCTGCTGGTGCGCCGCTGGGCCGGGGTGCCCGCGGCTCTCGCGGCGGCTGCCTTCCTCACGCTCACCCCGGTGACCGTGGGCGTGGGGCGGTCGGTGGTCGAGGACGCGCCGTTCGTCCTGCTGCTGCTCCTCGCCGCCGAGGCCACCCAGCGCGCGACCGAACGAGCCCGGCCGCGCACCCTGCTGCTCGCGGGCGTCTGGGCGGGCGTGGCCTTCCAGTGCAAGATGCTGGAGGCATGGGCGGTGCTGCCCGCACTCGCCGTGACCTACCTGGTCGCCGCCCCCACCACCCGCCGCCGCCGGATCGGCCATCTGGCCCTGGCCGGCGCGGTGACGGCCGCGGTGTCCCTGTCGTGGATGCTGGCGGCGACCCTCACCCCGCCCGGGTCCCGCCCCTACCTCGACGGCACCACCGACAACTCGGCGTCCGGCATGGTCGTCGGCTACAACTTCCTGACCCGCTTCCACCTGGTCGGCATCGACGCGGCCGGCACCGGCAGCATCGTCACCGGCGGCGCGGCACAACCGGGCGGCGCCGCGCCCGGCATGGGCGACAGCGTGTGGAAGATGTTCAGCCCCGGACTCGCCACCCAGAGCGGCTGGCTGTACCCGCTGGCGGCCCTCGGCCTCGTCGGCGGCCTCGCGGCGCTGTGGCGCCGACGCGCACCGCGCACGGACCGGCTGCTCGCCGGCCATCTGCTCTGGGGGGTCTGGCTGGCCACCTTCTTCGTGGTGTTCAGCTTCGGCAGTGTCACCGGCCACACCTACTACCTGGGTGTGGTCGCGGTGGCCCTGTCGGCGCTGGCCGGCGCCGGCGTCGTCCAGGGGTGGCGGGCGTGCCGGGCCGGAGGCCGCCGGGCGTGGGTCCTGCCCGCGGTGATCGTCGTCAACGTCGCCTGGTGCGCGGTCCTCACCCTGCGCTACCCGCGGTTCTTCGGCTGGTCGGTGCCCGTCGCCGTCGTCCTCTGCCTGACCGGGCCGGTCCTGACCGGCATACGGCCCACGCGGCGCACCGGCACGGTCGGCCTGGCCGCCGGGCTCGCCGCGGTCCTGCTCATACCCGCCGTCTGGTCGGCCTCGGCGCTGTCGCTGCGCTACAACCAGCCCGGCGCCTTCGGCCGGGTCGGCCCCAGCAGCGTCCGCACCGGTACGGCGCTGTCGACGCTGACCCCGGCCCGGCAGCGTCTGCTGGCCTATCTCACCGCGCACCGCGACGGCGCCCGGTACCTGGCGGCCGTGCCCGCCTGGACGACCGCCGCTCCGTACATCATCGCGGCCGACGCGTCGGTGCTCCCCGCCGGCGGTTTCACCGGACGCGTCCCGTTCCCGACCACGCGGGACCTGAGCGGGCTGATCGACTCCGGCCGGCTGCACTACGTCCTGCTGCGCCGCTCCGACACGGTGGCGGGCACCCGCGCCGCACAGACCCCGGCGGGCGCGCTGGCCCGCTGGACCGTCGCCCACTGCTCGCCCGTCCCGCCGGCCGCCTACGGCGCACCCGGCCGTACGTCCCCGCTGTACCACTGCGGCCCGGGTCACGGCGGGTGACCCGGGCCGGGACGGTCAGACCGTCCTGTTCCACTCCGTGACCACGGGCCGCCCGTGCTCCAGGGACAGCCGGCTCACGGCGCCGGTGGCCAACTGGAACAGGCGGCCCTCGGCAGGCGGCAGGCCCAGCCGGCGGGCGGTGAGCACCCGCAGGAAGTGGGCATGGGCGACGAGCACCACATCGCCGGCGTCCCGGGCGAGGGCGGCCTCGACACGGGAGAGCACCCGGTCGGCCCGCCGTCCCGCCTCCTCGGGCGACTCGCCGGGATGCCCGTGGGGGCCGGGCGGCACGCCGTCCGTCCACAGGTCCCAGTCCGGGCGGTCGCGGTGGATCTCGTCGGTGGTGATGCCCTCGTAGCCGCCGTAGTCCCACTCGTGCAGCTCGGGATCGGGCACCGTCCCGGTCAGGCCCGCGAGTTCGGCGGTGCGGATCGCGCGGGCGAGCGGACTGGTGAGGGTGAGCGCGTAGGTCCGGCCCGAGAGGAGCGGAGCGAGGGACTTGGCCTGTTCCTCGCCGTGCCGGGTCAGCGGCAGGTCGGTCCAGCTGGTGTGCTGTCCCGTCAGACTCCACTCCGTCTCACCGTGGCGGACCAGGATGAGGTCCCCCACGGCCGGTCACTCCTTCGCCGACTCGACGGCGTGCCCGCCGAACTGGTTGCGCAGCGCCGCGATCATCTTCATCTGCGGCGAGTCGTCCTGACGCGAGGCGAAGCGCGCGAAGAGCGCGGCGGTGATCGCCGGCAGCGGGACCGAGTTGTCGATGGCGGCCTCGACGGTCCAGCGGCCCTCACCGGAGTCCTGCGCGAAGCCCTTCAGCTTCTCCAGGTGCTCGTCCTTGTCCAGGGCGTTGACCGCGAGGTCGAGCAGCCAGGAACGGATGACGGTGCCGTCCTGCCAGGAGCGGAACACCTCGCGTACGTTGTCGACGGAGTTGACCTTCTCCAGCAGCTCCCAGCCCTCGGCGTAGGCCTGCATCATCGCGTACTCGATGCCGTTGTGGACCATCTTGGAGAAGTGCCCGGCGCCGACCCGGCCCGCGTGGACGTAGCCGTACGGGCCCTCTGGCTTGAGCGCGTCGAAGATCGGCTGGAGCCGCTCGACGTGCTCCTTGTCGCCGCCGACCATCAGGGCGTAGCCGTTCTGCAGGCCCCAGACGCCGCCGGAGACGCCCGCGTCGACGAAGCCGATGCCCTTGATGGTGAGCTGGGCCGCGTGCTTCTCGTCGTCGGTCCAGCGGGAGTTGCCGCCGTCGACCACCGTGTCCCCGGCGGACAGCAGGTCGCCCAGTTCGTCGATGACCGACTGGGTGGGGTGTCCGGCCGGGACCATCACCCACACCGTGCGGGGGGCGTCGAGTCGCTCGACCATCTCCGCGAGGGTTTTCACGTCGGAGAGCGCGGGGTCGCGGTCGTAGCCGATGACGGTGTGGCCCGCGCGGCGGATGCGCTCGCGCATGTTGCCGCCCATCTTGCCAAGACCGATGAGTCCGATCTGCATATCAGTTCACACTTCTTTCTGATCGTTCTTGAGCGTGCGATAGGCGGCGACGAGAGCGGTGGTGGACGGGTCGAGACCGGGGACCTCGGTGCCTTCGGTGAGTGCGGGTTCGACGCGTTTGGCGAGGACCTTGCCGAGTTCGACGCCCCACTGGTCGAAGGAGTCGATGTTCCAGA